>NZ_JBJQJP010000022.1:0-64978 GCF_046487365.1 Escherichia sp. WS1451
GCATGACCAGCCAGGTAATGATTTACAGCGGCAAGTTTTACTTCAAATGAATGTTTCATAAACTGCACCTTCAGATGTCAGATTATGTCCAACATTTGGGGTGCAGTTCAGCAAGCGCCTTATCTGGCCTACGATTCGGGCATATTTTGTAGGCATGATAAGACGCGTCAGCGTCGCATCAGGCGATGACCGCACGGATGATCAGCGTTATCCCTTCTATCGCAATGACTTCAACATGCGTACCTGCACCGAGATCCTCGCTGGCGCTGACAGGCCATGAACTGTCGCCGACGCGCATATGACCGCGCCCGTTGACCAGCGGTGATTCCAGTACAAACCGTCTGCCGATCAATTGTTGACCGCGCTGGTTAAGATTGCTGTCACTGTGCTTTTGTCCGCGCACGCCTCGTGCCAGCCATTTCCACCACAGCCAGGCGGCGAGCAGCGTCAGGATGGCAAACATCACCCCTTGCCACTCCCAACCCAGCGGCAGCAACCAGACCACCAGACCGGTAATCACCGCTGCCACGCCGCTCCACAACAGATAACCATTGCCTCCCAACATCTCGGCTGCCAGCAGCAACCCGCCGAGACTGAGCCAGAAAATATGTGGATGAACGACCATTAACTCCATCATGGCTGAGTCCGTTTGTTGGCGCTGTCTTTCACCAGCTCAGCAATCCCGGCAATCGACCCCATCAGGCTGCTGGCCTCTAATGGCATCATCACCACTTTGCTGTTACTGGACGAACCGATCTGCTGTAACGCTTCGGTGTATTTCTGTGCGACGAAGTAGTTCACCGCCTGAATATCACCGGAGGCGATAGCTTCAGACACCATTTTGGTGGCGCGGGCTTCTGCTTCGGCGGAACGTTCACGCGCTTCAGCCTGTAAAAACGCCGACTGACGTTCGCCTTCCGCTTTCAGGATTTGCGACTGTTTTTCACCTTCGGCTTTGAGGATTTCCGCCTGACGGATCCCTTCCGCTTCAAGAATGTAAGCGCGTTTGGTACGTTCCGCTTTCATCTGCGCGTTCATTGAAGAGATAAGCTCTGCCGGTGGGCGCACGTCGCGAATTTCAATACGGGTGACTTTAATCCCCCACGGGTTGGTGGCTTCATCGACAATACGCAGCAGGCGTGAGTTGATGCTGTCGCGCTGAGAGAGCATTTCGTCAAGTTCCATTGAACCCAACACGGTACGGATGTTAGTCATGGTCAGGTTGATGATCGCCAGCTCCAGATTGCTGACTTCATAAGCCGCGCGCGGCGCGTCAATCACCTGAATAAAACAGACTGCGTCGATGGTAACGTTGGCGTTATCTTTCGAGATAACTTCCTGGGAAGGGATATCGAGCACTTGCTCCATCATATTGATCTTGCGACCAATGCGATCCATAAACGGCACCACCAGACTGAGCCCCGGCTGTAACGTTTTGGTATAGCGACCAAAACGTTCTACCGTCCATTGATAGCCCTGCGGCACGATTTTGACGCCCGCGCCGACAATGACCAGCGCGACAAAAATGAGAATCGGGATAAAGATAAGCATCGGAAAAACCTCCTGTTGTACCGTCCATAATCAGCAAAATTGCTGCTTGATTAAACAAATTATACCTGATTACTGAAAGAGAGTTCCCCCTTATTCCTGCGAAGGATAAACTGTTTTTAGTAAAAATCAGAAAAAGGGAACAGTGATGCAGGAAAATAGTCCTTTGCTTCAGCTACAAAACGTAGGATATCTGGCGGGTGATGCGAAGATTCTTAATAACATCAATTTTTCGCTGCGTGCTGGCGAATTTAAGTTAATTACCGGTCCTTCCGGTTGTGGCAAAAGTACGCTGCTAAAAATAGTTGCTTCATTGATCAGCCCAACCAGCGGAACGTTACTGTTTGAAGGTGAGGATGTCAGCACACTAAAGCCAGAAATCTACCGCCAGCAAGTGTCTTACTGCGCCCAGACGCCGACGCTGTTTGGCGATACGGTATACGATAATCTGATCTTTCCCTGGCAGATCCGTAACCAGCAGCCTGACCCAGCCATTTTTCTCGATTTTCTCGAACGCTTCGCTTTGCCGGACACCATTTTGACGAAAAATATCGCCGAGCTATCTGGGGGTGAAAAACAACGCATCTCATTGATTCGTAACCTACAATTTATGCCGAAGGTTTTATTGCTGGATGAAATCACCAGTGCGCTGGATGAAAGTAATAAACATAACGTTAATGAGATGATCCATCGTTATGTGCACGAGCAAAATATTGCCGTGCTGTGGGTGACACACGATAAAGACGAAATTAATCATGCGGATAAAGTGATTACACTGCAACCGCATGCCGGAGAAATGCAGGAAGCACGCTATGAACTCGCATAATATTACTAACGAATCATTGGCAATGGCATTAATGCTGGTGGTGGTGGCAATCTTAATTAGCCATAAAGAAAAACTGGCGCTGGAGAAAGATATTCTCTGGAGCGTCGGGCGCGCGATAATTCAGCTGATTATTGTCGGCTATGTGCTGAAGTATATTTTCAGCGTGGATGATGCCAGCCTGACATTATTGATGGTGTTATTTATCTGCTTTAATGCGGCGTGGAACGCGCAAAAACGCAGTAAATATATTGCTAAAGCTTTTATCTCATCGTTTATTGCCATTACGGTCGGGGCGGGAATTACCCTGGCGGTGCTGATTCTCTCAGGGTCGATTGAATTTATCCCGATGCAGGTGATCCCTATCGCCGGGATGATAGCCGGTAACGCCATGGTAGCGGTGGGGTTGTGTTACAACAATTTAGGGCAACGGGTCATTAGCGAACAGCAACAGATTCAGGAGAAACTGAGTCTTGGCGCGACGCCGAAACAGGCTTCAGCGATATTGATTCGCGACAGTATTCGCGCGGCTTTAATTCCGACGGTCGATTCAGCAAAAACGGTTGGCTTAGTGAGTTTACCAGGAATGATGTCCGGGCTGATATTTGCCGGGATTGATCCGGTGAAGGCGATTAAATATCAGATTATGGTGACCTTTATGCTGCTCTCAACTGCCAGCCTGTCTACCATTATTGCCTGCTATTTAACCTATCGTAAA
This sequence comes from Escherichia sp. WS1451, assembly GCF_046487365.1. Lineage (NCBI taxonomy): Bacteria > Pseudomonadati > Pseudomonadota > Gammaproteobacteria > Enterobacterales > Enterobacteriaceae > Escherichia > Escherichia sp. WS1451. Next base: position 3,090 of record NZ_JBJQJP010000022.1, read on the forward strand.
TTTTATAATTCGCGCCACCAGTTGGTGGTGACGCAATTGAAGAAGAAATGATGCAATGCCGGATGCGCAGCATCGCATCCGGCGTTGTGGTTCATGTGCCGATCAACGGAAACTCAATACAACAACGCATACAGCTGGCGGCGATACTTCGACGCCAGTGCATCACCTGTACCCAGCGCAGCGAGGATCTCCTGGAACGTTTTACGCGTCTGACCGTCTGCGGCGGTGAGATCTTTACGCAGATGCCCAAACAGTAACTCCAGCGCCTCTTCATTGCGCCCAACCTGGTGCAGTTGCAGTGCCAGTTGCGTCGCCAGTGCGGCATCTTCTGGATTCTCTGCCACCTGCTGTTGCAGCTGTTGAATTTCCGGCGTATCTGCCGCCTGCTTCAGCAGTTCGATTTGCGCCACCAGCCCCTGGTAGCGGGTGTCCTGATCCTGTAAAGGAATGGTTTTCAGCACGGCTTCAGCATCTTCAGAACGGTTCAGCGCAATCAGCGTTTCTGCCAGCAGCAGGCCGATCTCCCCGTTCTGATTCGACAACTGCCAGGCGTCTTTCAGCAATGGCAAGGCGTCGGTGTAATTGCCTTCCTGCATCAGCTGCATCGCCTGCTGCGCTTTCAGCTCTTCTTCGCGCGGCAGCACTTTATCCAGCAGGGCGCGGATCGCCTCTTCCGGTTGCGGCCCCTGGAAGCCGTCTACCGGTTGCCCGTTCTGGAACAGATACACGGTCGGAATCGCGCGCAGACCAAACTGGGCGGCAATCATCTGCTCCGCGTCGCAGTCCAGCTTCGCCAGAATAAATTGCCCGTTGTACTGCGCCGCGAGGCTTTCCAGAATTGGGGTTAACTGCAAACAGTGCTGGCTACGTTCAGACCAAAAATAGAACAGCACCGGAGTGGTCATCGACTGTTCAAGAACCTGTTGCAGGTTAGATTCGTTAATGTTGACAATATTTTCTACGGACATGGAGTCGCTCTCTGTTGTCGATATTTTCTTTGACATGGGGGCTTAAGCGCGCGCTTCAACTCACCCCTGCAATATTTTGTCCATCACGCGCCCCGGCAGCAGGCGCTTAAGCACCATTACTGCCCAGGTCACCAGCGTTACCGGATAGCGCATCTTCGGCTTCTCGCTAATAAAAGCATGGCGCACTTTGTCGACCACCGCTTCCGGTCCCAACGTAAAGCGGGCAGCGATGCCGGGATTTTCGACTGGTTTATCACTTTGCGTCTGGTTGACGTTGTCGGTGAAGCGAGTACGAATGGGACCAGGTTCGATCAGGCTGACTTTAATTCCGCTGTGGCGCAGCTCCATGCGCAGCGCATCCGACCACGCCTCCAGCGCATATTTACTGGCTGCGTAAGCGCCGCGACCCGGCGTGGAGATTAATCCCATCACCGATGAGGTCATCACAATACGCCCTTCACCGTGCGGTAACATCGCGGGTAACAGGCGCATGGTGAGCTGGTGTGCGCCGAAAAAGTTGGCAGAAAACTGCTGTTCCATCTGCGCACGGCTGATGGTGGAAAGGGGGCCATACATGCCGAATCCGGCATTGTTAAAGATCCCATACAGACAATTATCGGTCAGGGCGATCACTTCGTCGGCTGCGCGATCAACACTTTCTGGCGAATCCAGATCGATCAACACGCCGGTAAATCCCATGCTGTTCATGCGCTCAACATCATCCGCTTTCCGGCAACCTGCCAGCACATGAAAACCCTGGCGTTTTAATTCGAGCGCGCTTTCCAGGCCAATTCCACTGGAACATCCGGTAATTAAGACCGATTTTTGCATAACTTTACCTGTCAGGATCTCCGTTGCTTTATGAGTCATGATTTACTAAAGGCTGCAACTGCTTCGCCATCCAGTCGGCAATAAACGGCTGGGCGTCGCGGTTGGGATGAATACCGTCATCCTGCATCCATTGTGGTTTGAGGTAGACCTCTTCCATAAAAAAGGGCAGCAGCGGAACATCAAACTCTTTGGCGAGTTTGGGGTAAATGGCGCTAAAGGCTTCATTATAACGGCGACCATAGTTTGCAGGCAGACGTATTTGCATTAACAATGGTTCAGCGTTGGCGGCTTTGACATCCTGCAAAATCTGGCGCAGCGTTTGCTCGGTTTGTTGTGGCTGAAAACCACGCAAACCGTCATTGCCGCCCAGTTCAACCAGCACCCAACGCGGCTGATGCTGTTTCAGCAGAGCCGGAAGGCGCGCCAGCCCTTGTTGCGAGGTGTCGCCGCTGATGCTGGCATTGACTACCGACGTTTTACTCTGCCACTTATCATTCAACAAGGCAGGCCAGGCCGCGCTGGCAGACATTCGATACCCGGCGCTCAGGCTATCACCCAGAATCAATAACGTGTCCGCTGCAGCGGCACGGAAGGTTAACAGGACCAGGAACAGGAAGGGCAAATGCCAGCGGAAAACATTGTTGAAGTTCATCATCTTAAGAAGTCCGTCGGTCAGGGGGAGCATGAACTCTCCATCCTCACCGGAGTTGAGCTGGTTGTCAAACGTGGCGAGACCATCGCACTGGTGGGTGAGTCGGGATCGGGTAAGTCAACCTTGCTGGCGATCCTCGCCGGGCTGGATGACGGCAGCAGTGGCGAAGTGAGTCTGGTGGGACAACCGCTACATAATATGGACGAAGAAGCGCGGGCAAAGTTGCGCGCGAAGCACGTAGGCTTTGTTTTTCAGTCATTTATGTTAATTCCTACCCTTAACGCGCTGGAAAACGTCGAGCTTCCGGCGCTGCTGCGTGGTGAGAGTAGCGCGGAAAGTCGTAACGGGGCAAAAGCGTTGCTCGAACAGTTAGGACTGGGTAAACGTCTGGATCATCTTCCGGCACAGCTTTCCGGCGGCGAACAGCAACGAGTGGCGCTGGCGCGAGCTTTTAATGGTCGGCCTGATGTGCTGTTTGCCGACGAACCCACCGGCAATCTTGACCGCCAGACGGGCGATAAAATTGCCGACCTGCTGTTTTCCCTCAACCGTGAACATGGCACCACGTTGATTATGGTGACCCACGACCTGCAACTGGCGGCACGCTGCGACCGCTGCTTACGGCTGGTGAACGGGCAGTTGCAGGAGGAAGCATGATTGCACGTTGGTTCTGGCGCGAATGGCGCTCGCCGTCGCTATTAATTGTCTGGCTGGCGCTAAGCCTGGCGGTGGCCTGCGTGCTGGCGCTGGGCAATATCAGCGATCGCATGGAGAAGGGCTTAAGCCAGCAAAGCCGGGAGTTTATGGCGGGCGATCGGGCGTTGCGCAGTTCGCGCGAAGTGCCGCAAGCGTGGCTGGAGGAAGCGCAAAAGCGCGGCCTGAAAGTCGGCAAGCAGCTGACTTTCGCCACCATGACATTTGCAGGCGACACACCGCAGCTGGCGAACGTCAAAGCGGTGGATGATATCTACCCGATGTATGGCGATCTGCAAACCAATCCCCCAGGCCTGAAACCGCAGGCGGGCAGCGTATTGCTGGCCCCACGCCTGATGGCACTGCTTAACCTGAAAACGGGCGACACCATTGACGTGGGCGATGCCACCTTGCGGATTGCCGGAGAAGTGATTCAGGAACCGGATTCCGGTTTTAACCCCTTCCAGATGGCTCCGCGTCTGATGATGAATCTGGCGGATGTCGATAAAACCGGAGCCGTGCAGCCGGGAAGTCGGGTCACCTGGCGCTATAAATTCGGCGGCAACGAGAACCAGCTCGACGGCTATGAGAAATGGTTGTTACCCCAGCTTAAACCCGAACAACGCTGGTACGGTCTGGAACAGGACGAAGGCGCGCTGGGGCGCTCGATGGAACGCTCGCAACAGTTCCTGCTGCTTTCGGCGCTTCTGACCTTGCTGCTGGCAGTGGCAGCGGTGGCGGTGGCGATGAATCATTACTGTCGCAGTCGCTACGATCTGATGGCGATCCTCAAAACGCTGGGAGCAGGGCGAGCGCAATTGCGTAAGTTAATCGTCGGTCAGTGGTTGATGGTGCTGGCGCTTTCAGCCGTTACCGGTGGTGCGATAGGCCTGTTGTTCGAAAACGTGTTGATGGTGCTGCTCAAGCCCGTTTTGCCTGCTGCACTACCGCCAGCCAGCCTCTGGCCGTGGTTGTGGGCGCTGGGCACCATGACGGTCATCTCGCTGCTGGTGGGGCTACGACCGTACCGCTTGTTGCTGGCAACGCAGCCTTTACGCGTATTACGTAATGATGTGGTTGCGAACGTCTGGCCGCTGAAGTTTTATCTGCCGATTGTCAGTGTGGTGGTTGTGCTGCTGCTCGCCGGATTAATGGGTGGCAGCATGCTGCTTTGGGCGGTGCTGGCGGGCGCGGTAGTACTGGCTTTGCTGTGCGGTGTGCTGGGCTGGATGCTGCTGAATGTACTTCGCCGCATGACGCTGAAATCGCTGCCTCTGCGCCTGGCGGTTAGCCGCCTGTTACGTCAGCCGTGGTCAACGTTAAGCCAGCTTTCGGCATTTTCGCTCTCCTTTATGCTTCTGGCACTGCTGCTGGTGTTGCGTGGCGATCTGCTCGACCGCTGGCAGCAGCAGCTACCTCCAGAAAGCCCGAACTACTTTTTAATTAACATCGCCACAGAACAGGTAGCACCGCTAAAAGCGTTCCTCGCGGAACATCAGATAGTCCCGGAATCGTTTTATCCGGTGGTGCGGGCGAGACTGACGGCGATTAACGGCAAGCCGACAGAAGGCAATGAAGATGAGGCGCTCAATCGCGAACTCAATCTTACCTGGCAAAATACGCGGCCCGATCATAATCCGATTGTCGCCGGTAACTGGCCGCCAAAAGCCGATGAAGTGTCGATGGAAGAGGGGCTGGCGAAACGCTTAAACGTTGCCCTCGGTGATACCGTGACTTTTATGGGCGATACCCAGGAGTTCCGCGCTAAAGTGACCAGCCTGCGCAAAGTGGACTGGGAAAGTCTGCGGCCTAATTTCTATTTTATTTTCCCTGAAGGGGCATTAGACGGGCAACCGCAGAGCTGGCTTACCAGTTTCCGCTGGGAGAATGGCAACGGCATGTTGACGCAACTCAACCGCCAGTTCCCTACTATTAGCCTGTTAGACATTGGCGCGATTTTAAAACAGGTCGGTCAGGTGCTGGAGCAGGTAAGTCGGGCGCTGGAGGTGATGGTGGTGCTGGTCACCGCCTGCGGTATGTTGCTGTTGCTGGCACAGGTGCAGGTGGGAATGCGTCAGCGTCATCAGGAGCTGGTGGTGTGGCGCACACTCGGTGCGGGGAAAAAGCTGCTGCGCACGACATTGTGGTGTGAGTTCGCCATGCTTGGGTTTGTTTCTGGCCTGGTGGCCGCAATTGGTGCGGAAACGGCACTGGCGGTACTGCAATCGAAAGTGTTTGATTTCCCGTGGGAGCCAGACTGGCGATTGTGGATTGTTCTGCCGTGCAGCGGTGCGCTGCTGCTGTCGCTTTGCGGCGGCTGGCTGGGTGCGCGACTGGTTAAGGGTAAGGCGCTGTTCAGGCAGTTTGCGGGGTGATGACAGGCGTTAGATTGCCTGATGCGCTACGCTTATCAGGCCTACGAGGATCGTGCAATATATTGATTTTGCAAGATTGTGTAGGCCGGATAAGGCGTTTACGCCGCATCTGGCATGAACAGTGTGCATTTTGGCAATAAATATGAAACCGACTGTCATGTCGGTTTTTTTATATCTGTATTCTGGTGCAACCATTCTGTTCTCACGACAATCGCCGTTTCAGAATACCGCCCATCACTGCGCCTTAACCCATTCCGCCACTTCCGCCCACTCACCGCGAAAGACAACTTTTTCCGCTTTTTTCTCAAGCTGATAGCGATACATCGGGTCGTAATATTCTTCAAGTAACGGCACCAGCCAGGCCAGATGACCGTCGGTGCTGCCGGTGGTGAGTTGCGTTGTCAGTGCTGCATCCAGCCTTGCAGCCAGTTCGTTATATCGCTGTAGCCCCAGCCGACGCTTAATAGCCGAAAGTCCGTGATGCAGGTATTCGCAATATTCCTGCCAGCCCTGTTCGTCGCCGTACGCGTGGGTAAAATCATGATGCATACGCAAGAAATACTCTTCGTTCAGGCGCTCAAGACGAATCTCAAACGGATCTTCTACCACCGCAATCGCCGCCTGAGTCATTCGCTCGCGCAGGCATTCCGGCAGGTGATTCGAACCGATCATCCGGCTTTCATCTTCCAGCACCCACAGGTGCAAATCCTGACGGGCATCGGTTTTTAGCATTTCGGCAGCCAGCAGGTTTTCAAAACTCGCCTGGCTAAGTTGTGGTTGTAAGGTGCGACCAAACGCCGAACCGCGATGACGCGCCAGCCCTTCCAGATCAACACCGTTTGGCTGTTGCTGCACTAACAGCGTTTTACCGCTGCCGGTACAACCGCCAATCAGCACTATCGGTTTTTGTGCCAGTTCAATGGTCGCCTGAATCGCGGTCTGGCGCAGTGCCTTATAACCGCCGTCTACCAGCGGATAATCAATCCCCGCTGCATGCAACCAGCTTTGCACAATATGTGAGCGCTGACCGCCACGGGCGCAGCAGAGAATACCTTGCGGATTTTGCAGGCACGCTGCCCGCCAGGCGTCCATACGCTGCTGACGAATTTCACCGGCCACCAGTTTATGACCCAGCGCCAGCGCCGCGTCTGACCCTTGCTGTTTATAGCAGGTGCCAACGGCGGCGCGTTCATCGTTATTCATTAACGGCAGGTTGATAGCGGCAGGCATTGCGCCTTGCTCAAACTCGATGGGGGCGCGAACATCAATAATGGGCGTATCAGCAATCAGCAGGGCACGATAGTCCTGTTCCGTGTGTCTCTCTTGCATAGTTAAAAGTGAACCTCAAATCAGCTTGCGCGCTATTTTACGCGCCAACGCGCAAGGAAACTTGATTTTTAACTGCGTGGGTTGCCGAAAATTTCTAAAAATCCGCTGATTTCCGGCCTGCGTTGGGTAAACAAGGTCACAATATCTTCTACCGCTTTGCCGCTGCCAAATTTGCGCCATGCCAGACTCAATGGCGAAGGAGGGCGCATCGTTGGGATTACCCGGCTGACCAGTTGTTGATTATTGATCATTGACTGGCAAAGTGATTTTGGCAAAAAACCAATGCCAACGCCCGCCAGATGGGCGGCGATTTTCGTTTCCATATCGGGAACAATAATCTCTTTTTGCCCCGGCAATCGCCAGGCGACGCGTTTGGTTAATGTACGGGCGCTGTCTTCAATATTGACCGCCGGAAAGCGCCGCAACTGTGCTTCTGTTAGCGGCTCTTCAACGTTCGCCAGCGGATGATCCGCCGCCATGACAAAGCGCCATTGCACCGATCCTAAGGGATCAAGACTAAAGGTATTTGCCAGCGCCTCGGTTCCCGTGACGCCGATAGCCAGTGAAAAACCTTCGTACAATAGCGAGTCCCAGACGCCCATATAGATTTGCCGGGAGATGTGGAACTGGGTAAAGGGGTAACGTTCATTCAGCCACGCCAACAGTTGGGCGACGGCCTGGGGGTTGTAGAGCAGGTTGTTGATGACAATATTTACCTGGCGTTCCACGCCATCATTCACCTGTTGCAGCTCGCTGGGCATACTTTCCAGCCAGCTCAGCCAGTCTCTGGCCTGAGAAAGTAGATGCTCGCCAGCCGCTGTCAACGTCACGCTGCGAGTCGTGCGGAAAAAGAGCGCCACTCCGGTATTCTCTTCCAGAAGTTTAATGCGATAACTAATCGTCGCCGTGGTTTTACATAATCGTTCTGCCGCTTTTGAAAAACTTCCTGTTTCAGCAACCGCAATGAAAGTCCGCAAGGTTTCTGGATCGAACATCTTCAGGTATCCCCTTTTAAATCCGCAAGTTGCGTGATTTTCTTATCCTCTGATTTATCAGTATTTTTACATGATAACCCTGTTCAATTTGTGGACTAAATCTAGTTTTGGAAAAATATTCCAACTTTTGTATTGATGTTGTTCTCTTAAGGTTTTAGATTGCCTGTTATTGAAACCAAGCTGACCGGTCGGCGGTGGTTGAACGGAATTATGTTACAAGGACAAAAAGATGAAACTTCAGGTATTACCGTTAAGTCAGGAAGCCTTTAGTGCTTATGGCGACGTAATCGAAACGCAGCAACGGGATTTTTTCCATATTAACAATGGCCTGGTGGAGCGTTACCACGATTTGGCGCTGGTTGAGATTCTTGAGCAAGACCGTACGCTTATCAGCATTAACCGCGCGCAACCGGCGAATCTGCCGCTGACCATTCACGAACTCGAACGTCATCCGCTGGGCACTCAGGCCTTTATCCCGATGAAAGGGGAAGTGTTTGTGGTGGTCGTGGCGTTAGGTGACGACAAACCAGACCTGTCAACGCTGCGGGCGTTTATTACCAACGGCGAACAGGGGGTGAATTACCATCGTAACGTCTGGCATCATCCACTTTTCGCCTGGCAGCGCGTCACCGATTTCTTGACCATCGATCGCGGCGGCAGTGACAACTGTGATGTTGAAAGTATTCCTGAACAGGAACTCTGTTTTGCGTGACGCCTGCAACCGACTTGCATAAGATAAACGAATTGTTCATTGTTTATGCTCACTTGTAGGTCGGAGTTAACGTAGGTATGACGGAAGTTAGACGGCGCGGCAGGCCAGGACAGGCGGAGCCTGTGGCACAGAAGGGCGCACAGGCGTTAGAGCGGGGAATTGCGATTCTGCAATATCTGGAAAAAAGTGGGGGAAGTTCGTCGGTTAGCGATATTTCTCTCAATCTGGATTTGCCGCTCTCCACGACCTTTCGCTTGCTGAAGGTTTTACAGGCAGCGGATTTTGTCTATCAGGACAGTCAGTTAGGCTGGTGGCATATAGGATTAGGTGTCTTTAACGTCGGTGCGGCGTACATCCATAACCGCGATGTACTCTCCGTCGCCGGGCCGTTTATGCGCCGCCTGATGTTACTTTCCGGCGAAACGGTCAATGTCGCGATCCGTAACGGCAATGAAGCGGTATTAATTGGTCAGTTAGAGTGTAAATCGATGGTCAGGATGTGTGCGCCGCTGGGCAGTCGTCTGCCGCTGCATGCTTCCGGTGCGGGCAAAGCGCTGCTTTATCCACTGGCGGAAGAGGAGTTGATGAGCATCATTCTGCAAACCGGTTTGCAGCAGTTTACGCCAACTACGCTTGTGGATATGCCCACCTTGCTGAAGGACCTGGAACAAGCGCGTGAACTGGGCTATACCGTAGATAAAGAAGAGCATGTTGTAGGCCTGAATTGCATAGCTTCAGCAATTTACGATGATGTAGGTAGTGTTGTTGCCGCTATCTCCATCTCCGGGCCTTCATCAAGACTGACAGAAGATCGTTTTGTCAGTCAGGGTGAGCTGGTCAGAGACACCGCCCGCGATATCAGCACGGCGTTGGGACTGAAAGCACATCCATAGTGTCTGTCGCATCCCGCTCTGCGGAGCGGGTTTTTTTGACAAAATTTGAAAGTTGGAAAATTTTTCCAATTAATAGAGGTAGGAATAAAATGGCAAAAATGAGAGCCGTTGACGCGGCAATGTATGTGCTGGAGAAAGAAGGTATCACCACCGCCTTCGGCGTTCCGGGAGCTGCAATCAATCCGTTCTACTCAGCGATGCGTAAGCACGGCGGTATTCGTCACATTCTGGCGCGTCATGTGGAAGGTGCTTCGCACATGGCGGAAGGTTATACCCGCGCAACGGCAGGGAATATCGGCGTATGTCTGGGGACTTCCGGTCCTGCGGGCACGGACATGATCACCGCGCTCTATTCCGCTTCTGCTGATTCCATTCCTATTCTGTGTATTACCGGCCAGGCTCCGCGCGCCCGTCTGCATAAAGAAGATTTCCAGGCCGTTGATATTGAAGCAATTGCTAAACCGGTCAGCAAAATGGCGGTTACAGTTCGTGAAGCGGCGCTGGTGCCTCGCGTGCTGCAACAGGCATTTCACCTGATGCGTTCTGGTCGCCCGGGTCCGGTACTGGTGGATTTACCGTTCGACGTTCAGGTTGCGGAAATCGAGTTTGATCCTGACATGTACGAACCGCTGCCGGTCTACAAACCTGCTGCCAGCCGTATGCAGATCGAAAAAGCTGTAGAAATGTTAATTCAGGCCGAACGTCCGGTGATTGTTGCCGGGGGCGGGGTAATCAATGCTGACGCTGCTGCACTGTTACAACAGTTTGCTGAACTGACCAGCGTTCCGGTGATCCCAACGCTGATGGGCTGGGGCTGTATCCCGGACGATCATGAACTGATGGCCGGGATGGTGGGTCTGCAAACCGCGCATCGTTACGGTAACGCAACGTTGCTGGCGTCCGACATGGTGTTTGGTATCGGTAACCGTTTTGCTAACCGTCATACCGGTTCGGTAGAGAAATACACCGAAGGGCGCAAAATCGTTCATATCGATATTGAGCCGACGCAAATTGGCCGCGTGCTGTGTCCGGATCTCGGCATTGTCTCTGATGCTAAAGCGGCGCTGACGCTGCTGGTTGAAGTGGCGCAGGAGATGCAAAAAGCGGGTCGTCTGCCGTGTCGTAAAGAATGGGTCGCCGACTGCCAGCAGCGCAAACGCACTTTGCTGCGCAAAACCCACTTCGACAACGTGCCGGTGAAACCGCAGCGCGTGTATGAAGAGATGAACAAAGCCTTTGGTCGCGATGTTTGTTATGTCACCACCATTGGTCTGTCACAAATCGCTGCGGCACAAATGCTGCATGTCTTTAAAGACCGCCACTGGATCAACTGTGGGCAGGCAGGCCCGCTGGGCTGGACGATTCCGGCGGCGCTGGGGGTTTGTGCCGCTGATCCAGAGCGCAATGTGGTGGCGATTTCCGGTGACTTCGACTTCCAGTTCCTGATTGAAGAATTGGCCGTTGGCGCACAGTTCAACATTCCGTACATCCATGTGCTGGTGAATAACGCTTATCTGGGGCTGATTCGCCAGTCGCAGCGCGCCTTTGACATGGACTACTGCGTGCAACTCGCTTTCGAGAATATCAACTCCAGCGAAGTGAACGGTTACGGCGTCGACCACGTAAAAGTAGCGGAAGGTTTAGGTTGTAAAGCAATTCGCGTTTTCAAACCGGAAGATATTGCACCAGCCTTTGAACAGGCGAAAGTCTTAATGGCGCAATATCGGGTACCGGTAGTCGTGGAAGTTATTCTCGAGCGTGTGACCAATATTTCGATGGGCAGTGAACTGGATAACGTCATGGAATTTGAAGATATCGCCGATAACGCAGCGGACGCACCGACTGAAACCTGTTTCATGCACTATGAATAAGGGAGATAAATAATGTTACGTTTCTCTGCTAATTTATCGATGTTATTTGGTGAATATGATTTTCTCGCCCGTTTTGAGAAAGCTGCGCAGTGTGGTTTTCGCGGCGTTGAATTTATGTTCCCTTATGACTACGACATTGAAGAATTAAAACAGGTGCTGGCGAGTAATAAACTCGAACATACGCTGCACAATTTACCGGCAGGTGACTGGGCGGCGGGCGAGCGGGGTATTGCCTGTATTCCTGGCCGTGAAGAAGAGTTTCGGGATGGCGTAGCAGCAGCTATTCGTTATGCTCGTGCGCTGGGTAATAAAAAAATTAACTGTCTGGTCGGTAAAATGCCAGCTGGTTTCAGCAGTGAACAGATTCACGCAACGCTTGTAGAAAACCTGCGTTATGCCGCGAATATGCTGATGAAAGAAGATATTTTATTACTGATTGAACCTATCAACCATTTTGATATTCCTGGTTTCCATCTCACCGGAACCCGGCAGGCACTGAAACTGATTGACGATGTTGGTTGCTGCAATTTGAAAATTCAGTATGACATTTATCACATGCAGCGGATGGAAGGTGAATTAACTAATACCATGACTCAGTGGGCCGATAAAATTGGTCACCTGCAAATCGCTGATAATCCGCATCGCGGCGAACCGGGAACCGGAGAAATTAATTACGAATATCTCTTTACGGTAATTGAAAATTCTGACTACAACGGTTGGGTTGGCTGTGAATATAAACCCCAAACCACCACGGAGGCTGGTTTACGCTGGATGGATCCGTACCGTTAAAACGTAACGCTATTCAGACAATGCTTTTTTAGGTCGCTAAGTCGGCAGGGGATCGTGTTGTCTGAATTCAGGAAAAGCGAAATTTAAAAGAGGTTAATTATGAAACTGGGATTTATTGGCTTAGGCATTATGGGTACACCGATGGCCATTAATCTGGCGCGTGCCGGTCATCAACTACATGTCACAACCATTGGTCCGGTTGCTGATGAATTACTGTCACTGGGTGCCGTCAGTGTTGAAACTGCGCGCCAGGTAACGGAAGCATCGGACATCATTTTTATTATGGTGCCGGATACACCTCAGGTTGAAGAAGTTCTGTTTGGTGAAAATGGTTGTACCAAAGCCTCGCTGAAGGGCAAAACCATTGTTGATATGAGCTCCATTTCCCCGATCGAAACTAAACGTTTCGCTCGTCAGGTGAATGAACTGGGCGGCGATTATCTCGATGCGCCCGTCTCCGGCGGTGAAATCGGCGCGCGTGAAGGGACGTTGTCGATTATGGTTGGCGGTGACGAAGCGGTATTTGAACGTGTTAAACCGCTGTTTGAACTGCTCGGTAAAAATATCACCCTCGTGGGCGGTAACGGCGACGGTCAAACCTGCAAAGTGGCAAATCAGATTATCGTGGCGCTCAATATTGAAGCGGTTTCTGAAGCCCTGCTATTTGCTTCAAAAGCCGGAGCGGATCCGGTACGTGTGCGCCAGGCGCTGATGGGCGGCTTTGCTTCCTCACGTATTCTGGAAGTTCACGGTGAGCGCATGATTAAACGCACCTTTAATCCAGGTTTTAAAATTGCGCTGCACCAGAAAGATCTCAACCTGGCACTGCAAAGTGCGAAAGCACTGGCACTGAATCTGCCAAACACCGCGACCTGCCAGGAATTGTTTAATACCTGTGCGGCAAACGGTGGTAGCCAGTTGGATCACTCTGCGTTAGTGCAGGCGCTGGAATTAATGGCTAACCATAAACTGGCCTGATACCCGCAATAAAAATGGCCGATATCAGAAAATGAATCGGCCAGCAATATTAAAAAAAGAAAGCAGCCAAAGATGTTGCTTCAGTATTAAAAATAATATTTTTATTTTATTTGTTCCTCATAGCTAGATTAAAAAGACGTTATTCGATACGTGAAATTAAGAGGGATTTATGGAACATCAGAGAAAACTATTCCAGCAACGCGGCTATAGCGAAGATCTATTGCCGAAAACGCAAAGCCAGCGGACCTGGAAAACATTTAACTATTTTACCTTATGGATGGGTTCGGTTCATAACGTTCCCAATTATGTGATGGTCGGCGGCTTTTTTATTCTCGGCTTGTCTACCTTTAGTATTATGCTGGCAATTATCCTCAGCGCCTTTTTCATTGCCGCGGTAATGGTATTAAACGGTGCTGCGGGCAGTAAATACGGCGTACCGTTTGCCATGATCCTGCGTGCTTCTTATGGCGTACGTGGCGCACTGTTTCCCGGATTATTAAGAGGCGGGATTGCTGCCATTATGTGGTTTGGCCTGCAATGTTACGCCGGATCGCTGGCCTGCTTGATCCTGATTGGCAAAATCTGGCCGGGATTTTTGACTCTCGGTGGCGATTTCACGCTGTTAGGCCTTTCTCTACCGGGCTTAATTACTTTCTTACTCTTCTGGCTGGTCAACGTTGGTATTGGTTTTGGCGGTGGCAAAGTTTTAAATAAATTCACTGCCATTCTTAACCCGTGCATCTATATCGTTTTCGGCGGTATGGCGATTTGGGCGATTTCGCTGGTCGGGATCGGTCCAATCTTTGACTATATTCCGGGCGGTATTCAGAAAGCAGAAAACAGTGGCTTCCTGTTCCTGGTGGTGATTAACGCGGTAGTTGCGGTATGGGCAGCACCGGCGGTGAGCGCATCCGACTTTACGCAAAACGCCCACTCGTTTCGTGAGCAAGCGCTGGGGCAAACGCTGGGTTTAGTTGTGGCCTATATTCTGTTTGCGGTCGCCGGGGTATGTATTATTGCCGGAGCCAGTATTCACTACGGCGCTGACACCTGGAACGTGCTGGATATTGTTCAGCGTTGGGACAGCCTGTTCGCCTCGTTCTTTGCGGTACTGGTTATTCTGATGACGACTATCTCCACTAACGCGACCGGTAATATTATTCCAGCCGGTTATCAGATTGCCGCTATTGCACCGACAAAACTGACCTATAAAAACGGCGTACTGATTGCCAGTATTATCAGCTTGCTGATCTGCCCGTGGAAATTAATGGAAAATCAGGACAGCATTTATCTGTTCCTCGATATTATCGGCGGAATGCTGGGTCCGGTAATTGGTGTCATGATGGCGCATTATTTTGTGGTGATGCGCGGACAAATTAATCTTGATGAACTTTATACCGCAGCAGGTGATTTCAAATATTACGATAACGGCTTTAACCTTACCGCGTTTTCAGTAACTTTGGTCGCCGTTATTTTATCTCTCGGTGGTAAATTTATTCCATTCATGGAGCCTTTATCACGCGTTTCATGGTTTGTCGGCGTTATTGTCGCCTTTGCGGCCTACGCCTTATTAAAGAAACGTACTGCAGCAGAAAAAACAGGAGAACAAAAAGTCACAGGTTAATTAATCCCGATATTGAACATTGAGTTAAAAAACCAATCTGTATTTTACAAGGAGTTTGTTATGTCTTTTGATTTAATCATTAAAAACGGCACCGTTATTTTAGAAAACGAAGCTCGCGTTGTAGATATCGCCGTTAAAGGCGGAAAAATTGCTGCTATCGGTCAGGATCTGGGCGATGCAAAAGAAGTTATGGATGCGTCTGGTCTGGTGGTTTCGCCAGGCATGGTTGATGCGCACACCCATATTTCTGAGCCGGGTCGTAGCCACTGGGAAGGTTATGAAACCGGTACTCGCGCAGCAGCAAAAGGTGGTATCACCACCATGATCGAAATGCCGCTCAACCAGCTGCCTGCAACGGTTGACCGCGCCTCAATTGAACTGAAGTTTGATGCCGCTAAAGGCAAGCTGACTATCGATGCGGCGCAACTCGGTGGCCTGGTGTCTTACAACATCGACCGTCTGCATGAGCTGGATGAAGTGGGCGTTGTCGGCTTCAAATGCTTCGTTGCGACCTGTGGCGATCGCGGTATCGACAACGACTTCCGTGACGTCAATGACTGGCAGTTCTTCAAAGGTGCGCAGAAGCTGGGCGAACTGGGACAGCCGGTGCTGGTGCACTGCGAAAACGCGCTGATCTGTGACGAACTTGGCGAAGAAGCGAAGCGTGAAGGCCGCGTAACCGCACATGACTATGTGGCTTCGCGTCCGGTATTTACCGAAGTGGAAGCGATTCGCCGCGTGCTGTACCTGGCGAAAGTTGCCGGTTGCCGTCTGCACGTTTGCCATATCAGCAGCCCGGAAGGCGTTGAAGAAGTGACTCGTGCACGTCAGGAAGGTCAGGACGTTACTTGTGAATCCTGCCCGCATTACTTTGTGCTGGATACCGATCAGTTCGAAGAAATCGGTACTCTGGCGAAGTGTTCACCGCCGATCCGCGATCTGGAAAACCAGAAAGGCATGTGGGAAAAACTGTTTAACGGTGAAATAGACTGCCTGGTTTCCGACCACTCTCCATGCCCGCCGGAAATGAAAGCCGGTAACATCATGAAAGCGTGGGGCGGTATCGCTGGTCTGCAAAGCTGCATGGACGTGATGTTCGATGAAGCGGTACAGAAACGCGGAATGTCTCTGCCAATGTTCGGCAAATTAATGGCGACTAACGCAGCAGATATTTTCGGTCTGCAGCAAAAAGGCCGTATCGCCCCAGGAAAAGATGCCGACTTCGTCTTCATTCAGCCGAATAGCAGCTATGTTCTTACCAATGACGATCTGGAATATCGCCACAAAGTCAGCCCGTATGTTGGCCGTACTATTGGCGCGCGTATCACGAAAACCATCTTACGTGGTGATGTGATTTACGACATCGAACAGGGCTTCCCTGTTGCGCCGAAAGGTCAATTTATCCTTAAACATCAGTAGTAATCTGGCCCTGCAATGCCCGTCCTTGTGGCGGGCATTCTCCGGTTAAGGTGTGTTTATGTTCAATTTTGCAGTGGGCCGCGAAAGCCTGTTATCAGGATTTCAGTGGTTTTTCTTTATTTTTTGCAACACGGTTGTGGTTCCTCCTACGCTACTTTCTGCTTTTCAGTTGCCGCAAAGTAGCCTGCTTACGCTCACGCAATATGCTTTTCTTGCTACCGCACTGGCCTGCTTCGCTCAGGCGTTCTGCGGTCATCGTCGCGCTATTATGGAAGGGCCGGGTGGCCTGTGGTGGGGAACCATCCTGACTATCACCCTTGGCGAAGCATCGCGCGGGACACCGATCAACGATATCGCTACCAGCCTGGCGGTGGGAATTGCGCTCTCTGGCGTGCTGACGATGTTGATTGGTTTTAGCGGATTAGGTCATCGTCTGGCGCGGTTATTTACGCCGTCGGTGATGGTCTTGTTTATGTTGATGCTGGGCGCGCAGCTGACCACTATCTTTTTCAAAGGTATGCTCGGGCTGCCGTTTGGCATAGCCGACCCGAATTTTAAAATTCAGTTACCGCCGTTCGCGCTCTCGGTGGCGGTGATGTGCCTGGTACTGGCGATGATTATCTTCCTGCCGCAACGTTTTGCCCGTTATGGCCTGCTGGTCGGTACGATAACCGGCTGGTTGTTGTGGTACTTTTGCTTTCCTTCTTCGCATTCGCTCTCCGGTGAGTTGCACTGGCAGTGGTTCCCGCTCGGCAGTGGCGGTGCTTTGTCGCCGGGGATTATTCTGACGGCGGTGATTACAGGTCTGGTAAATATCAGCAATACCTACGGTGCGATTCGTGGCACGGATGTTTTTTATCCGCAACAGGGCGCGGGGAATACGCGTTATCGTCGCAGCTTTGTGGCGACCGGATTTATGACGCTGATAACCGTGCCGCTGGCGGTAATTCCATTTTCACCGTTTGTTTCATCCATTGGTTTATTAACCCAGACTGGCGATTACACGCGACGATCGTTTATTTATGGCAGCGTTATTTGCCTGCTGGTGGCACTGGTTCCGGCACTCACACGACTGTTTTGCAGTATCCCTTTACCGGTGAGTAGCGCGGTCATGTTGGTTTCTTATCTGCCTTTACTCTTTTCCGCGCTGGTGTTTAGCCAGCAAATAACGTTTACCGCTCGCAATATTTATCGACTCGCATTGCCGTTATTTGTCGGCATATTTTTAATGGCATTACCGCCTGTGTATCTGCAAGACCTTCCATTAACGCTTCGTCCTCTGCTCAGTAACGGCTTACTGGTCGGAATTTTACTGGCTGTTCTTATGGATAATCTTATTCCGTGGGAACGCATCGAATAATTTGTTGAAAAAGGATTGATAATGAAGATTGTCATTGCGCCAGACTCTTTTAAAGAGAGCTTAAGTGCAGAAAAATGTTGTCAGGCAATTAAAGCCGGGTTTTCGACCATATTTCCCGATGCGCACTATATCTGTTTGCCGATAGCGGATGGCGGCGAAGGGACGGTGGAGGCGATGGTCGCCGCGACGGGCGGTAACATCGTGAAGCTTGAAGTCAGCGGGCCGATGGGCGAAAAAGTGAATGCTTTTTATGGACTTACCGGCGACGGGAAAACGGCAGTGATTGAGATGGCGGCAGCAAGTGGTCTGATGCTGGTCGCGCCTGAAAAGCGTAATCCGTTGCTGGCCTCCAGTTTTGGTACGGGGGAGTTAATTCGCCATGCGCTGGATAACGGCATTCGCCATATTATTCTCGGCATTGGTGGTAGCGCGACGGTCGACGGCGGTATGGGCATGGCGCAGGCGCTCGGTGTGCGTTTCCTTGATGCCGACGGTCAGCCGCTGGCGGCTAACGGCGGCAATTTAGCGCGGGTGGCAAGTATTGAGATGAATGAATGCGATCCGCGTCTGGCGAACTGTCATATTGAAGTAGCATGTGACGTTGATAACCCGCTGGTAGGGGCTCGCGGCGCGGCGGCGGTGTTTGGTCCGCAAAAAGGGGCAACGCCGGAAATGGTCGAAGAGCTGGAACAGGGGCTGCAAAATTACGCCCGTGTTTTACAACAGCAAACTGAAATCAACGTCTGTCAGATGGCGGGCGGCGGCGCTGCAGGCGGTATGGGTATTGCGGCGGCGGTATTCCTCAATGCGGATATTAAACCGGGTATTGAGATTGTACTGCGGGCGGTCAACCTGGAGCAGGCGGTGCAGGGTGCAGCGCTGGTGATCACCGGGGAAGGGCGCATCGATTCGCAAACGGCAGGTGGTAAAGCGCCGCTGGGCGTGGCGTCGGTGGCGAAGCAGTTTAATGTCCCGGTGATTGGGATTGCTGGCGTATTGGGTGATGGCGTGGAAGTGGTGCACCAGTACGGCATTGACGCGGTGTTCAGCATTTTGCCACGTCTGGCACCTTTAGCCGAAGTGCTCGCCAGCGGTGAAACCAATCTCTTCAACAGCGCACGAAATATTGCCTGCGCCATTAAAATAGGTCAGGGAATTAAAAACTGACTATTACCTTTAAAGCGGATGCGATTTATATCGCATCCGTTTTTTACCTGAATTTACCGCAAAAAAAGCCACGGAATAAACCGTGGCAAAATCCAACATAGCTAAAAATAATCAGGCGAGTGGTATGACTTAAATCTCTACGTCGCGGTTGCAATCTTTCGAGTAAATATAGCTGAACGCTTCACCACGCCCTACGCCATAACCAGCCTGTAAAGAATAAGCGCCCATAAAGATGTAATCGCCTTTTTTCACCGGGATCCAGTTATTGTCGAGGTTATAAACCCCCTGACCGGAAAGAATATAGGCACCGTGTTCCTGAACGTGGGTTTCGATATAACCGTGGCTGGCACCTGGTGCAAAAGAGAGGATATGCATGTTCATATCAAAACCTAACTCTTTGGGCAGAAAATCCAGCAGAATAACATCGTCCATGCCTTCATAATGAATGCGTTCCAGTTCGCTGGCATTGCCAGAAACCAGCCACGGCGCATGACCTTCTACCGGAATATAGCGACGCTTATATAAAAAGATTTGGCTGTCTTCGGCCTGGACGTTAACAAACGTCATTAAGGAGCCTGGCGGGCAATAAAGATAGCCACCTTCGCTTAAGGCAAATGTTTTCCCTTCGGCTTTGGCAGTGATATTTCCAGAGATCACATACAGGAACGTTTCAATGCCTTCGCCACCGAAGCCCTGTTGGTTGCCGCCGTTTTGATGCAGTGTGACCAGATAATCAACAAAGGAGGCACCCAGTTTTGGCGTGGAGAGGATTGTCGCGTCACAATTTTCAAAGCCCGGAATAATATTTTTTACCAGGCCGTCCGGGGTTAACAGCGCGAAATTACCGTGTTTCACAATCGCACGGTTAGCCAGTAAATCATCGCGGTAACCGGTGACGTTATTTAAATATCCCATTTATAACTCCTTATTTCTGCCAGGCAAGTTGATAAAGCATGAGTGCCAACGTTTTGACCCCTTCGGCAAGGTCGGTAATATTGGTGCGTTCCGCCGGGTTATGACTGATCCCGTTGATGCTGGGAATGAAAATCATGCAGGTCGGCACGCGAGGCGCGAAAATTTGCGCGTCGTGTCCGGCACCACTGTGCATTACCCGGTAGTTCTGTTTTTCACTTTCACACAATTCTGTCAGGGTGGCGACCAGCTCCTTATTCATCGGCACGGGTTCTTCGTCCATCCATAAATCGATATCAATACCAATATCCATTTCATCGCAAATCGCCCGCATGTCGTTTTCTAACTGTTGGGTGAAATTGCGCAGCACGGCGGCGTCGGTATGACGACAATCAATGGTGAACGTGGTTTTACCCGGCACCACATTCACCGTATTCGGGCGCGGCTCCACCTTACCAAAGGTCAGCACCAGCGGGTCGCCCATCTTTTTCGCTTTTTCGATCGACTGATGGCAAATGCGACTGAAAGCGTAAACCGTATCACGACGATAACCCATCGGCGTGGTGCCTGCATGGTTTGATTCGCCATTCAGCGTCACCGTATAGCGACGTTGCCCGACAATTGCATTCACCACGCCAATTGACTGCCCATTACTTTCCAGCACACAGCCCTGTTCGATATGCAGTTCGACAAAGGCTTTAATATCCTGACGCGGAGTTAGTGGGGCGTTCGGCAGAGTAAATCCGCAAGCCTTCATCGCATCGACAAAACTATTTCCTTTGGCATCACAGATATTCCGCACGTCGTCAGGATTCGCCAGCCCAAAGATATTTTTACTGCCCCAGAAGACATACGGGAAGCGGCTGCCTTCTTCTTCTGCCATCGCCACCACTTCGACCGTACGTAACGGCGCGCCGTATTGCGTTTTCAGCCGGTCAATTGCCAGCCACGCCGCCAGCGCACCGAATTGCCCGTCGAGGTTACCGCCGTTAACCACGGTATCAATATGCGAACCGCTCAGAATCACTTCCTGTGGATATTCGGTGCCACTCAGTCGACCGTATAAATTCCCCACTTCATCGAAACGTGTTTCCAGCCCACTTGCTGCCATTCTTTTTTTAAATTGCTGCTGGGTTTCCAACCATTCCGGCGAATAAAGTAAACGGGTCATACCGCCGGTTGGGTCAGCGCCAAAAGAGGAAAGCCAGGGCAGCGTTTCTTCTATAGCTTGACGGAAATGTGTAATCATAAGAAAGTCCTGTCTCAATAATTATTGCGCAAAGGGATTTTTCGTTTCGTATGACGTGTTATAAAGCGCGTCGGAAATCAAATACTGGTAAATATCATCAACAATTTCGATGCCTTCGACGGCGGCTTTGCGTTGTTTAATATCCTGATCCTGTCCGGGATAATAAACCTGATTAAAACCGGGCGCGGGGGTAATGGCATTTAATTCGCGCATGGTCTGGCTAAGATGTTGACGGAATAATTCGCTGGAGGAGAAAAAGCTCGGATTAATAACGATATGTAATTGCCCCAAATTACGCCCGGCGTGTAAATCGTCATACATCGAACTAACCTGTCGCCCGAACGGTAAGCCGAGTAAGACGCCTGAGAGGACGTCAATCATCATCATCAGGCCATACCCTTTCGGCCCAGCTGCGGGGAGCAGAGCATGTACCGCGAACGGATCGGTTGTTGGCGCACCGTTTTTATCGACCGCCCAGGTATCGGGTATAGACATATTGCGCGAGCGGGCGTCGAGCACTTTTCCCCATGCCTGTACGGTCGTCGCCATATCAAAGGTAAGGATCTCGTCGCCTTCTCCCGGCGCGGCAAAGGCCAGTGGGTTAGTACCGTAGTAAATTTCCGCGCCGCCAAACGGCACCACCATTGGATCGGACTGGCACATTGAAATACCAATCAATCCGGCGTGGGCTGCCTGCTGCACAAAATAAGAGATTGCGCCGCTGTGACCCATCCGGTTGATACCGACCACCGCAACGCCATTTTGCTGGGCGGTTTTGATGGCATGTTCCATACCCATTTTCGCCGCGACCTGTCCGGCGGCATTGTCGGCATGTAAAATTGCCGAGCACGGTCCGGTTTCTTCAAGACGAAACTCTGGTTCGCGGTTGGTGCCGCCTTTTGAAATACGTTCGGCGTAGTATTCCACGCGCACCGCGCCATGAGAGTGGATCCCTCTGGCATCGGCGTAAACCAATACTTCAGCCACGGTTGCAGCGTGCTCACGTTTTAACCCAGCCAGGCAGAGTTTATTCTCGATTAGCTGGTGGAGTGTTTCCCGACTGATTTTCATCTGTCTTCCTTTTTAACGACGGTGTGAAGCATGACTGCAATTAACATACAGGGAAAATATCTGGATTATGTGATCCAGACAGGCAAAAAAATATAGTTAGAATTTATTTGATAATCCGCTCGCTTTTAACCTGGTTTTTAAAACAACCACGCTTATTAAAAAATAACGCGTAATAACCTGGCGGTTATTTGAATTCTTTTGTTAATAATCCCTGTGTGATATTCATCACCTTATTTACTCGTTGTCATCGATACCGTAATCGCCACATTAACACTGCTCGTGCAATTGCCATGGGTGCAATTTTTAAGGAGTTGTTATGATCCACGCCTTTATTAAAAAAGGGTGTTTTCAGGATTCGGTCAGTTTAATGATTATTTCACGAAAACTCAGCGAATCAGAAAATGTTGATGATGTTTCCGTAATGATGGGTACGCCCGCCAATAAAGCGTTATTAGATACCACAGGTTTCTGGCATGACGATTTTAATAACGCCACGCCGAACGATATTTGCGTGGCAATTCGTAGCGAAGCGGCGGATGCGGGGATCGCGCAGGCGATTATGCAACAGCTTGAAGAGGCGCTAAAACAACTGGCGCAGGGTTCAGGCAGCAGCCAGGCGTTGACGCAGGTGCGTCGCTGGGACAGTGCCTGTCAGAAATTACCCGATGCCAATCTGGCGCTGATTTCAGTGGCTGGTGAGTATGCGGCGGAGCTGGCGAACCAGGCGCTGGATCGCAACCTCAACGTGATGATGTTCTCCGATAACGTCACGCTGGAAGATGAAATCCAACTTAAAACCCGCGCGCGGGGAAAAGGCTTGCTGGTGATGGGGCCAGACTGCGGTACATCGATGATTGCCGCCACGCCGCTGGCTTTTGCTAACGTGATGCCGGAAGGCAACATTGGCGTCATTGGCGCTTCCGGTACCGGGATTCAGGAGCTGTGCTCACAGATTGCGCTGGCAGGGGAGGGAATTACTCATGCGATTGGCCTTGGCGGGCGTGACCTCAGCCGTGAAGTTGGCGGCATCAGTGCGCTGACGGCGCTGGAAATGCTCAGTGCAGACGAGAAAAGCGAAGTGCTGGCATTTGTTTCAAAACCACCTGCCGAAGCTGTGCGTCTGAAAATTGTTAATGCCATGAAAGCAACTGGCAAACCGACGGTGGCGCTGTTTTTAGGTTATACCCCGGCGGTGGCCCGCGACGAGAATGTCTGGTTTGCCTCCTCGCTGGATGAGGCCGCACGCCTGGCTTGTCTGCTTTCACGCGTCACTGCGCGACGTAACGCGATAGCGCCTGTCAGCAGCGGATTTATTTGCGGTTTGTATACCGGCGGTACGCTGGCTGCTGAAGCGGCGGGATTACTTGCCGGACACCTTGGCGTGGAAGCCGACGATACCCATCAACATGGCATGATGCTGGACGCCGACGGACATCAGATCCTCGACCTGGGCGATGATTTTTACACCGTCGGGCGTCCCCATCCGATGATCGACCCGACCTTACGCAACCTGTTAATTGCCGATCTCGGCGCTAAACCGCAAGTGCGCGTGTTGCTGCTTGATGTCGTGATTGGCTTCGGTGCGACCGCCGATCCTGCCGCCTCGCTGGTGAGCGCCTGGCAAAAAGCCTGTGCCGCGCGTTCAGACAATCAACCACTGTATGCCATTGCCACGGTGACAGGCACTGAACGTGACCCGCAATGCCGCGCGCAGCAAATCGCCACGCTGGAAGATGCGGGGATCGCGGTAGTGAGTTCGCTACCGGAAGCCACCTTGCTGGCGGCGGCGTTAATTCATCCGCTCTCGCCTGCCACACAGCAACACACACCGTCATTACTGGAAAACGTCGCCGTGATTAACATCGGATTACGCAGCTTTGCGCTGGAGCTACAAAGCGCCAGCAAACCGGTTGTGCATTACCAATGGTCGCCAGTCGCCGGCGGCAATAAAAAACTGGCTCGTTTATTAGAACGTTTGCAATAAGGGGTTCCCATGTTTACATCAGTGGCGCAAGCCAATGCTGCGGTTATCGAACAAATTCGTCGCGCTCGTCCACACTGGCTGGATGTGCAACCGGCTTCTTCACTTATCAGCGAACTAAACGAGGGCAAAACACTGCTTCACGCCGGGCCGCCAATGCGCTGGCAGGAGATGACCGGACCCATGAAAGGGGCGTGCGTGGGCGCATGTCTGTTCGAAGGCTGGGCGAAAGATGAAGCGCAGGCGCTGGCGATGCTGGAGCAGGGGGAAGTGAACTTCATTCCTTGTCACCATGTAAATGCCGTCGGGCCAATGGGTGGCATTACTTCTGCCAGTATGCCGATGCTGGTGGTCGAGAACGTGACCGACGGCAACCGGGCCTACTGCAACCTCAACGAAGGTATCGGCAAAGTGATGCGTTTTGGCGCTTACGGCGAAGATGTCCTGACTCGCCATCGCTGGATGCGCGATGTGTTAATGCCAGTATTAAGCGCGGCGCTGGGGCGCATGGAGCGCGGTATCGATCTCACCGCGATGATGGCGCAGGGCATTACCATGGGCGATGAGTTCCATCAGCGCAACATTGCTTCCTCTGCACTGTTAATGCGTGCGCTGGCCCCACAAATTGCTCGCCTCGATCATGATAAACAGCACATCGCGGAAGTGATGGATTTCCTCAGCGTGACCGATCAGTTCTTCCTCAACCTCGCGATGGCTTACTGCAAGGCGGCGATGGATGCAGGCGCGATGATCCGCGCAGGCAGCATCGTCACGGCTATGACCCGCAACGGCAATATGTTCGGGATTCGGGTAAGTGGGCTGGGCGAGCGCTGGTTTACTGCGCCTGTAAACACTCCCCAAGGTCTGTTTTTCACCGGCTTCTCGCAGGAGCAGGCGAACCCGGATATGGGCGATAGCGCGATTACCGAAACCTTTGGTATCGGAGGTGCGGCAATGATCGCAGCGCCTGGCGTAACGCGCTTTGTCGGTGCGGGTGGCATGGAAGCGGCCAGAGCGGTATCTGAAGAGATGGCGGAAATCTTCCTTGAGCGCAATATGCAGTTGCAGATCCCTGGCTGGGATTTCCAGGGCGCGTGTCTGGGGCTGGATATTCGTCGCGTGGTAGAAACCGGCATTACGCCACTCATCAATACGGGTATCGCCCATAAAGAGGCGGGGATCGGGCAGATTGGCGCAGGCACTGTGCGTGCACCGTTGGCCTGCTTTGAACAGGCGCTGGAAGCACTGGCTGAAAGCATGGGGATTGGTTGAGGAACGCGCAATGACGATCATCCATCCTCTGCTTGCCAGTAGTAGCGCACCGAATTATCGCCAGTCCTGGCGGTTAGCGGGAGTGTGGCGGCGGGCGATTAACCTGATGACGGAAAGCGGCGAACTGTTAACGCTGCATCGTCAGGGTAGTGGTTTCGGCCCCGGAGGATGGGTGCTTCGCCGCGCGCAATTCGATGCGTTATGCGGTGGATTATGCGGCAATGAACGACCACAGGTTGTGGCTCAAGGGATTCGCCTCGGGCGTTTCACGGTTAAACAGCCACAGCGTTATTGTTTGCTACGTATTACGCCGCCTGCGCATCCTCAACCGCTTGCGGCTGCATGGATGCAACGCGCGGAGGAAACCGGGCTTTTCGGGCCGCTGGCGTTGGCGGCAAGCGATCCGCTGCCTGCTGAATTACGCCAGTTTCGTCACTGTTTTCAGGCCGCGCTCAATGGCGTTAAGACCGACTGGCGGCACTGGCTGGGTAAAGGCCCCGGATTAACGCCAAGTCATGATGACACGCTGAGCGGAATGCTGCTGGCGGCCTGGTATTATGGCGCTTTAGATGCGCGCTCCGGTCGCCCGTTTTTTGCCTGTTCCGACAATCTTCAACTCGTTACCACAGCGGTGAGCGTCAGTTATTTACGTTATGCCGCGCAAGGATATTTCGCCTCGCCACTCCTGCACTTTGTTCATGCTCTGAGTTGCCCGAAACGTACCGCAGCGGCGATCGATTCGCTGCTGGCGCTGGGGCATACGTCAGGGGCCGATACGCTGCTGGGGTTCTGGCTTGGCCAACAATTATTACAAGGAAAACCATGAAAACACTGGTTGTGGCTCTTGGGGGCAACGCCTTACTCCAGCGCGGTGAGGCGCTGACGGCAGAAAATCAATATCGCAATATTGCCAGTGCTGTACCCGCGCTGGCGCGCCTGGCCCGTTCTTATCGGCTGGCGATTGTTCACGGCAACGGACCGCAGGTGGGACTGCTGGCGTTACAGAATCTGGCGTGGAAAGAGGTAGAACCGTATCCGCTGGATGTGCTGGTGGCGGAAAGCCAGGGGATGATTGGCTATATGCTGGCGCAGAGCTTGAGCGCACAGCCGCAGATGCCGCCTGTCACGACGGTGCTGACGCGCATTGAGGTTTCGCCTGATGATCCGGCGTTTTTACAGCCAGAGAAGTTTATCGGTCCGGTTTATCAGCCAGAAGAACAAGAGGCACTGGAAGCGGCTTACGGCTGGCAGATGAAACGTGATGGTAAATATTTGCGCCGGGTGGTGGCGTCTCCGCAACCGCGTAAAATTCTCGACAGCGAAGCCATCGAGTTGTTGCTCAAAGAGGGGCATGTGGTGATTTGCAGTGGCGGCGGCGGTGTGCCTGTGGCGGAAGACGGGGCAGGGAGTGAAGCGGTGATTGATAAAGATCTCGCCGCTGCGTTGCTCGCCGAGCAGATTAATGCCGATGGACTGGTGATCCTCACCGATGCTGATGCGGTATATGAAAACTGGGGAACGCCGCAGCAACGTGCCATTCGCCATGCCACACCGGATGAGTTAGCGCCATTTGCCAAAGCCGATGGTTCGATGGGGCCGAAGGTAACGGCGGTGAGTGGCTATGTCAGAAGCCGTGGTAAACCCGCGTGGATTGGGGCGTTATCGCGGATTGAAGAGACGCTGGCGGGCGAAGCGGGGACCTGTATTTCGCTGTAGTTGTAGGCATTAGACATTTGTGCCTGATGCGACGCTGATTATCCGACCTGGAAATATCACCACTTCCGCAGGTCGGATAAGGCGTTCACGCCGCATCCGGCAGGAATATGAGTACCAGGTTAACTGAACTTACTCTGCGCCCACATCACGCCGCTGGCATACTCTGGCGGCAGCAGCGGGATTAAGGCTTCCAGCGTCGCGGTCAGACGCGATGTGTCGCTGTCGGTCAAATTCAGATGCCCCACTTTACGCCCCGGACGGACTTCTTTGTCGTACCAGTGCAGATGCACCAGCGGCAGTTTCAGCCAGTCATAATTCACATCGCTACCAATCAGGTTGATCATCACCGACGGACTATTCACTACCGGTTGCGGTAACGGCAGATCGGTAATCGCCCGCAGATGCAGCTCAAACTGGCTGATGCTGGCACCGTTTTGTGTCCAGTGACCGCTGTTATGCACACGCGGAGCCAGTTCGTTGATCAGCAGACCTTGCGGGGTGACAAAACACTCCATCGCCATCACGCCCACATAGCCCAGCTCCTGCATAATCGCCGACAGCATCTCTTCGGCCTGCGCCTGCTGCTGCGCGTTGGCCTGCGGGAAAGCGACGCTGGTGCGCAAAATACCGTCCTGATGCAGGTTATGCGTCAGCGGATAAAACACGGTGCTACCATCAAAGCCGCGCGCGCCAACCAGCGACACTTCACCAGAGAAGTTTATGCCCTGCTCGACAATACATTCGCCGTAGCATTCAGCCGGTAACTGTTCGGTTTCATCGGCGCGTAAACGCCATTGACCGCGTCCGTCATAGCCACCAGTGCGACGCTTAACAATCGCCAGCTCACCTAAACGATCAAACACCGCAGGCCACTCGCTGCGATCGGCAAGTAACTGCCACGGTGCGGTCGGCAGGTGGAGCTTATCGAAAAGCTGCTTCTGAGTCAGACGGTCAGCAATAATCGGGAACACATCGCGGTTCACAAAGGCCGGATGGCGCGCCAGCTCGCGGGTTAATGCGGTTTCCGGCCAGCGTTCGATCTCAGCGGTAATCACACTTTGTTGAAAAGGCACCGCCGCCGGTTCAGCGTCCAGCCCGACTGGCCAGACAGCAATGCCTAACGGTTCGCCTGCCTGACGCAGCATACGGCCTAACTGCCCGTTACCGAGGACGCAAACCTGTTTCATGCCGCACCTCGCGGGTCCGGGTTTTCCAGCACTTCATCAGTTTGTGCTTTGCGCCAGTCATTCAGACGCTGGTGCAGTTCTTTATCATGAGTCGCAAGAATTTGTGCTGCCAGTAACGCCGCGTTTGCCGCGCCAGCTTTACCAATCGCCAGCGTACCCACCGGAATGCCGCGTGGCATTTGCACGATAGAGTAGAGGCTATCGACACCGCTCAGTGCGGCGCTCTGTACTGGCACGCCCAGCACAGGCACCAGCGTTTTGGCGGCAATCATGCCTGGCAGGTGCGCCGCGCCGCCTGCGCCCGCAATAATCACCTGATAACCGTTTTCTTCGGCGCTTTCGGCGAAGCTGAACAGTTTATCGGGGGTGCGGTGAGCAGAAACCACTTCAACGTGGTGCGGGACATTCAGGATTTCGAAGATTTCGGCGGCGAACTGCATGGTAGCCCAGTCGCTTTTGGACCCCATCACGATGGCGACACGCGCCGGATTATTGCGGGAAGACATGCGTCTTAAAACTCCTGTGGTGCACAACTCTCGGCTTTAGAGGGCACAGAGAATAGCACGGAAAGAGAGCAAGGAAAACGGTTGCGTGGCTGTGAAATCAGCAAAGTTGCGGGTATTTAAAACGGAAAATGAATCAGCTCAACGTCATCCGCCGTGACTTTCACCATTGAACCTTCCGTATGCCAGGCACCCAGCACGACGCGAAAAGCAGGTTGCTGATTGGCGATAAGTTCATGTACCGCCGGGCGATGGGTATGTCCGTGGATCAGCCATTGCACCTGATGTTTTTCCATTGCACTGACCACCGCGTTTTGGTTAACGTCCATGATCGCCAGCGATTTACTGCTGTTGGCTTCTTTGCTGTTCGCTCGCATTCGCGCGGCAATGCGTTTGCGCACAAACAACGGCAGGGCGAGGAATAGCGTTTGCAGCCAGGGTTTGTGGACTTTGGCGCGAAAAGCCTGATAACCGGCGTCATCGGTGCACAGCGTGTCGCCATGCATAATCAATACCCGGCGACCATACAGTTCGAGCACCTTTTCTTCCGGCAATAACGTCATGCCGCTTTCACGGGCAAAGCGTTTGCCGAGCAGAAAATCACGGTTGCCATGAATGAAATAACAGGGAACACCGGAATCGGACACCGCTTTGATCGCTGCCGCCATCTGGCGATGGAGTGGGTTGGGATCGTCGTCGCCAATCCACGCTTCAAACAGATCGCCAAGAATATACAGCGCGTCGGCCTTGCGGGCTTCCCCCGCTAAAAAACGCAGAAAACCGGCGGTGATCGCCGGTTCTTCCGCGCAGAGATGAAGATCTGCAATAAAGAGTGTCGCCACGATTACTCGCTAACGGTCACGCTTTCAATGATAACGTCTTCTTTTGGCACGTCCTGGTGCATACCGCTACGACCGGTTGCCACACCTTTGATTTTGTCTACCACGTCCATGCCTTCAACCACTTCAGCAAACACGCAGTAACCCCAACCTTGCAGGCTTTCGCCAGAGAAGTTCAGGAAGTCGTTATCAACCACGTTGATGAAGAACTGTGCAGTTGCAGAGTGCGGTGCCTGAGTACGGGCCATTGCCAGCGTACCACGGGTATTTTTCAGACCGTTATTGGCTTCGTTTTTGATCGGGTCTTTGGTGGTTTTTTGCTTCATGCCAGGTTCAAAACCGCCGCCCTGAATCATAAAGCCGTTGATTACACGGTGGAAAATGGTGTTGTTGTAAAAACCTTCGCGGCAGTAGTCCAGGAAGTTTTTAACTGTTTCAGGTGCTTTATCGTCAAAAGTTTTGATGACAATATCGCCGTGATTGGTGTGGAAAGTAACCATTTTTGCATCCTGTTCCGTTTGATTGGTGCTTCAACCCGGTTCGGGTCATATATAGGGTGGTGTTATAGCATAACCGCACGATCGGATCATCACGCAATGTATGCTGATTCGCGCGGGAAATATGGGTATTATACGCAACTCAATTACCCACACATGTCTAAACGGAATCTTCGATGCTAAAAATCTTCAATACTCTGACACGCCAAAAAGAGGAATTTAAGCCTATTCACGCCGGGGAAGTCGGCATGTACGTGTGTGGAATCACCGTTTACGATCTCTGTCATATCGGTCACGGGCGTACCTTTGTTGCCTTTGACGTGGTCGCGCGCTATCTGCGTTTCCTCGGCTATAAGCTGAAGTATGTGCGCAACATTACTGATATCGACGACAAAATCATCAAACGCGCCAATGAAAATGGCGAAAGCTTTGTGGCGCTGGTGGATCGCATGATCGCCGAAATGCACAAAGATTTTGATGCGTTGAACATTTTGCGCCCGGATATGGAGCCGCGCGCGACGCACCATATCGCAGAAATTATTGAACTCACTGAACAACTGATCGCCAAAGGTCACGCTTATGTGGCGGACAACGGCGACGTGATGTTCGACGTCCCGACCGATCCGACCTATGGCGTGCTGTCGCGTCAGGATCTCGACCAGCTGCAGGCAGGCGCGCGCGTTGACGTGGTCGATGACAAACGCAACCCGATGGACTTCGTTCTGTGGAAGATGTCGAAAGAGGGCGAGCCGAGCTGGCCGTCTCCGTGGGGCGCGGGCCGTCCAGGCTGGCACATTGAATGTTCGGCAATGAACTGCAAGCAGCTGGGTAACCACTTTGATATCCACGGCGGCGGTTCAGACCTGATGTTCCCGCACCACGAGAACGAAATCGCTCAGTCCACCTGTGCGCATGATGGCCAGTATGTGAACTACTGGATGCACTCCGGGATGGTGATGGTTGACCGCGAGAAGATGTCCAAATCGCTGGGTAACTTCTTCACCGTGCGTGACGTGCTGAAATACTACGATGCCGAAACCGTGCGTTACTTCCTGATGTCGGGCCACTATCGCAGCCAGCTGAACTACAGCGAAGAGAACCTGAAGCAGGCGCGTGCGGCGCTGGAGCGTCTCTACACTGCGCTGCGCGGTACGGATAAATCTGTTGCCCCTGCGGGTGGCGAAGCATTTGAAGCGCGCTTTATTGAAGCGATGGACGACGATTTCAACACCCCGGAAGCCTATTCCGTGCTGTTTGATATGGCCCGTGAAGTGAACCGTCTGAAAGCAGAAAATATGGCAGCGGCGAACGCAATGGCATCTCACCTGCGCAAACTCTCTGCCGTACTGGGCCTGCTGGAGCAAGAACCGGAAGCGTTCCTGCAAAGCGGCGCGCAGGCAGACGACAGCGAAGTGGCAGAGATTGAAGCGTTAATTCAACAGCGTCTGGATGCCCGCAAAGCGAAAGACTGGGCGGCGGCAGATGCGGCGCGTGACCGTCTTAACGAGATGGGGATCGTGCTGGAAGATGGCCCGCAAGGGACCACCTGGCGTCGTAAGTAATTGCGCTGTTGCCGGATGCGAGTTTTCGCATCCGGTTATCGTCTGCGCCACCACAACATTTCCATCAGTAGCATCCCCGGCAACCACACCCACATCAATTCAGAAATAATCACCTGATGCCCGTACGCTGTGGTGTAACGAGACAATGCAAACGGCGCGACTTTAATCACCTGCCAGGGAGCGAAAAAGCGTTCATCTGACCACGGCCACAGCCAGCCAACGCCCTTACCGCCAGTGGTTACTGAATCCAGCAAGCTGTGCGATAGCAACGAGACGGTTAAAAACAGCCAGCAGCGAATCAGCCCAGCCCTGAACCATCGACGCCCAATCAGCACACATAACAGCGGGACAACAAACGCAAACACCAGCGAATGGGTAAACCCGCGATGACCAAAAACATTGCCGTAAGCAAAGCCAAATTTAAACGACAATACGTCGGCATCAGGCAGCATCGCCAGGACGATTCCGGCAAATAACAGGCGCGGAAGGATGACTTTCGAACCCAACCCTAAACCAATGCAAAGGGGAACGGCGGCGTGCGTAATAACGGTTGGCATGATGGTCGCTTCGGCAAAATGTCGATGCTATCAGCATGGATGAACGGGGCGTAGAGGGCAACAGTCTGAAAAGAGAACCGGCCTGTTGTTACAGGCCGGGAAAGGGATCAGGCAACAACCTGTACGCTGTGACCTGCAAAACTCACTGTCTGCCCGGCGACGATTTTGCAGCGTTTGCGCGTTTCAACCGCACCGTCGACTTTCACCTGGCCTTCGGCAATCGCGATTTTCGCCTGCGCGCCGCTTTCGCTCCAGCCTTCCAGTTTCAGCAAGTCGCACAGCTCAACGTGCGGATGTTTACCTAAAGAAAATGTCGCCATGTTACTCACCCTGTGGATCATGATATTCAACGCACGCCTGTAGCGTGTTTTCAATCAGCGTGGCAACCGTCATCGGGCCAACGCCGCCCGGAACAGGCGTAATGTATGAGGCGCGTTTAGCCGCGTCTTCAAACACGACGTCGCCCACAACTTTGCCATTTTCCAGACGGTTGATGCCGACATCAATCACAATTGCGCCTTCTTTGATCCAGTCACCAGGAATAAAGCCCGGCTTGCCGACGGCAACGATCAGTAGATCGGCATTTTCTACGTGGTGACGCAGATTTTTAGTGAAGCGGTGAGTCACGGTGGTGGTGCAACCTGCCAGTAGCAGTTCCATGCTCATCGGGCGGCCAACGATATTCGATGCGCCAATCACCACGGCGTTGAGGCCGAAGGTATCAATGTTGTAACGCTCAAGCAGCGTGACAATACCGCGCGGGGTGCAGGGACGCAGACGTGGCGCGCGCTGGCACAGGCGACCGACGTTATAAGGATGGAAACCGTCTACGTCTTTGTCCGGGTGTATACGTTCCAGCACTTTGACGTTATCAATACCCGCCGGTAACGGCAGTTGAACCAGAATGCCATCAATGGTGTTGTCGGCATTCAGCGTATCGATAAGCTCCAGCAGCTCCGCTTCGCTGGTGGTTTCCGGGAGGTCATAAGAGCGGGAGACGAACCCGACTTCTTCAC
The DNA here is from genome assembly GCF_046487365.1 of Escherichia sp. WS1451. Taxonomy (NCBI): domain Bacteria; kingdom Pseudomonadati; phylum Pseudomonadota; class Gammaproteobacteria; order Enterobacterales; family Enterobacteriaceae; genus Escherichia; species Escherichia sp. WS1451. The sequence goes on from NZ_JBJQJP010000022.1 coordinate 36,108, forward strand.
AAGCCTTGCGTTTGCTTGCGACATAAATTTGCGATGCAGGGTTACTACCCACCAGCACAACGGCCAGTCCTGGTGCCCGCAGTCCGGCTGCAATACGCGCCTGAACTTTTTGAGCAACTTCAGAGCGCACCTGCTGCGCAATCGTTTTACCGTCAATAATCTTTGCTGCCATCAGAGAGAGGATTCCATCTGTTACGTAGGTCGAAGGGGATGCGCCTATTTTGTCAGAAGCGGGGCGCGCTGTCAGGTTTCGTTTCAGATTTATCGCGTGAAGCGACCTCTTGCGAAGGTGAGGCGCACCGTCGCTGAGATTGAAAGCTTCATTTTTCGTCCATGATGGCGTTGTAAATCTGGAACTGATTTATTTCCTTGTCTAAGGATTAAGATAATTTAAGAAATACCTGACAATATAAAAAGAATTTTCAGCCTGGTAATTTACCGCTTCAGGTCTATATTTGTGTTGAATATATTTTGCGCGGAAATATTCATCTAACGGGGCTCTCTATTTTTTAGAATAGAGTGCATATTTTCAATTAAGACATTCTTAGAGGATAAAAAGGAATTTTACTACTATCAGTGTCTTAAATAAAGTAATCGGTTATATACGGATGTGGAGTCGATAAATGAGATTGAAGGAATATATATGAAATTAAGATTTATTTCGTCTGCGCTGGCCGCCGCACTATTCGCCGCTACGGGTAGTTATGCTGCCGTTGTAGATGGCGGTACAATTCACTTTGAAGGCGAACTGGTGAATGCTGCCTGTTCAGTGAATACTGACTCGGCAGACCAGGTTGTCACACTCGGTCAATATCGTACCGATATTTTCAATGCTGTTGGTAATACCTCTACATTAATTCCATTCACTATACAGTTGAACGACTGCGATCCTGTCGTTGCCGCTAATGCTGCCGTTGCATTTTCTGGTCAGGCGGATGCAATCAATGATAATTTATTGGCCATTGCATCCAGTACTAATACAACAACAGCAACGGGTGTCGGTATTGAAATACTTGATAATACATCCGCAATTCTCAAACCTGATGGGAATAGCTTCTCAACCAACCAGAACTTGATCCCCGGGACCAACGTTCTTCATTTTTCTGCACGTTATAAAGGCACCGGTACAAGTGCATCAGCAGGGCAAGCAAATGCTGACGCGACTTTTATTATGAGATACGAATAATCAAAACCACGTTGTTTTGAATTATATATCACGTCTTATAACAAAGTAATGTACCGGTTGTCTGAAGCGGTATGGTGGCAATGTAAATCGAAATCACGTTCACTTTGTATCATGCCGCTTTATTAAATGAAAAGGGAATGATGTGTGTAAGAAACCAAAGCAATCATTTCTTTATACTCCTTATTTTTGCCGTCAGGAATACACAAGGCGTATTAACTATGATGACTAAAATAAAGTTATTGATGCTCATTATATTTTATTTAATCATTTCGACCAGCGCCCATGCTGCCGGAGGGATCGCATTAGGTGCCACGCGTATTATTTATCCCGCTGATGCTAAACAGACTGCGGTATGGATTAGAAATAGCCATACCAATGAGCGTTTTCTGGTCAATTCATGGATTGAAAACAGCAGCGGTGTAAAAGAAAAGTCATTCATCATTACACCGCCACTGTTTGTTAGTGAACCCAAAAGCGAAAATACTTTGCGTATTATTTACACTGGTCCACCGCTGGCGGCAGATCGTGAGTCTCTGTTCTGGATGAATGTTAAGACGATCCCTTCGGTAGATAAAAATGCATTGAACGGCAGGAATGTTTTGCAACTGGCGATTTTATCGCGCATGAAATTATTTCTCCGTCCAATTCAATTACAAGAATTACCCGCAGAAGCGCCGGACACACTCAAGTTTTCGCGATCCGGTAACTATATCAATGTTCATAATCCATCACCTTTTTATGTCACCCTGGTTAACTTGCAAGTGGGCAGCCAAAAACTGGGGAATGCTATGGCTGCACCCAGAGTTAATTCACAAATTCCCTTACCCTCAGGAGTGCAGGGAAAGCTGAAATTTCAGACCGTTAATGATTATGGTTCAGTAACCCCGGTCAGAGAAGTGAACTTAAACTAACCGAATCATCTGACAATATCAGAGCTAATTATGAAAATACCCACTACTACGGATATTCCGCAGAGGTATACCTGGTGTCTGGCCGGAATTTGTTATTCATCTCTTGCCATTTTACCCTCCTTTTTAAGCTATGCGGAAAGTTATTTCAACCCGGCATTTTTATTAGAGAATGGCACATCCGTTGCTGATTTATCGTGCTTTGAGAGAGGTAATCATCAACCTGCGGGCGTGTATCGGGTGGATCTCTGGCGTAATGATGAGTTCATTGGTTCACAGGATATCGTATTTGAATCGACGACAGTAAATACAGGTGATAAATCAGGTGGGTTAATGCCTTGTTTTAACCAGGCACTCCTTGAACGAATTGGCCTTAATAGCAGTGCATTCCCCGAGTTAGCCCAGCAGCAAAATAATAAATGCATCAATTTACTGAAAGCTGTACCTGATGCCACAATTAACTTTGATTTTGCAGCGATGCGCCTGAACATCACTATTCCTCAGATAGCGTTGTTGAGTAGCGCTCACGGTTACATTCCGCCTGAAGAGTGGGATGAAGGTATTCCTGCTTTACTCCTGAATTATAATTTCACCGGTAACAGAGGTAATGGTAACGATAGCTATTTTTTTAGTGAACTCAGCGGGATTAATGTTGGCCCGTGGCGTTTACGCAACAATGGTTCCTGGAACTATTTTCGCGGAAATGGATATCATTCAGAACAGTGGAATAATATTGGCACCTGGGTACAGCGCGCCATTATTCCGCTGAAAAGTGAACTGGTAATGGGAGACGGTAATACAGGGAGTGATATTTTCGATGGCGTTGGATTTCGAGGTGTACGGCTTTATTCTTCCGATAATATGTATCCTGATAGCCAGCAGGGGTTTGCTCCAACGGTACGTGGGATTGCCCGTACGGCGGCCCAGCTAACGATTCGGCAAAATGGTTTTATTATCTATCAAATCTATGTTTCCCCCGGCGCTTTTGAAATTACAGATTTGCACCCGACATCTTCAAATGGCGATCTGGACGTCACCATCGACGAGCGTGATGGTAATCAGCAGAATTACACGATTCCGTATTCAACAGTGCCAATTTTACAACGCGAAGGGCGTTTCAAATTTGACCTGACGGCGGGCGATTTTCGTAGCGGTAATAGTCAGCAATCGTCGCCTTTCTTTTTTCAGGGCACGGCACTCGGCGGTTTACCACAGGAATTTACTGCCTACGGTGGGACGCAATTATCTGCAAATTACACCGCCTTTTTGTTAGGGCTGGGGCGCAACCTCGGGAACTGGGGCGCAGTGTCGCTGGATGTAACGCATGCGCGCAGTCAGTTAGCCGACGACAGTCGTCATGAGGGGGATTCCATTCGCTTCCTCTATGCGAAATCAATGAACACTTTCGGCACCAATTTTCAGTTAATGGGTTACCGCTATTCGACACAAGGTTTTTATACCCTTGATGATGTTGCGTATCGTCGAATGGAGGGGTACGAATATGATTACGATTATGACGGTGAGCATCGCGATGAACCGATAATCGTGAATTACCACAATTTACGCTTTAGTCGTAAAGACCGTTTGCAGTTAAATATTTCACAATCACTTAATGACTTTGGCTCGCTTTATATTTCTGGTACCCATCAAAAATACTGGAATACTTCGGATTCAGATACCTGGTATCAGGTGGGGTATACCAGCAGCTGGGTTGGCATCAGTTATTCACTCTCATTTTCGTGGAATGAATCTGTAGGGATCCCCGATAACGAACGTATTGTCGGACTTAATGTTTCAGTGCCTTTCAATGTTCTGACCAAACGTCGCTACACCCGGGAAAATGCGCTCGACCGCGCTTATGCCTCCTTTAACGCCAACCGTAACAGCAACGGGCAAAATAGCTGGCTGGCAGGCGTTGGTGGGACCTTACTGGAAGGCCACAACCTGAGTTATCACGTAAGCCAGGGCGATACCTCGAATAATGGGTATACGGGCAGCGCCACGGCAAACTGGCAGGCCGCTTACGGTACGCTGGGGGTCGGGTATAACTACGACCGCGATCAACATGACGTTAACTGGCAGCTGTCTGGCGGTGTGGTCGGGCATGAAAATGGTATAACGCTGAGCCAGCCTTTAGGGGATACCAATGTTTTGATTAAAGCGCCAGGCGCAGGCGGTGTACGCATTGAAAATCAAACTGGAATTTTAACCGACTGGCGCGGCTATGCGGTGATGCCGTATGCCACGGTTTATCGGTATAACCGTATCGCGCTTGATACCAATACGATGGGGAATTCCATCGATGTTGAAAAAAATATTAGCAGCGTTGTGCCGACGCAAGGCGCGTTGGTTCGTGCCAATTTTGATACCCGCATAGGCGTGCGGGCGCTCATTACCGTTACCCAGGGCGGAAAACCGGTGCCGTTTGGATCACTGGTACGGGAAAACAGTACCGGAATAACCAGTATGGTGGGTGATGACGGGCAAGTTTATTTAAGCGGTGCGCCATTGTCTGGTGAATTACTGGTTCAGTGGGGAGACGGCGCGAACTCACGCTGCATTGCGCACTATGTATTGCCGAAGCAAAGCTTACAGCAAGCCGTCACTGTTATTTCGGCAGTTTGCACACATCCTGGCTCATAAAGGAAATTATCAATGAAGATAATCTGCAGATTATTATTGGCGATGGCATGTTTGTGGTTAACAAACATATCCTGGGCTACTGTTTGTGCAAATAGTACTGGCGTAGCAGAAGATGAACACTATGATCTCTCAAATGTCTTTAATAGCACCAATAACCAGCCAGGGCAGATTGTTGTTTTACCGGAAAAATCCGGCTGGGTAGGTGTATCAGCAATTTGTCCACCCGGCACGCTGGTGAATTATACATACCGTAGTTATGTCACCAACTTTATTGTTCAGGAAACTATCGATAATTATAAATATATGCAATTAAATGATTATCTATTAGGTGCGATGAGTCTGGTTGATAGCGTGATGGATATTCAATTCCCTCCGCAAAATTATATTCGTATGGGAACAGATCCTAACGTTTCGCAAAACCTTCCGTTCGGGGTGATGGATTCTCGTTTGATATTTCGTTTAAAGGTTATTCGTCCCTTTATTAACATGGTGGAGATCCCCAGACAGGTGATGTTTACCGTGTATGTGACATCAACGCCTAACGATCCGTTGGTTACACCTGTTTATACCATTAGTTTTGGTGGACGGGTTGAAGTACCGCAAAACTGCGAATTAAATGCCGGGCAAATTGTTGAATTTGATTTTGGTGATATCGGCGCATCGTTATTTAGTGCGGCAGGGCCGGGGAATCGACCAGCTGGTGTCATGCCGCAAACCAAGAGCATTGCGATCAAATGTACGAATGTTGCTGCGCAGGCTTATTTAACAATGCGTCTGGAAGCCAGTGCCGTTTCTGGTCAGGCGATGGTGTCGGACAATCAGGATTTAGGTTTTATTGTGGCCGATCAGAACGATACGCCGATCACGCCTAACGATCTCAATAGCGTTATTCCTTTCCGTCTGGATGCAGCTGCGGCAGCCAATGTCACACTTCGCGCCTGGCCTATCAGTATTACCGGTCAAAAACCGACCGAAGGGCCGTTTAGCGCGCTGGGGTATTTACGCGTCGATTATCAATGAGGTACGGAGAATGAGAAGAGTACTCTTTAGCTGTTTCTGCGGGCTACTGTGGAGTTCCAGTGGATGGGCAGTTGACCCTTTAGGAACGATTAATATCAATTTGCACGGTAACGTTGTTGATTTCTCCTGTACCGTAAACACAGCGGATAAGGATAAGACGGTAGATTTAGGCAGATGGCCTACGACACAATTACTGAGCGCTGGCGATACCACGGCACTCGTCCCTTTTAGCCTGCGGCTGGAGGGATGTCCTCCGGGTTCAGTTGCGATTTTATTTACGGGAACGCCGGCATCTGATGCCAACCTGCTGGCTCTGGATGATCCCGCAATGGCACAAACCGTCGCCATCGAATTACGTAATAGCGATCGCTCCCGGCTCGCACTGGGGGAGGCGAGCTCGACTGAGGAAGTTGATGCAAATGGCAATGTCACACTAAACTTTTTTGCCAATTATCGAGCGTTAGCCAGCGGTGTTCAGCCTGGTGTGGCGAAAGCGGATGCGATATTTATGATCAATTATAATTAATATTATATTAATTCATATAATTTGGCGTAGTCGATAAGCTCTACAATTGAATGCAAACCTAGCTTGCCATAAATATTAGATTTATGTGCACTAACTGTTTTATTGCTAAGTAATAACTTATCGGCAATTTCTTTATTAGATAATCCGCTAACCAGATAACGTAATATGGTTACTTCACGATTAGATAGCACCGTGACCGTTGAACTATTCGTACTGCATTTATTGCTTTTTATATAGTTGAGCGTTTCGCTGGGAAAAAAAGTGTATCCGGAGAGGATCATCTGAACGGCATGAAAAATATCATTCTGATCATTGCATTTACTGACAAAACCGTTAGCACCAGCTTGTATCGCTCTGCCAGCATAAAAGCATTCTGATTTCGATGATAAAAATAATACTTTCACTGTACTCTGAATTTGTTTGATCCTTTTCAGGAAGGTAAAACCGTCTGTACCGGGCAAGTCTATATCCATAATGATTAAATCAACAGGACGGGTTCGGAGATAATCGATGGTTATGCGGTAATCATCCGTTTTCAGGACAATCTGCAATTCACTGTTTTTTTGCAACAGAACTTCAATAGACATTCTGATGATAGGATGAGTATCCATAATGATCACCGACGTTGGTTTCATAGTTACCAGTCTCATTGGATCGGACAATTTTCCGTTAGGGCGGTAAATTGTACTTGATACATGAAAATACGGGTTTTCTTGATTCAGACGCGCAGCGGTGTGCGTTTGTTTGCCGCTATAACGAAATAAATCAGAAAATCAGACGCGGTCGTTCACTTGTTCAGCAACCAGATCAAAAGCCATTGACTCAGCAAGGGTTGACCGTATAATTCACGCGATTACACCGCATTGCGGTATCAACGCGCCCTTAGCTCAGTTGGATAGAGCAACGACCTTCTAAGTCGTGGGCCGCAGGTTCGAATCCTGCAGGGCGCGCCATTTCTTCTTCATTTAATCCCGTCTTATCCGTTCCGCTTTGCTCTTCACCACATCACTTTTTGTCGCTGTTTGGCGAGATAATTCAACGGTGTCAGGCCGTAAAACGCCTTAAAAACAGAGATAAAGTACGACGTGCTGCTATAGCCACATAATTGCGCCACCTGAGTGATATTTTTGTTATCCATCAATAACATCTGTACGGCGTAACGCATACGACACTCTGTGACAATCTGGCTATAGCTGGTATTTTCGTTTTTTAATTTCTTTTTGAGCAGGCTGGGGCTTAAACATAGCGAACTGGCGACAATTCGCAGATTCCAGTAATGCTGAATATCGCTTTGAATAATGCGGCAGACGCTGTCGCGGACGCTGCTGCGTAAGATATACATCAGTAGGGCAATAAACCGCGATTGCTCAAGAAAGTTAGACAATACGGTAAAAAGCAATGCGCGCGTCAACTCCGCTTCGCAGGGTTTGCTGGGTTGCTGCTTGCTGTGGTTGGCGGCTAGCCGGAACACTTCCGGTGTACGGCTATGACAAGCGATAACCGGAGTTGCCAGCCGCGACCAGGGCTTTATACAGGTTAAGTTCTTATTTAAAAACAACAGATAATCGTTGATGATGTTACGGTTGATGTGGGTGATTAATACGTGATTTAACGTTGAGAGTTCAATGACGTTATTGTTGCACGCGAAGGCGGCCAGGTAGTTTTTCGGAAGGGTAAACGTAGCATGGTTATTGACGCTTACCTCTACCTCTTTTTCGGTCAGGATCACCACGCAAGGTTCACTGCTGCTCAATTGCATTTCGCACTCCTCAGATATCAGAAACTCCGCTCAAAGGATCTATGCTTCCTGCATGAGTGATCGGCCCGTTCGCCGATAACGATCTTCTTTCTTTAGCACGCTTTTTAGCAATTAATCTTGATGGAATTCTGACGAGAGCGAAAGAGGTAAGCCAGGTCGTACCCGACTTACCTGGAGGAGATTTAATACTCGAGAATGCCGTGCGCAACGGGCAAATAGCGCAGAGAGAAATAGAGCGTGTCTTTACCGCAAGAGGAACGTTTCGCTAACAGCGAGGCGATCTCTGCATCCGGTTTCGGTTTCGCTGTAAAGGTTTTGCCTTTACCAGCGACAAACAGTTCATAAACAATGCCGCTTGCTGGGGCGGAACTTTGGCAATCGACGCTGGCCTGTAGATAACGTTCACGCTGTTCAGCGGTCAGTTTATCCACGCCGCTGCCATCCTGCACCCAGACATTAACGCCGGTTGCTTTAACGTGTTCCAGCAGTTGGCGATAGCCATCGAGCGACATGTTTCCGGCGAAAAAACTACTGATATAAACCGGTTTTGCTGAAACATCGCTAATCAACCGCTGCGCGTTGTTTAACCATGTTAGCAAAGGCTGACGGGCGGCTTCGCTGCGCCAGTTCAGGTCGTCAATTTCCGCGCTGATGTACCAGCCATCCGGCGTTACGCCAGGTACAGCGCTCCATAATCTGGCTTGCTGGAGATCGGCAGCCAGCAGGCGGTTAAGATAGCTTTCCAGCGCTGCAGACGACTGTTTCTGGTGCATAAAAAATTCCGGATCGGCATTCAGCCCGACAATCAGCTTCAGGCCAGCCTGTTGCGCAGCTGCGGCACGCTTAAACAATAACGCGCGCTGTTCTGGCTGGGTGAATGCATCGCCGTAACGAGTCCATTGCAAAACCAGGGTATCGAAGCCTTGCAAACGTAACTGACTCATCAGCCCCTGCCACTGGGTATCGGTAACCTGACTATCACGGTTTTGTGGTTGCCAGATAATACCTTTCATCGCAAAGGAAAAAGGGCTGACCAAAAGCAGTGTCAGCAATACGAAAATGAACTTACGCATTTACCAGTGCACTCCAATGGTGAGAAACGCATTGTTGCGCTCTCCGTTACGTTGATTAATCGCCTTAAAGGTATGTTGATACTCGACGCCGAGACTGACTTTGTGCGGCCAGGCGTCGTAGTGCGTCTCGCCGGTCCAGATATTCCAGCGGACCCCGACACCGCCAAGCTGCGCGCCCTGAGTGCCTTTATCACGATAGCCGTTGTCCTGAACGTGAGCGTAAGGCTCAATAGTCTGTCCGTTAGCTACCTTCTGATGCCAGCTGACGCGATAATCTGCCGTCCACGCCTGAATATCCTGGCGGATATATTGCGCTGCATCGAGGTACAGGTTTTGGGCAAACCAGCCTGAACCGTTCGGGTGCCATTCGTCGCTGTATTTGCCGCCATTAAAGAATGAGGCGCTGGCGCGCAGCATGGTATCGGATGCACCATTTTGGCCGTTCAGCGGCAACTGCTGTTCGACGGCGAGGAAAAAGATCTGATCGCGCAGCGGCTTCCAGCGCAGACCGGTGCCGGACATCGGATTTTTCACCGGCATCATCACCCCGTTTTCTCCGGTATCGGCAAATACACGGCTGTAAACCGAGAGCAGGTCGCCTTCCAGCAGCATATTGCGTCCGATGCGATACTCGGCTTCCAGTTGCCCGTAGCTACGATAGCTTTTCCCTGGCGCTGCGCCGCCGACATTATTGTTAGCGGTACTCATTGCGCCGGAACGCAAGCCGATAGAAGAATCGAAACTGAACGTCCAGCGGCGACCGACCTCCTCATGCAGACGGCGGAAATTGAAGCGTTGCTGATTTTGCTCTGGGGTCAGTGGGGTTATCAGCGCCTGATTATCAATGTCATCAATCACCAGCCGGGCGTAGTGCTGCGTCGCAGGCATGTCATCCAGACGCTGGTTCACGTAGGCCAGTTGTCGGATAAGTGCCGGATCGTCCGGTAGCCCTTTATGCGCCTGTTCGAGCATTTCCCGCGACTGTGCGATATCACCGCTATCCCACAAGGCGTAACCGAGCGCTGCCTGGGTGTTGCTATTATTCGGTTCCAGTTCCAGCGCGGCGCGCAAATCACTCACCGCCGCCGGGACATTATGACGTTGGCGATAAATTGTCGCCCGCGCAACGTAAGCGTTGGCAGAAGGCGCAATATTGATTGAGCGCGTGAGATCGTTCAGTGCGAGTTCCGGCTGACCAGGAATGTAACGTTGCGCATGCAGCCACCAGTAGAGGGCATTGTTTCCCAGCCCACGTTGTTCTGCCTGCTGAAGCCAGCGATCGCGAGCCGCACCATTTCCTGCCGCCTGGGCGGTATTGGCAGCAGCAAGCAGATCCTCATTGCTCATGTCGTGAAGACTGATTTTCTGCCAGGCCGCCAGTGCGGTGGCGTAGTCCTCAACCTGATACGCCTGATAGGCTACCGCACGATGTTGCCAGGCGTTCGGTTGTCGTTGTTCGGCCTGAAGCCATGCATACAACGCCACACCGGGTAGCGTGTCCCGATAACACTTTGCCAGACGGTTCCAGGCGGCGGCATCGTAGGAAGGCGACATATCGCCCAGCAAGCGAACTATTGCCGGGCAATTATCTGCAATACCCGGCAACTGACTTTGCCACTGACGTTGCTCCGCCAGCGGTAAGGGTTTCGATAAAATCGCCACCTTCGCCGGCGTTGCCAGGTAAGGATGACTTTCCAGCAGAGACGCCAGTCGCGCCATTAACGTCTGGCTGACACGCGCATCGCCCTGGAAAGGATAGCGTTGCAGCAATAAATCGGCAGCTTCGCGTGACTGCTCGTTCTGCATCAGTTGCCAGGTCAGTTGATCCAGGCGGGTAAGATTTGCCGGTTCTTGCTGATACAGCAATCGTGCCAGACGCAGAGCTTCAGCCTTGTTATGGGTCGCTACGCTAACGGTATAACGCTCCTCAAGCATTTCATTGGCGGGGAGGGTGGCGAGCAGTTTTTGCGCTGCGTCGTACTGACCTTCTTTTAACAGCACCGGTAGCGTCGCGCCAACAACATACTGGCGGTTATCGGCAAACTGTACCGTATAATTCGCCAACGCCTGAACGGGGTTGGCGCTGTATTTAGATATCAGATAGAGCCAACTTTTCTCTTGTGCGTCCGTGGTAAACAGCGGCTTATTTTCAATGAGATAATGCTGGAGGCGTGCTTTTTCGCCACGATAAGCCAGCGCGGTCGCGTAAGTAATATATGACTGAGGATCGGTGAAGATCCCCTGTGATTGCAGCGCCAGGATCCGATCATCCAGCTGTGCGGCAAGAAGCACGTCAAACCACTGACGGCGTTCTGCCGCGCTTAATGTGTTCTGCTGGCGTGCTTCATTATATAGCGTATCTGCCTGGGACCATTGTTTCAGGTAGATTGCGCGTTGCAGCAGATCGGTTCGCAACGTTTTTCCTTCCGGCGATGCAGCAAACGTCGCATCGTTTAGTTGCGCTCTGGCGACAGGTAATTGTGCCAGCCGCAGGGCATTCTGCCCGACTTCACTGCGACAACGCAGGGTCGGCGCAGCATCGCACGCTTTTTGCTGGGCAAGCAGTTCTTCAACAGTCGTAACGCTTTTCACTTCAACTGGAATAGCCGCCAGACTGCGCTCAAGCCGGTCATCTCCAGGGTGACGTTTCAGTTGATCCTCAAGCAACAGCCGCGCCCGGTCATCATGACCAAAATGGCGATAGGCTTCCGCAAGGTATAAAGTCAGCGGAATATTATCCGGCACCTGCTGGTGTATATATTCAAATTCGCGGATGGCGGTTGCTTCGTCGTTATTTTTCTGTGCCTTCAGCGCCTTGTCGAGACGGGGATAAATAACAAAATGGCGATAATCGCTCAGCCCCAGCTCTTCTGCGCTGGTGCCGATATTGTCTGCGAGTGCGCTGGTACTCAATAAAGACGTCAGCAGTAAACCAGACCATCCGATGACGCGATTAAGGTTATTCTCCTTCATTTTCGGACTCCAGTTGCGCAACCTTTTCTGTGTTTAAACCTGCTTTGAGTAATAGTGATTGCATCGAAACTTGTAATTCGCGTTGAATTGTCAGGACGCGATCCAACGTTTCCTGGCTGATAACGCCTTCGGTGACCAAAAACTTGCCGAGCGGCAGAGAACTGCGTTCATGGCGCAATAACAACACGTTAATTGCTGAACGATTAATATGACCGAGCGTGGTCAGTATTTCGGCGAACAGGAACTGATGCGGCACATATTGCCGCCAGATTTCACCGGCCTGCTGTTCCGTGAGCCACTGATGCTGAACTGCATTGTACAACATTGCCCGCGGATCGTGACCGCGTCGGCGTGCATACCAGTGGCGTAATCCGGTGACAATTTGTCCCCGCAGAACAATGACGTAACGCACTTTGCGTCCGACTTTACGCGTCAGGGCCGCCAGCGAAACCGGGTCAATACCATCTTCACTGCCGACAATTAACTCATCATTGTCCAGACGCAGCGGCAGTACCGCATAATGCAGCGCCACGGAGGCCGGCATTTCGGCAATCAGCGAGGAAGGGATCTGCCAGGCATCGATGGATTCCCACGCCACGCCGTTTTGCTCTGCCAGCGCCTGTGCCAGTTGCTCGGCGCTAATCAGCCCCTGCATCAGCATTGAACCGCCCAGGCGTAGACCTTCGACGCGATTACGCAGTGCTGTATCGAGTTGTTCTTCAGTGATGACCTGATTTTCCAGCAGGATTTGACCTAACGGGCGCAACGAGCGGGTATCGCCAGTCACGCTGGGGAAGTCATGCGTTGTTTTATCCCACGCCACTCGACGCGGATCGCCGTGTTGAAGTACCTGTTTTAACGCGCGCCAGTTGGCCATGAAGTTAATCAGGTTACCCCAGAAAAGACGCAGGACAGATAGCAGCCCCTGCGTCAGACCGTAGTAGCCAGTGACAAAAATCACCCGCTGCACGATGCGGTTAACCATCAAACCAAAGTTTAGCCACAGCAGGGTCATTAACCATGCGCTGCCGCTGAAAATAGAAAGGAAATGCCAGGCATCGGGCCACAAACTTTCATACGCCAGTAACAGCAAAAGCTGGATCATCACCAGCATCGCGAGGAAGCTGACAAAGTTACTGATTGCCCCTTTGCGGTCGCGCCAGAGAAAGTAGTTCAGCGTCAGGCTGGAGGTCCATTTGTGGGTTTTAAAGCCCTGGAAAACAATGCCGATGATCCACCGAGATTTTTGTCGAACCGCAGTCGAAAAGGTATCGGGGAAATATTCGCGCACGCAGATCATGTTTGACGTCCGCGCATGCTGTAAAAATTTACGCTGCTCGCGTTCTTTGGCTTCGTCCACCACCGGAAAACGGACAAAAATTTCCGTCATACCTTTCTCTTTCAGGCGGAAGCCAATGTCGTAATCTTCAGTCAGACTCTGCACGTCGAAAGCAATACCGTCACCGTCAGCTAACAGTGCGGTCACGGCGCGACGGCTGAAACAGGTACCGACGCCTGCGCTGGGCACCTGTCCGGCGAGGGCTTCACGCACCGGAACATCTTTGCCATGCAGTTCTGAAAACTCATCAATGTAAGTCATGCTGGTGAAGTGCGTCCATTCGCGTTCGAACGGATACACTGGGATCTGAATCAGATCTTTACGCTCGACCAGATAGTTGAACAGACGCAATTCCATCGGTGAAATCACATCTTCGGCGTCATGCAGAATAAAACCAGCAAAAGCGAAATTGGCGCTACGTTCAAATTGGGTGATGGCGTCCAGCACGTTGTTCAGACAGTCGGCTTTGCTGGTGGGGCCAGGACGCGCGCAGACTACCTTATGCACGTTCGGGAAGCGAGCGCACACTTCGTCAACATCACGCTGAGTATCGGGGTCGTTGGGGTAGGTGCCAACAAAGATATGATAGTTTTCGTAGTCGAGCGTGGTCGCCGCCAGCTCGGCCATATTGCCGATGACGCCCGTTTCATTCCACGCCGGAACCATAATCGCTAACGGTTTTTCATCTGGTTTATACAGTTCGCGGTAACTCATTCGCGGGTAGCGGCGATAAACACTCAACTTGCGTTTAATGCGGCGTACCCAGTAGACGACATCAATAAAAAAATCGTCCAGCCCGCTGATGAACATGATGACCGCTAACGTTATCGCGATTACTTTTAAGCCGTAGAGCCAGGTAGCAAAAACATCAAGAAGCCAGTCCACACAAAAACCTTACATTAACGCTGGTTATGTTTAGGGTGGCGTATATTAAAGTTTTTTATGAATTGTGACAGCTTTTTATCATTAATAGGTAGGATTATTGCGGCACGTTATTTTTACACTGGTTATAAAAGTTGCCGTTTGCTGAAGGATTAAGCGGGTAATATGATAACAAACCTTGTTCCCCGCGCATCTGACGTTACCGCAACCGTGCCTTTATGCGCGACAACAATCGATTTCACTATCGCCAGGCCAATACCGCTACCTTCGCCTTTTCGCTGGCGGGAAGGATCAATGCGGTAGAAACGGTCAAACAATCGCGGTAAGTGCTCAGGCGCAATGGACGTACCAGGGTTTTCGACGGTAACTTGCACCAGGTGATCGACCGTCTGGCAGCGCACGACAATTGTCTCTCCGGTTGGCGTATAACGCAGGGCATTAGAAAGTAGGTTGCTTAACGCCCGACGCAGCATCAGCGGATCACCCGCAACCTGACACTCGTCGCCAACAAACCGCAGCTCCACGCCGCGATCTTCTGCTAACGCCTCGAAAAAATCGAACACTTTGCCGACTTCATCCGCCAGGTTGAGCATTTTCTTTTCGGGGATTAACTGGTTGTTATCGGCCTGAGCGAGAAACAGCATATCGCTGACCATTTTCGCCATTCGCGTCAGCTCTTCGAGATTAGAGTAGAGCACATCTTCCAGCTCCTTCTGGCTGCGCGACTGGCTGAGGGCGATTTCCGTTTGCGTTATGAGATTCGTAATTGGTGTGCGAATTTCGTGGGCGATATCCGCTGAGAAATTGGACTGGCGGGTAAAGACATCCTCAATACGCTCGATCATATGGTTGAACGACAGCACCAGTTGTTCGAGTTCAATGGGCACGGTCTGTGGATCGAGGCGAACGTCGAGATCTTTCGAGGTAATGTTCTGGATTTGACGGCTGACGCTGCGGATCGGCGCGTGACCTTTATGTACCGCCAACAGCACGATAAAGACGATCAGGATGCTGATTACCGATGCGGTCATAATAAGTTTATTCATCAAATCATTTATGTAATGAAGATGAAAATCGATCGACAGCGCGATGTAGAGCGTATAAATCGGTTTGCCGTCAACCAGCGGGCCAACCGGCAAGTTAATCATCCGCCAGTTGCTGTGTTCCATATGCCCGTGACCGTGCCCTGGCATCATCATCGTCGGGCCGGAAAGGAGATACACCTCGCCGCCCCGAGCGTCTTTATCGGGTATGGCATCACGTGCAAACTCGCGGATATCGGGCGCGTCGGGGGAGTGATACACCGTTTTACCCTGGCTATCTGCCAGGGAGATCAACACATTGGAATAACCACTGACAATATCTTCCAGCGTCATTAAGCGTCGGGCTTGCGTTTCGTCAGGGTGATTAAGTACCCGTTCAAGGGTGGCGCTAATCTCTTTTAAATCATTAATATCCTGCTCGGCAAAATGCACTTTTACCGAGTGGATCATGATCCAGGCAAAGGCGAAAAACGCCGCGATGGTCGCCAGGCTGATAAAAAAGGTCAGGCGTGTTGCCAGCGAAAACGGGCGCTGAAATGGCTTACTGACCATCCGGCACCTCAAGCATGTAGCCCACGCCGCGCACGGTTTGAATCAGCTTCGGCTCAAAGTCGTTGTCGATTTTGCCGCGCAGCCGCTTCACCGCCACATCAATGGCGTTGGTATCGCTGTCGAAATTCATGTCCCACACCTGCGAGGCGATAAGCGAGCGGGGCAGCACTTCACCCTGATGGCGGAGGAAAAATTCCAGCAGGGTAAATTCTTTACTGGTCAGAGTGATACGCGTACCGCTGCGGGTGACTTTGCGGCTGACGAGATCGACCATCAGATCGGCAACCTGAAACTGACTTTCGATAATTACCGCCGCTCCGCGCCGCAGTAGAGTGCGCACCCGCGCCAGCAGTTCAGCAAAAGCGAACGGCTTAACCAGATAGTCATCCGCCCCCAACTCCAGCCCCTTGACGCGATGTTCAATGGTGCCAAGCGCGGTAAGCAACAGAATCGGCATCCCCTTATTGGCGGAACGCAACATGCGCACGATATCCCAGCCGTTCACGTCCGGCAGCATAATATCGAGGATTATCAGATCATAATCACCGGTCATCGCCAGATGGTAGCCATTCAGCCCGTTGTCGGCTAAATCGACCACAAAACCGGCTTCGGTTAACCCTTTGGTCAAGTATTCTCCGGTTTTCTTTTCATCTTCGACAATCAACAGTTTCATATTTCCTCCGCATGTTGCCCGGGCAATTCTAGAGTAGCGGGATCAGATGGCAATCGCTTATTGGCAAAATGACAATTTTGTCATTTTCCTGTCACCGGAAAATCAGAGCCTGGCGAGTAAAGTTGGCGGCATAAAATCACCAGAAATTATGAGCCTATGTCTCCTTGTAAACTTCTGCCATTTTGTGTGGCCCTTGCGCTAACCGGTTGTTCACTGGCACCGGATTATCAGCGTCCGGCAATGCCCGTGCCGCAGCAGTTCTCACTCAGCCAGAACGGCCTGGTTAACGCAGCAGATAACTACCAGAACGCGGGCTGGCGCACCTTTTTTGTTGATAATCAGGTGAAGACGCTGATTAGCGAGGCGTTGGTGAATAACCGGGATTTGCGCATGGCGGCGCTGAAAGTGCAGGAAGCGCGGGCGCAATATCGTCTGACCGATGCCGACCGCTACCCACAGCTCAATGGCGAGGGCAGCGGCAGTTGGAGCGGCAATCTTAAAGGCGATTCAGCCACGACGCGGGAGTTCTCGACTGGCCTTAACGCCAGCTTTGATCTCGATTTTTTCGGGCGCTTAAAGAACATGAGCGAAGCCGAGCGTCAAAATTATTTAGCTACTGAGGAAGCTCAGCGCGCGGTGCATATTCTGCTGGTTTCTAATGTCGCGCAAAGCTATTTCAATCAGCAACTGGCGTATGCGCAATTGCAAATAGCCGAAGAAACGCTGCGTAATTATCAGCAGTCATATGCGTTTGTCGAAAAACAACTGTTGACCGGTAGCAGCAATGTTCTGGCGCTGGAACAGGCTCGCGGGGTGATAGAAAGTACCCGCAGCGACATCGCTAAACGTCAGGGGGAACTGGCGCAGGCGAATAATGCATTGCAACTGTTATTGGGAAGCTACGGCAAGCTGCCGCAAGCGCAGACAGTAAACAGCGACAGCCTGCGAAGCGTTAAATTACCGGCGGGCTTGCCGTCGCAAATCTTATTGCAGCGCCCGGATATTATGGAAGCTGAACACGCGTTAATGGCGGCTAATGCCAATATTGGTGCTGCGCGTGCGGCATTTTTCCCGTCTATCAGCCTGACCAGCGGAATATCAACCGCCAGCAGCGATCTGTCGTCATTATTTAACGCCAGCAGCGGGATGTGGAATTTTATTCCTAAAATTGAGATCCCCATTTTTAATGCCGGACGCAACCAGGCCAATCTGGATATCGCCGAAATTCGCCAGCAGCAGTCGGTGGTGAATTATGAACAGAAAATCCAGAACGCCTTTAAAGAAGTGGCAGATGCGCTGGCATTACGTCAAAGCCTGAACGATCAAATCAGCGCCCAGCAGCGTTATCTTGCGTCGCTGCAAATTACTTTGCAACGGGCGCGGGCATTATATCAGCACGGCGCAGTCAGTTATCTGGAAGTGCTGGATGCTGAACGTTCTTTATTTGCAACCCGACAAACTTTACTTGACCTGAATTATGCCCTTCAGGTTAACGAAATTTCTTTATATACCGCCTTAGGGGGCGGTTGGCAGCAATAATTTTTAACTCCAGGAGAGAATAAATGAAAAAAGCACTGCAAGTTGCAATGTTTAGTCTGTTTACTGTTATTGGCTTTAATGCCCAGGCTAACGAACATCATCATGAAACCATGAGCGAAGCACAACCACAGGTTATTAGCGCCACTGGCGTGGTAAAAGGTGTTGATCTGGAAAGCAAAAAAATTACCATCCATCACGATCCGATTGCTGCCGTGAACTGGCCGGAGATGACCATGCGCTTTACCATCACCCCGCAGACGAAAATGAGCGAAATTAAAACCGGCGACAAAGTGGCGTTTAATTTTGTCCAGCAGGGCAACCTTTCTTTATTACAGGATATTAAAGTCAGCCAGTAACCCAGGTTTAATGAGATGAAAAAAATCGCGCTTATTATCGGCAGCATGATTGCGGGCGGTATTATTTCTGCGGCAGGTTTTACCTGGTTTGCAAAGGCTGAACCGCCCGCAGAAAAAACGCCGACCGCAGAACGTAAAATCTTATTCTGGTACGACCCGATGTATCCCAATACGCGGTTCGATAAACCAGGTAAATCGCCGTTTATGGATATGGATCTGGTGCCGAAATATGCCGATGAAGAGAGTTCTGCGTCTGGTGTACGCATTGACCCGACCCAGACGCAGAATCTGGGGGTGAAAACGGCGACCGTCACGCGCGGGCCGCTGACTTTTGCCCAGAGTTTCCCGGCGAATGTCAGTTACAACGAGTATCAGTATGCCATTGTGCAGGCTCGCGCTGCCGGGTTTATCGATAAGGTGTATCCGCTTACCGTGGGCGATAAAGTACAAAAGGGCACACCGCTTCTCGACCTGACCATTCCCGACTGGGTGGAAGCGCAGAGTGAGTATTTACTGCTGCGCGAAACCGGCGGTACGGCGACCCAGACTGAAGGCATTCTTGAGCGGCTGAGACTGGCGGGAATGCCGGAGGCGGATATTCGCCGCCTGATCGCCACGCAAAAAATCCAGACTCGCTTTACGCTCAAAGCGCCCATTGATGGCGTGATCACCGCGTTTGATCTGCGCGCGGGAATGAATATCGCCAAAGATAACGTGGTCGCGAAAATTCAGGGTATGGACCCGGTGTGGGTCACTGCTGCGATCCCGGAGTCCATCGCCTGGCTGGTGAAAGATGCCTCGCAGTTTACCCTCACCGTTCCGGCGCGACCGGATAAAACACTCACCATTCGCAAATGGACCCTGCTACCCGGCGTGGATGCCGCGACCCGCACGCTGCAACTGCGTCTGGAAGTCGACAACGCCGACGAGGCGCTAAAACCGGGCATGAACGCCTGGTTGCAACTCAATACCGCCAGCGAACCGATGCTGCTCATTCCGTCACAGGCGCTGATTGATACCGGCAACGAACAGCGGGTGATTACCGTTGATGCTGACGGGCGCTTTGTACCGAAACGCGTTGCCGTTTTCCAGGCATCGCATGGCGTCACCGCGTTACGCTCTGGTCTGGCGGAAGGTGAAAAGGTGGTTTCCAGCGGCCTGTTCCTGATTGATTCTGAAGCCAATATTTCTGGCGCACTGGAGCGGATGCGCTCTGAAAGTGCTACCCATGCGCATTGAGGGAATAGCCAATGATTGAATGGATTATTCGTCGCTCGGTGGCGAACCGTTTTCTGGTGCTGATGGGCGCGTTGTTTCTGAGTATCTGGGGCACCTGGACCATCATTAACACGCCAGTGGATGCACTGCCGGATCTCTCTGATGTACAGGTGATTATTAAAACCAGCTATCCCGGTCAGGCACCGCAAATCGTTGAAAATCAGGTGACTTATCCGCTAACCACCACCATGTTGTCGGTGCCTGGCGCGAAGACTGTGCGCGGTTTCTCGCAGTTTGGCGACTCTTATGTGTATGTCATTTTCGAAGATGGCACCGATCCGTACTGGGCGCGCTCGCGGGTGCTGGAGTACCTCAACCAGGTACAGGGTAAGCTGCCTGCGGGAGTCAGCGCCGAGCTGGGGCCAGATGCCACGGGTGTTGGCTGGATCTATGAATATGCACTGGTGGATCGCAGCGGTAAGCACGATCTGGCCGATTTACGCTCATTGCAGGACTGGTTTCTCAAATATGAGCTAAAAACCATCCCTGACGTTGCGGAAGTGGCGTCGGTGGGCGGTGTGGTGAAAGAGTATCAGGTGGTTATCGATCCCCAGCGCCTGGCGCAATATGGCATCAGTCTCGCCGAAGTAAAAAGCGCGCTGGATGCTTCAAACCAGGAAGCGGGCGGTTCGTCGATCGAACTGGCGGAAGCGGAATATATGGTGCGCGCTAGCGGATATCTGCAAACGCTCGACGACTTTAATCACATCGTTTTAAAAGCCAGTGAAAATGGCGTGCCCGTTTATCTGCGCGATGTTGCGAAGGTCCAGATTGGCCCGGAGATGCGCCGGGGCATTGCCGAACTAAACGGCGAAGGCGAAGTGGCGGGCGGGGTGGTGATCCTGCGTTCCGGCAAAAACGCCCGTGAAGTGATCGCCGCCGTGAAGGACAAACTGGAAACGCTGAAAAGCAGTCTGCCGGAAGGCGTGGAGATAGTTACAACATACGATCGCAGTCAGCTCATTGACCGCGCCATTGACAACCTCAGCGGCAAGTTGCTGGAAGAGTTTATTGTGGTGGCGGTAGTCTGTGCGCTGTTTCTCTGGCATGTGCGCTCGGCGCTGGTGGCGATTATTTCGTTGCCGCTGGGGTTGTGTATTGCTTTTATTGTCATGCACTTTCAGGGACTGAACGCCAATATTATGTCGTTGGGTGGCATTGCGATTGCCGTCGGGGCGATGGTCGATGCCGCTATCGTCATGATCGAGAATGCGCATAAACGGCTGGAAGAGTGGCAGCACCAGCATCCTGACGCCACGCTGGATAATAAAACGCGCTGGCAGGTGATCACCGAAGCATCTGTTGAAGTGGGTCCGGCGCTGTTTATCAGTCTGCTGATTATCACGCTGTCGTTTATCCCGATCTTCACCCTGGAAGGGCAGGAAGGTCGTCTGTTTGGCCCGCTGGCGTTCACCAAAACCTATGCGATGGCGGGCGCGGCGCTACTGGCGATCGTAGTGATCCCGATCCTGATGGGCTACTGGATCCGTGGCAAAATTCCGCCGGAAAGCAGTAACCCGCTCAATCGCTTTTTGATTCGTGTTTATCATCCGCTGTTGCTGAAAGTACTGCACTGGCCGAAAACCACGCTGTTGGTGGCAGCGCTTTCGGTGCTGACGGTTCTCTGGCCGCTCAATAAAGTTGGCGGGGAATTTTTACCGCAGATCAATGAAGGCGACTTGTTGTATATGCCATCGACGCTGCCGGGGATTTCCGCAGCAGAGGCGGCGAGTATGCTGCAAAAAACCGACAAGCTGATTATGAGCGTACCGGAAGTGGCGCGGGTATTTGGCAAAACCGGGAAAGCGGAAACCGCCACCGATTCTGCTCCGCTGGAGATGGTAGAAACGACTATTCAGCTTAAGCCGCAGGATCAGTGGCGGCCTGGCATGACGATGGACAAAATCATTGAGGAACTGGATAACACCGTGCGGCTGCCGGGGCTGGCGAATCTGTGGGTGCCGCCAATTCGTAACCGTATCGATATGCTCTCAACCGGCATTAAAAGCCCTATCGGCATTAAAGTTTCCGGCACTGTGCTGGCGGATATCGACACGATGGCGGAGCAAATTGAAGAAGTGGCGCGAACGGTGCCAGGCGTGGCTTCTGCGCTTGCTGAGCGTCTGGAAGGTGGGCGCTATATCAACGTTGAGATTAACCGTGAAAAAGCCGCGCGTTACGGTATGACGGTGGCGGATGTGCAGTTGTTTGTGACATCTGCGGTGGGCGGGGCGATGGTTGGCGAAACGGTGGAAGGGATTGCCCGTTATCCAATTAATCTGCGTTATCCGCAAAGCTGGCGCGATAGCCCGCAGGCACTGCGCCAGTTGCCGATCCTCACGCCGATGAAGCAGCAAATCACTCTGGCGGACGTGGCCGACGTTAAAGTCTCTACCGGACCGTCGATGCTGAAAACCGAGAATGCGCGCCCGACGAGCTGGATTTATATCGATGCCCGCGATCGTGACATGGTGTCGGTGGTTCACGATCTGCAAAAAGCGATAGCTGAAAAAGTGCAGTTAAAACCGGGCACCAGCGTGGCATTCTCCGGGCAGTTCGAGCTACTGGAGCGCGCCAACCATAAGCTGAAACTGATGGTGCCGATGACGCTGATGATCATCTTCGTGCTGTTGTATCTGGCGTTCCGTCGGGTGGGCGAAGCGTTGCTGATTATCAGCAGCGTACCGTTTGCGCTGGTGGGCGGCATCTGGTTGCTGTGGTGGATGGGCTTTCATCTTTCCGTGGCAACGGGCACCGGTTTTATCGCCCTTGCGGGGGTCGCTGCCGAATTTGGCGTGGTGATGCTGATGTATTTACGTCACGCCATAGAGGCCGAGCCGTCGTTGAATAATCCGCAAACATTCAGCGAGCAGAAGCTGGATGAGGCGTTGTATCACGGCGCGGTCCTGCGCGTGCGCCCGAAAGCGATGACGGTGGCGGTGATTATCGCTGGTCTGCTGCCGATTCTGTGGGGAACGGGAGCAGGTTCAGAGGTGATGAGCCGGATTGCCGCGCCGATGATTGGCGGCATGATCACCGCGCCTTTGCTATCGCTGTTTATTATCCCGGCGGCGTATAAGCTGATGTGGCTGCACCGACATCGGGTACGGAAATAAAAGCAGGATACCCGGTTTAACCGTGTGGATTGTGTCTTGCGACGATGGGCACTAAATGTTAAAAGGTGCCCCTCAACAAAAAAGACACACAGGGGAAAGGCGTGAAAAACGCGTCAACCGTATCGGAAGATACTGCGTCGAATCAAGAGCCGACGCTTCATCGCGGATTACATAACCGTCATATTCAACTGATTGCGCTGGGTGGCGCAATTGGTACTGGTCTGTTTCTTGGCATTGGCCCGGCGATTCAGATGGCGGGTCCGGCTGTATTGCTGGGCTACGGCGTCGCCGGGATCATCGCTTTCCTGATTATGCGCCAGCTTGGCGAAATGGTGGTTGAGGAGCCGGTATCCGGTTCATTTGCCCACTTTGCCTATAAATACTGGGGACCGTTTGCGGGCTTCCTCTCTGGCTGGAACTACTGGGTAATGTTCGTGCTGGTGGGAATGGCAGAGCTGACCGCTGCGGGCATCTATATGCAGTACTGGTTCCCGGATGTTCCAACGTGGATTTGGGCTGCCGCCTTCTTTATTATCATCAACGCCGTTAACCTGGTGAACGTGCGCTTATATGGCGAAACCGAGTTCTGGTTTGCGCTGATTAAAGTGCTGGCGATCATCGGTATGATCGGCTTTGGCCTGTGGCTGCTGTTTTCTGGGCACGGCGGCGAGAAAGCCAGTATCGATAACCTCTGGCGCTATGGCGGTTTCTTTGCCACCGGCTGGAATGGGCTGATTTTGTCGCTGGCGGTGATTATGTTCTCCTTCGGCGGGCTGGAGCTGATTGGGATTACTGCCGCTGAAGCGCGCGCTCCGGAAAAAAGCATCCCGAAAGCAGTGAATCAGGTGGTGTATCGCATCCTGCTGTTTTATATCGGTTCACTGGTGGTTTTACTGGCACTCTATCCGTGGGTGGAAGTGAAATCCAACAGTAGCCCGTTTGTGATGATTTTCCATAATCTCGACAGCAACGTGGTAGCTTCTGCGCTGAACTTCGTCATTCTGGTAGCATCATTATCGGTGTATAACAGCGGGGTTTACTCTAACAGCCGCATGCTGTTTGGCCTTTCTGTGCAGGGTAATGCGCCGAAGTTTTTGACTCGCGTCAGCCGTCGCGGTGTGCCGATTAACTCGCTGATGCTTTCCGGAGCGATCACTTCGCTGGTGGTGTTAATCAACTATCTGCTGCCGCAAAAAGCGTTTGGTCTGCTGATGGCGCTGGTGGTAGCAACGCTGCTGTTGAACTGGATTATGATCTGCCTGGCGCATCTTCGTTTTCGTGCTGCGATGCGACGTCAGGGACGTGAAACACAGTTTAAGGCGCTGCTTTATCCGTTCGGCAACTATCTCTGCATTGCCTTCCTCGGCATGATTTTGCTGCTGATGTGCACGATGGATGATATGCGCTTGTCAGCGATTCTGCTGCCGGTGTGGATTGTATTCCTGTTTGTAGCATTTAAAACGCTGCGTCGGAAATAAGGCATTCACGCTACATCCGACAAAACGATGTCCGCTCTCATCCATTCGATGAGAGCGGTTTTTTTAATTACTGCTTAAATGCACCTGCAAGAGAGCGAATATCATTGCCGGTTGGCGACTGATGAAGTCGCAGACCAAACTCTTCGACAATCGCAAATATGTGATCGAATATATCAGCCTGAATGCTTTCATATTCCAGCCACACCACGGTATTAGTAAACGCGTAGATCTCAAGCGGTAAACCGTTATCGCCCGGAGCTAATTGGCGCACCATTAAGGTCATATCTTTGCGAATCCGCGGATGGTTACGTAGATATTCGTTCAGATAGGCACGAAAGGTTCCAATATTGGTCATTCGGCGCAGGTTTAATACCGACTCCGTAGAACCTTGCTGGCGATTCCACTCATTAATTTCCTTGTGGCGGCTGGTTAAATAAGGTTTTAACAAATGCGCTTTATTCAGACGTTGCATTTCGTCTTCATCAAGAAAACGAATACTGGTGACATCAATACTGATACTGCGCTTAATACGTCGCCCGCCAGATGCTGACATCCCGCTCCAGTTTTTAAAGGAGTCAGAGACCAGAGACCAGGTGGGAATAGTGGTAATGGTATTGTCCCAGTTACGCACTTTGACGGTGGTTAACCCAATATCGATCACCGCGCCATCCGCGCCGTATTTCGGCATCTCCAGCCAGTCGCCCAGTTTCAACATATCGTTCGCGGAAAGCTGAATACCTGCCACCAGACCAAGAATCGGATCTTTAAATACCAACATCAGCACGGCAGCCATTGCACCAAGACCGCTGATCAGAATCGCTGGCGACTGACCAATCAACAGCGAGATCATCAAAATGCCGACCAGAATCGCGCCGATCAGTTTAATCCCCTGAAATATCCCTTTCAGCGGTAACTGAGATGCCGCCGGGAATTTCTGCGCCAGATTCAAAATAACATCCAGCAACGAGAAGACTGAAAGCAGCGCATACATCATGATCCACAACTGCGCGCAGGTAGTCAGAATATCTGCCGCTTCGGTGCCTTTTTGCAGCCAGAATACCGCCTGAATATTGACGATAATCCCCTGCAGGGTAAAAGCTAAACGGTGGAAGAGTTTATTCTGGGTAATGATTTGCAACCATAGCCGTGAACTGGCGATGGCACGTTTTTCGAAGGTCCGCAGTACCACCCAATGCAAAAAAATATGCACCACGACGGCGGTCAGAAAAATAATACCGAAAATCATCACCATTGAGGTGGTGTGATCGATCTCAATACCCGCTAAATCTTCAACCTGGGATATTAAATCCTGCATAACGTCTCCTTTATACAACAGCAGACTATGATGACGGCTGAAACAGGGTTATGCAAATCAGGAGAATCTGAGGGGAAATAGCCGGGCAGATGCCCGGCAAGAGAGAATTACACTTCGGTTAAGGTGATGTTTTGCGGCAGACGAGATTTCGGCAGCGTAGCGTTAAAATCTTCAACGCTGTGATGACCCACCGGAACAACTACCAGACTGGTGTAGCCTTTCTCTTTCAGACCAAATTCTGCATCGAGGATTGCGGCGTCAAAACCTTCGATGGGTACCGCGTCCAGACCCAGCGCTGCAACGCCGAGCAGGAAGTTACCGACGTTGAGATAAACCTGTTTTGCCATCCACTCTGCATCATCATGCAGATCTTTACGGTGCATATCGGCGAAGAACTTGCGACCTTTATCGTTCGCGGCTTTCGCTTCCGGCGTGGCAAAGCGGCCATCGGCATCTTCCTGGTCAACAACCAGCTTCAGCCAGGCATCGTCCATCGCGGTTTTTGCACAGAACACCACGACGTGCGAGGCATCAAGCATTTTACGCTCGTTGAACACGTAATTACCGGCAGCGGATTTGGCAACACGCGCTTTACCTTCTTCCGTGCTGGCAACAATAAAATGCCACGGCTGGGAGTTGGTGCTGGATGGGCTGTATTGCAGTAGCGTTTTGATCTGCTCGGCCTGTTCCGGGGTAAGTTTTTTGCTGGCATCAAATGCCTTAGTGGAATGACGCTTTAAGGCGACAGAAATGATATCCATAAAGACTCCATGTGAAAGTAATTTTGCGTGCCAGCAGATTACAAGGTTCAACGAGAAATGGTAAGCGAGAAAAATGCGCTATAGATTTCCGCTTTAGCCTGGACGCACTCTTTTTTGATCGCGTTTAGCCAGACCATCAACCACCAGATTCCACGAATCGTTGATCAGATCGCTAAGTAACGCTTCGGAGATTTCCTCGCCGGGATACACTGAAATCCAGTGCTTTTTATTCATGTGATATCCTGGCTTAATGCTCGGGTATATCTGCTGATTTAACAGGGATTTTTGTGGATCGGACTTCAGATTGATAAAGGGGACGCCGCGCAGCTCCGACGACAGCATAAAAATCTTGCCGCCAATTTTAAAAACATCGAACTCCGGGCCAAAAGGCCAGCAAAGCTCGACAAAGGGTAACTCAAGGGCCAGGCGTTTCGCCGTTTCGTGCAGTGATTGCTTATCCATAAACGTTCCTTTAGGCGAAGGAGAATAAGCAAAGTATGCCGCGAAGTTCGGCGATAATCGACGTTTAATCCGCCAGCGAGAACCAGCGTCGCCAGATAAAGCGCAGAACAAAATACTCAATAGCGCCCAGCACTAAAAACCACAGACAAAACAATAAAGTGTAAAGCTGGCTAAGATCCATCAGATGGAACATGGTCACCAGTTTTTGTGCCAGCGTTAGCCCCAGTGCGGGGGCGGGCAGCAGCAGGCAAGAGAGGAAAGCCATCAGCAAAATGCCTGCTGCGGTGGTCAAGGTTTCTAAAGGGTGTTTCATAACATTGTTAAATGTAAGTTAAAACACCATTGTCAGGGATATTCTTCTGTAAGGCAATTCCCGGCTTAGTCACCGGCCCAGATCTCACAATGCTTTTTCACCAGCCCAATCAGCGAGCCGCCATCGGCGACGAAATCGCGCATCAGCTGCGCTTCATTCAGACCGCTGACGACCTGGCGATGCAGGGCTTCAATTGCGCTCGATGCGCCAATTTTATTTGCAGAAGGGGCGATTTTTTCCAGCAATCGCAAGGTGTCTTCCGTTAGCGGTCGACGATCGCCAGTGTGCGGATCGGTAATGACACCTGCCAGCCCATAGCGGCAGGCCTGGAAACGGTTGAATTTATACAGCAGGTAATCTTTCTCCTGATGTTTAAACGGGCGTTCCGTCAGTAACCAGTGGGCGGTAGCCTGAATCAATCCTGCCATATTTACCGCATGGCTAAGGGTTAACGGGGTATCCATTACCCGAACCTCCACCGTGCCAAAATGAGGACTGGGGCGAATATCCCAGTGCAGATCTTTAATGCTGTCGATCATCGTGGTGTAACTCAGGCAGCGAAACAGGGCTTCAAATTGTTGCCAGTTACTGACCCACGGCATCGGGCCATTATCGGGAAAGGCGGAAAAAATATTCGGTCGTGAGGAGGCAAAACGCGTATCCGTTCCTTGCATATATGGCGACGCGGCGGAAAGGGCGATAAAGTGCGGCACAAACCGTGACAGGCCGTGCAGCAAATAAATGGCATCATCGCCACTGGCGCAACCAACATGGACATGCTGACCAAAAACGGTTGCCTGTTGAATGAGATAACCAAAGTTTTCCAGCGTTCGTTGATAGCGTTCGTTATCGCATACCTCCTGACGCTGCCATTTCTGAAACGGGTGCGTGCCACCGCCGCAAATTTCCAGATGATGATCTGCGGCTGCCTGCAATACGACTTTCTGCATCGCTGAAAATTGCCCGGCAGCCTGGTTGATATCACGGCAAACATCCGTCGCCAGCTCCAGCATACTTTCGGTGATATCGTGCTTTACCTCTCCGGCCGTGATCTTATTTTTAACTGCGTCAATCAGCATTGAAGAGTCCTGGCTTAAGTCATAGCCCGGCGGATTAACCACCTGCATTTCCAGTTCAATACCGAGGGTAAAAGGTTCAGAAACATGAAAATCGGGTAATGGCATAGGTTTCTCTTATGTTGGCGTTTTCTATTCAGTATAGAAGTCGGAGCGGCTGGGCGAGATGCGGAAGTTCTGGAATGTTTCTTTTTTTTGGTGATGGTGACTGATTGCTACTGAAGCAATTTGGCTACTTTTGCAATGTGCCAAGTTATGGCAGAGCTGGCTGGCGGCGGAGAATTTTGACGATTGCGGCATGCAGAAAAAAACGGGTTCAGCTTCAGTTGATCAAATGGGGAGTGAGAAGTCCGAAACAGGATTTACTGTATAAATAAACAGCTATTTTGTTGAGGAAGGGTAAGATAACTGCGGGTGCCTGAAGCTTTCCGGTTTCAGGTTAACTTTGAGGTCTGGAAAGATGAAGCCCCAGGAGATATTTCTATCAACCCTGTACTGCACCCATTTTGTTGGACGATGAAATGGAATAGCCCCTGATATGTCAAAGCCAAAATACCCTTTTGAAAAGCGCCTTGAAGTCGTGAATCACTACTTCACTAC
>NZ_JBJQJP010000023.1:0-63964 GCF_046487365.1 Escherichia sp. WS1451
GCACGGCTGGGACGGAAGTCGCTGTCGTTCTCAAAATCGGTGGAGCTGCATGACAAAGTCATCGGGCATTATCTGAACATAAAACACTATCAATAAGTTGGAGTCATTACCCAGAAAATGAATTGGAAAATCAGGAGAGCGTTTTCAATCCTACCTCTGGCGCAGGTGATATGTAAGGCGGTGATGTTATATCGCGTTGATTATTGATGCTGTTTTTAGTTTTAACGGCAATTAATATATATGTTATTAATTGAATGACTTTTATTATTCATTATATATATATGTAGAATCGTGCGCAGGAGAAATATTCACTCAGGAAGCAAAGAGGATTACAGAATTATCTCATAACAAGTGTTAAGGGATGTTATTTCCCGGTTCTCTGTGGCATAATAAACGAGTAGATGCTCATTCCATCTCTTATGTTCGCCTTAGTGCCTCATAAACTCCGGAATGACGCAGAGCCGTTTACGGTGCTTATCGTCCACTGACAGATGTCGCTTATGCCTCATCAGACACCATGGACACAACGTTGAGTGAAGCACCCACTTGTTGTCATACAGACCTGTTTTAACGCCTGCTCCGTAATAAGAGCAGGCGTTTTTTTATGTATCAGAAAGGTCCCGGAGGTGCTTGCCTCTGGGTGAGAAAGAACTACTGTGGCGGGTTGTTCTGCAACGTTAACATCAAACCGTCGCGGCGCATCGCTGCAGCTTCTTCTGGTTTGTGCAGTCTGTCCAGCGCGTCGGCAAGCCATGCGTAATCGTAGGCGTCCGGACGTTGTTTCAGCGCCGCGCGGAAGGCGAGCGATGCTTCCTGCCATTCGCCGTGCTTCATCAGCGACTGACCCAGTGTGCTCCACAACAACGGGCGATCGCCCACGTTTTTGATCTGTTGGCGCAGCACTTTTTCCAGCTGTTCCGGGTTATTGGTTTTCAGACGCGGGATCGGCAGCAGCAGGCGATCGTCATACTGGCGTTTCAGGCCGTCGATGATAATTTGCTGGGCGGTGTCATGGTCATCACACTCAATAAGGTGTTCCGCCATTGCCACCTGTAACGCCACCTGATGACGCGTTTTCCGGCTTTGGTTTTTCCACCAGTTACGCAAACCTTCGCTACCGTTATCGGCACGCGCCTGATCCATCAGGCCAATCCATGCCTGTTGTTCCAGCATTGCACGATGTTCTTCATCGCCAACGTGGGCTTTCGCCATTGATGGGATGATATCCAGCAGCGAACTCCATGCACCAGTGCGGATATACGCCTGTTCCGCCAGACGTAATACTTCCGGATGGCGTGGCGTAACTTCCAGCAGCTTATCCACGCCGTGGCGTGCAGCATGGTTTTCATTACGGGCCAGTTGCAGACGTACACGGGTGATTTCTACCGGAATTGTGTCGTTGCCGGCCAGCTCCGCTGCGCGTTCCAGATGTTGGTTGGCGCGTGCTTCATCACCGCGTTGTTGCGCGGCTTCGGCAGCCAGCAGATAGTTCACCACCGGTTGTTCAGCGTGATCGGCATTTTTCGCCATCAGCTTTTCAACTTGCTGATAATCGCCTTCCGCTAGTTTCAGCAGCGCCTGTTCGGTCTGCTTACGGGCACGGCGACGCTTACGTCCGACAAACCACCCACGGGTGTGTGCGCCTGTGCGGAAGATCCGCCGCAGTAGCCACTCAATGGCAAACAGCACTACCATCGCCAGAATCAAAATAATCGCCAGGCCAGTGACGCTGGTTTCGATATTGTAGTTGTCGGTCTGGATCAGCACGTAACCCTGATGACCGGCAATCATCGGGCCAACCACGATCCCCGCAATCAGCAAAACAAAGAGCAATAACACTTTTAGCATGGTTATTCTCCTTGCGGCGCGGCTGCCGGAGTATCAGCTTGCGGTGCAGGTGCAGGTGCAGGTGCAGGTGCAGGTGCAGGTTTAGCTTCCGTTGTCCCCGCTGCCGGTTGTGCCAGCAGGTTACGCACGCGAGTCTGCATCAGTTTTTCCAGCATCGCCTGGCTTTGCAGGGTTTCCGGGAGATCCATCGAGATATTTTGCTGGCTTAACTGGTCCACCTCGTCGAGGAACGCTTTGGTGGTGGCATCATCAGTATCGTAGTAAGCACGTACCCAGGTGGAGACATTCTCCAGCGCCTGGCGATAAGTCTCTTCCTGATGACGCGGTACAGCTTGTGCAGCGACCAGCAGGCGAGAGCGAATATTTTCGCGCAGATAGATATCCTGATTTGGCGCTAACAGCGGTACGGCGGTGTCATCACGACGGCGAATCGTAATGAAGTTGTCCATAAAGTTCTGCCAGCTTTTTTGCAGATTGATACGCCATTCGCTGATGGAACTGGAAAGCTCTTCACCGTCGGAATCCATCGGCGAACCATCGCTGTCATTATCAGCCAGACGCAGGTTATCTACCTGATTTGAAAGCTGATTAAGCTTAAGGATAATGCCGTCATAATCCACCTGCGATACCGCAGAAAGGCTGGCGATATCATCGGTAATTGCCCGGCGAACGGTAATCAGACTCGGGTCATTCATATCCGCCAGGCTGGCGTCTGCACTTTTCAGCAACGCTGCAGCGGTCGTGACGTCCTGATCGCTCCACAGCTTCCGTCCGGCGAGTTTCACCAGGAAATCAGCCTGAGCCAGCAGCCAGGTTTTAGCATCGCTGCCGGAAATAGTCGCGACCTTTTGTTGGACTTCATCCAGCTGTTTTGCCAGCGTTTCTTGCTGACGATTCGCCTGCTCAAGCTGTACAGCTTGTTGCTTGATAATGCCTTCCAGCTCAGCTTTTTGGCTCTCCTGGGCTTTTTGCAGTGCCGTCAGTTGATTAGCCAGGGCATCGCTGGTGGCAGTCTGATTGACGGCCTGTTGTTTACCCCAGCCATACAAACCGACGCCCGCCGCCAGAGCAATAGCGATAGCCACCGCGCTGAGAATCAATGCGGTATTGTTCTTACTCTTTTTTTCTGTTGCGACAGGTTGTGACGTGGTGTCCACGGCCTCCCTGGTCTCTTCAACCACGGCGGAGGTTTTTTCTTGTTCCGTCATTATGGCTTCCTGTTATGAGAGTTATTGTAATGCCCGTAAAAGCGCATCGTTGTCAGCGTTATCGGCGACCTTAATGTCTTGCCAGCCCAGTTCCCGGGCTAGTTTCGCCAAACGCTCACTGACGACCAATAGTCGACAGCGTAGTAACCAGTGCTCACGATACCATTGTGGGATCAGCGACCAGAGTTGCTGCAACATTTCACCGCTGGTAACAACGACTGTCGTCACCTCGCGGGATTGCCAGCGCATCGCTTCTTCTGCACCATCGTAATGGATTGCGCATCGTTGATAACATTCACAAAAAGTGACCTCAGCACCGCGCGCCATCAGGGTATCCCCAATTAGCTCACGACCGCCATTGCCACGTAATATCAGCGCACGTTTGCCCGCAATATTTTGTAATTCAGGTAATTGTAGCAAGACTTCGCTGATTTCCCGATCCTGCGGGTAGAGAATCTTCTGTCCGCTTACGGTATGTAGTGCCAGTGCGGTGGTGCGTCCAATGGCGAAATAATCAGGTAGTCGGGGCCATTTACGATCTTGCTGATGCAGCTGTGATTGGGCAAAAGCAACCGCGTGTTGCGAGAGGGCAAACAACAGATCGCTCTCCCCCAGCGCCGCCAGTTGATCAGCAAGTTGTGGTAATTGTCGACCCGGAGAAAACTCAATCAGTGGAAAATGCCAGGCCACCTGCCCCAGTGTGCGCAGACGGCTCACTAACTCTTCTCCAGCGGGAGACGGGCGGGTGACAAGGATACTCATGCCGGGGCGTCTCCATTATAGACTTCAGCGAGGATCTCGCGCGCGCCGTTATTCAGTAGCTCTTCTGCCAGCGAAATCCCCATTTGTTCGGCATCTTGCGGCGCACCGCGGCGTTCACCGCGAATAATCTGCGAACCGTCCGGCGCGCCGACCAGCGCACGCAGCCAGATTTCACCATCAATAAGCTCGGCGTAGCTACCAATTGGCACCTGACATCCGCCTTCGAGACGGGTATTCATGGCGCGTTCTGCGGTAACGCGCAGTGCAGTTTCGTGGTGATTCAGCGCGGCAAGCAGCTCGCGAGTGCGAGAATCATCAAGGCGGCATTCAATACCCACCGCACCTTGTCCTACCGCCGGAAGAGAAATCTCGGGTGGCAATGCGGCGCGAATGCGGGACTCCAGACCTAAACGTTTTAGTCCGGCTACGGCAAGAATGATGGCATCGTATTCGCCGTTATCCAGTTTACTCAGGCGAGTGCCGACGTTGCCGCGCAGGGAGCGGATAATCAGATCCGGGCGGCGTTCAGCCAGTTGGCACTGGCGACGTAAACTGGACGTCCCGACGATACTGCCTGCCGGTAACGCATCCAGACTTTCATAGTTATTGGACACAAAGGCATCGCGAGGATCTTCACGCTCGCAAATGGTGACCAGCCCCAGACCTTGCGGGAATTCAACCGGCACATCTTTCATTGAATGTACGGCGATATCGGCGCGATTCTCCAGGAGCGCGACTTCCAGCTCTTTAACAAATAAGCCTTTTCCGCCTACTTTCGCCAGCGGCGTATCAAGAATCACATCGCCGCGCGTCACCATCGGTACCAGTTCAACGACCAGGCCCGGATGGCTCGCCATCAACTTGTCTTTGACATAGTGTGCCTGCCAGAGTGCAAGTGGGCTTTGGCGTGTGGCAATTCTTAAAACATTGTCTAACATGCTTGTTACCGTCATTATCATCCGTGGTCCATCCTAACATCCTTGCCAGAGCGATGTCAGTGTTGTGGTGAAACGTAGACGCCTGCGCAAACCGTAAAATGAGGTCTGGCAGTGGATCCTGACAGGCGTTTCACGCCGTCGTAATAAGGAATTTACAGAGAATAAACGGTGCTACACTTGTATGTAGCGCATCTTTCTTTACGGTCAATCAGCAAGGTGTTAAATTGATCACGTTTTAGACCATTTTTTCGTCGTGAAACTAAAAAAACCAGGCGCGAAAAGTGGTAACGGTTACCTTTGACATACGAAATATCCCGAATGCCGCGTGTTACCGTTGATGTTGGCGGAATCACAGTCATGACGGGTAGCAAATCAGGCGATACGTCTTGTACCTCTATATTGAGACTCTGAAACAGAGACTGGATGCCATAAATCAATTGCGTGTGGATCGCGCGCTTGCTGCTATGGGGCCTGCATTCCAACAGGTCTACAGTCTACTGCCGACATTGTTGCACTATCACCATCCGCTAATGCCGGGTTACCTTGATGGTAACGTTCCCAAAGGCATTTGCCTTTACACGCCTGATGAAACTCAACGCCACTACCTGAACGAGCTTGAACTGTATCGTGGAATGTCAGTACAGGATCCGCCGAAAGGTGAGCTTCCAATTACTGGTGTATACACCATGGGCAGCACCTCGTCCGTAGGGCAAAGCTGTTCCTCTGACCTGGATATCTGGGTCTGTCATCAATCCTGGCTCGATAGCGAAGAGCGCCAGTTGCTACAACGTAAATGTAGTCTGCTGGAAAGCTGGGCCGCCTCGCTGGGTGTGGAAGTCAGCTTCTTCCTGATTGATGAAAACCGTTTCCGTCATAATGAAAGCGGCAGCCTGGGGGGCGAAGATTGTGGCTCCACCCAGCATATACTGCTGCTTGACGAATTTTATCGTACCGCCGTGCGTCTCGCCGGTAAGCGTATTCTGTGGAATATGGTGCCGTGCGACGAAGAAGAGCATTACGACGACTATGTGATGACGCTTTACGCGCAGGGCGTGCTTACTCCTAATGAATGGCTGGATCTTGGTGGCTTAAGCTCACTTTCTGCCGAAGAGTACTTTGGTGCCAGCCTTTGGCAGCTCTATAAGAGTATCGATTCCCCATACAAAGCGGTGCTGAAAACACTGCTGCTGGAAGCCTATTCCTGGGAATACCCGAACCCACGTCTGCTGGCGAAAGATATCAAACAGCGTTTGCACGATGGCGAGATTGTATCGTTTGGCCTCGATCCATACTGCATGATGCTGGAGCGTGTTACTGAATACCTGACGGCGATTGAAGATTTTACCCGTCTGGATTTAGTACGTCGCTGCTTCTATTTAAAAGTGTGCGAAAAGCTCAGCCGTGAACGCGCCTGCGTAGGCTGGCGTCGTGAAGTGCTAACCCAGTTAGTGAAAGAGTGGGAATGGGACGATGGTCGTCTTGCAATGCTCGATAACCGCGCTAACTGGAAGATTGATCAGGTGCGTGAGGCGCACAACGAGCTGCTCGATGCAATGATGCAGAGCTACCGTAATTTGATCCGCTTTGCGCGTCGCAATAACCTTAGCGTCTCCGCCAGTCCGCAGGATATCGGCGTACTGACACGTAAGCTGTACGCCGCGTTTGAAGCATTGCCAGGTAAAGTGACGCTGGTAAACCCGCAGATTTCGCCCGATCTCTCGGAACCGAATCTGACCTTTATTTATGTGCCGCCGGGCCGGGCTAACCGTTCCGGTTGGTATCTGTATAACCGCGCGCCAAATATTGAGTCGATCATCAGCCATCAGCCGCTGGAATATAACCGTTACCTGAATAAACTGGTAGCGTGGGCATGGTTTAACGGCCTGCTGACCTCGCGTACCCGTTTGTATATTAAAGGTAACGGCATTGTCGATTTGCCTAAGTTGCAGGAGATGGTCGCCGATGTGTCACACCATTTCCCGCTGCGCCTGCCTGCACCGACGCCAAAAGCGCTCTACAGCCCGTGTGAGATTCGCCATCTGGCGATTATCGTTAACCTGGAATATGACCCGACAGCTGCGTTCCGCAATCAGGTGGTGCATTTTGATTTCCGTAAGCTGGACGTCTTCAGCTTTGGCGAGAATCAAAATTGCCTGGTAGGTAGCGTGGACCTGCTGTACCGCAACTCGTGGAACGAAGTGCGTACGTTGCACTTCAACGGCGAGCAGTCGATGATCGAAGCCCTGAAAACCATTCTCGGCAAAATGCATCAGGACGCCGCACCGCCAGATAGCGTGGAAGTCTTCTGTTATAGCCAGCATCTGCGCGGGTTAATCCGTACTCGCGTGCAGCAACTGGTTTCTGAGTGTATTGAACTGCGTCTTTCCAGCACCCGCCAGGAAACCGGGCGCTTCAAGGCGCTGCGCGTCTCCGGTCAAACCTGGGGCTTGTTCTTCGAACGGCTGAATGTATCGGTACAGAAACTGGAAAACGCCATCGAGTTTTATGGCGCTATTTCGCATAACAAACTGCACGGCCTGTCAGTGCAGGTTGAAACCAATCACGTCAAATTACCGGCGGTGGTGGATGGCTTTGCCAGCGAAGGGATCATCCAGTTCTTCTTCGAAGAAACGCAAGACGAGAATGGCTTTAATATCTACATTCTCGACGAAAGCAACCGGGTTGAGGTGTATCACCACTGCGAAGGCAGCAAAGAGGAGCTGGTGCGTGACGTCAGTCGCTTCTACTCGTCATCGCACGACCGTTTTACCTACGGCTCAAGCTTCATCAACTTCAACCTGCCGCAGTTCTATCAGATTGTGAAGGTTGATGGTCGTGAACAGGTGATTCCGTTCCGCACCAAATCGATTGGCAACATGCCGCCTGCCAATCAGGATCACGACACGCCGCTATTACAGCAGTATTTTTCGTGATGAGCGTGCCGGAAAGCGAGGCTTATCCGGCATGCAATCTTAGCGGAAACTGACTGTTTCACCCGCCTGCTGCGTTGCCGCCTGTTCCAGCAAATCCCAGAAGGTTTCGCCGCTGCGATCGCAAATCCACTCATCGCCTTTCATATCAAAATGGTAGCCGCCCTGTTTGGTTGCCAGCCATACCTGGTGCAGCGGTTCCTGGCGGTTGATAATGATTTTGCTGCCGTTTTCAAAGGTAATGGTCAGCACGCCGCCGTTGATTTCGCAGTCGATATCGCTATCGCCATCCCAGTCGTCCAGACGCTCTTCAATGGTCAGCCACAGTTGATCAGCCAGGCGATGAAATTCACTGTCGTTCATTGTTGTATCCTGTTTTTAAGTGATGGCGGCAGTATAGCGGCATGGTGTCAGGGCTTCAAAGTTTACCCGTCTGCTGCTGCGTTCCGGCACGATTCATCCGTCACCGAAATAATAATATCTCTATATAGCGAAAGATTGGTCTTTTCATAAGGGCGCAGGTATACCACGCCTTTTCCCTGTTTCTGGTAAATATTATGTTCAGGCGCGGAAAGCCGACATCCCCATGCCGATGATAAAAACAACGAACAAGACAACAAACAAACCACATTGCGATAGTGCATAAAGCCATCCTGGCGCGAGGTGCCGATCACGAAACTACCAGCAAAACATAAATCCCCACGAGTAAGCGTTATACTCGCAGCATTTCCTCACTTTTCAGACTTCATAAAGAGTCGCTAAACGCTTGCTTTTACGCCTTCTCCTGCGATGATAGAAAGCAGAAAGCGATGAACTTTACAGGCAATCCATAATGAAAAACGTGTTTAAGGCACTCACTGTATTACTTACTCTCTTCAGCCTGACGGGCTGCGGTCTGAAAGGTCCGCTCTATTTCCCGCCTGCAGATAAAAACACACCGCCGCCGACCAAACCGGTAGAGACGCAAACGCAATCCACGGTGCCGGATAAAAACGACCGCGCCACTGGCGATGGTCCATCCCAGGTGAATTACTAAAAGTCAGTTTCTGTACCCGCGTGATTGGAGTAAATGATGCAGTTCTCGAAAATGCATGGCCTTGGCAACGATTTTATGGTCGTCGACGCGGTAACGCAGAATGTCTTTTTTTCACCGGAGCTGATTCGTCGCCTGGCTGATCGGCACCTGGGGGTAGGGTTTGACCAACTGCTGGTGGTTGAGCCGCCGTATGATCCTGAACTGGATTTTCACTATCGCATTTTCAATGCTGATGGCAGTGAAGTGGCGCAGTGCGGCAACGGAGCACGCTGCTTTGCCCGTTTTGTGCGTCTGAAAGGGCTGACCAATAAGCGCGATATCCGCGTCAGCACCGCCAACGGGCGGATGGTTCTTACCGTCACCGATGATGATCTGGTCCGCGTAAATATGGGCGAACCCAACTTCGAACCTTCTGCCGTGCCGTTTCGCGCTAACAAAGCGGAAAAGACCTATATTATGCGCGCCGCCGAGCAGACAATCTTATGCGGCGTGGTGTCGATGGGAAATCCGCATTGCGTGATTCAGGTCGATGATGTCGATACCGCGGCGGTAGAAACGCTTGGTCCTGTTCTGGAAAGCCACGAACGTTTCCCGGAGCGCGCCAATATCGGTTTTATGCAAGTGGTTAAGCGCGAGCATATTCGTTTACGCGTTTATGAGCGTGGGGCAGGAGAAACCCAGGCCTGCGGCAGCGGCGCATGTGCGGCGGTGGCGGTAGGGATTCAGCAAGGTTTGCTGGCCGAAGAAGTACGCGTGGAACTCCCCGGCGGTCGTCTTGATATCGCCTGGAAAGGTCCGGGTCACCCGTTATATATGACTGGCCCGGCGGTACATGTCTACGACGGATTTATTCATCTATGAAGCAACCAGGGGAAGAACTGCAGGAAACACTCACGGAGCTTGATGACCGGGCGGTTGTCGATTATCTGATTAAAAATCCTGAGTTTTTTATCCGCAATGCGCGCGCAGTAGAAGCGATACGTGTGCCGCATCCGGTACGCGGCACCGTTTCGTTGGTCGAGTGGCACATGGCCCGCGCACGTAATCACATTCATGTTCTGGAAGAGAACATGGCGTTGTTGATGGAGCAGGCTATCGCCAACGAAGGCCTGTTTTATCGCTTACTCTACTTGCAGCGTAGTCTCACCGCCGCCAGCAGTCTCGACGATATGCTGATGCGCTTTCACCGCTGGGCGCGCGATCTCGGTCTGGCGGGCGCGAGTCTGCGCCTGTTTCCAGATCGCTGGCGCTTAGGTGCGCCGTCGAACCACACTCATCTGGCATTAAGCCGTCAGTCTTTCGAACCGCTGCGTATTCAGCGTCTGGGGCAGGAACAGCACTATCTGGGGCCACTTAACGGACCGGAGCTGCTGGTGGTGCTACCGGAAGCGAAAGCGGTGGGATCGGTGGCGATGTCGATGCTGGGAAGCGATGCTGATTTGGGTGTTGTGCTGTTTACCAGTCGCGATGCCAGTCACTATCAACAAGGGCAGGGAACGCAGTTACTTCATGAAATTGCGCTGATGTTGCCGGAGCTTCTGGAGCGTTGGATTGAACGCGTATGACCGATTTACACACCGATGTAGAACGCTACCTACGTTATCTGAGCGTGGAGCGTCAGCTTAGCCCGATAACCCTGCTTAACTATCAGCGTCAGCTTGAGGCGATCATCAATTTTGCCAGTGAAAACGGCCTGCAAAGCTGGCAGCAATGTGATGTGACGATGGTGCGCAATTTCGCTGTACGCAGCCGCCGTAAAGGGCTGGGAGCTGCAAGTCTGGCGTTACGGCTTTCTGCGCTACGTAGCTTTTTTGACTGGCTGGTCAGCCAGAACGAACTCAAAGCCAACCCGGCGAAAGGTGTTTCGGCACCGAAAGCGCCGCGTCATCTGCCGAAAAACATCGACGTCGATGATATGAATCGGCTGCTGGATATTGATATCAACGATCCCCTCGCCGTGCGCGATCGGGCAATGCTGGAAGTGATGTACGGCGCGGGTCTGCGTCTTTCCGAACTGGTGGGGCTGGATATCAAACACCTCGACCTGGAGTCCGGCGAAGTGTGGGTGATGGGGAAAGGCAGCAAAGAGCGCCGCCTGCCGATTGGTCGCAACGCTGTGGCGTGGATTGAGCACTGGCTTGATTTGCGCGACCTGTTTGGTAGCGAAGACGACGCGCTTTTTCTGTCGAAACTGGGCAAGCGTATCTCCGCGCGTAATGTGCAGAAACGCTTTGCCGAATGGGGCATCAAACAAGGGCTAAATAATCACGTTCACCCGCATAAATTACGTCACTCGTTCGCTACGCATATGCTGGAGTCGAGCGGCGATCTTCGTGGTGTGCAGGAGCTGCTGGGTCATGCCAACCTCTCCACCACGCAAATCTATACTCATCTTGATTTTCAACACCTTGCCTCGGTGTACGATGCGGCGCATCCACGCGCCAAACGGGGGAAATAATGCGTTTTTACCGGCCTTTGGGGCGCATCTCGGCGCTCACCTTTGACCTGGATGATACCCTTTACGATAACCGTCCGGTGATTTTGCGCACCGAGCGAGAGGCGCTTACCTTTGTGCAAAATTATCATCCGGCGCTGCGCAGCTTCCAGAATGAAGATCTGCAACGCCTGCGCCAGGCGGTACGGGAAGCGGAACCCGAGATTTATCACGACGTCACGCGCTGGCGTTTTCGTTCGATTGAACAAGCCATGCTCGACGCCGGGCTGAGTGCCGAAGAAGCCAGTGCAGGCGCACACGCAGCAATGATCAACTTTGCCAAATGGCGCAGCCGAATCGATGTCCCGCAGCAAACCCACGACACCTTAAAACAGCTGGCGAAGAAATGGCCGCTGGTGGCGATCACCAACGGTAACGCCCAGCCGGAGCTGTTTGGTTTAGGGGATTATTTTGAGTTTGTGTTGCGCGCTGGCCCGCACGGGCGCTCAAAACCGTTCAGCGATATGTACTTCCTGGCGGCGGAAAAACTCAACGTGCCGATCGGCGAGATCTTACATGTCGGGGACGATCTCACCACTGACGTGGGTGGGGCAATTCGCAGCGGAATGCAGGCCTGTTGGATCAGACCGGAAAATGGCGATCTGATGCAAACCTGGGACAGTCGTTTACTCCCGCATCTGGAAATTTCCCGGTTGGCATCTCTGACCTCGCTGATATAATCAGCAAATCTGTATATATACCCAGCTTTTTGGCGGAGGGCGTTGCGCTTCTCCGCCCAACCTATTTTTACGCGGCGGTGCCAATGGACGTTTCTTACCTGCTCGACAGCCTTAATGACAAACAGCGCGAAGCGGTGGCCGCGCCACGCAGCAACCTTCTGGTGCTGGCGGGCGCGGGCAGTGGTAAGACGCGCGTACTGGTGCATCGTATCGCCTGGCTGATGAGCGTGGAAAACTGCTCGCCATACTCGATTATGGCGGTAACGTTTACCAACAAAGCGGCGGCGGAGATGCGTCATCGTATCGGGCAGCTGATGGGCACCAGCCAGGGCGGCATGTGGGTCGGCACCTTCCACGGGCTGGCGCACCGTCTGCTGCGTGCGCACCATATGGACGCCAATCTGCCGCAGGATTTTCAGATCCTCGACAGCGAGGACCAGCTACGCCTGCTCAAACGCCTAATCAAGGCGATGAACCTCGACGAGAAGCAGTGGCCGCCGCGCCAGGCAATGTGGTACATCAACAGCCAGAAAGATGAAGGCCTGCGTCCACATCATATTCAAAGCTACGGTAATCCGGTGGAGCAGACCTGGCAGAAGGTGTATCAGGCGTATCAGGAAGCGTGTGACCGCGCGGGCCTGGTGGACTTCGCCGAGCTGCTGCTACGTGCTCACGAGTTGTGGCTTAACAAACCGCATATCCTTCAGCACTATCGCGAACGGTTTACCAATATCCTGGTGGACGAATTCCAGGATACCAACAACATTCAGTATGCGTGGATCCGCCTGCTGGCGGGCGATACCGGCAAAGTGATGATCGTTGGCGATGACGATCAGTCAATCTACGGCTGGCGCGGAGCGCAGGTGGAGAATATTCAGCGTTTCCTCAATGATTTCCCCGGTGCTGAAACTATCCGTCTGGAGCAGAACTACCGCTCTACCAGCAATATTCTGAGCGCCGCGAACGCCCTGATTGAAAACAACAACGGGCGTTTGGGTAAAAAACTGTGGACCGATGGCGCGGATGGTGAGCCTATTTCCCTCTATTGCGCTTTTAACGAACTCGATGAAGCGCGTTTTGTGGTTAACCGCATCAAAACCTGGCAGGACAACGGCGGGGCGCTTGCCGAGTGCGCCATTCTCTACCGCAGCAACGCCCAGTCGCGTGTGCTGGAAGAGGCGTTATTGCAGGCGAGTATGCCGTATCGTATTTACGGCGGGATGCGCTTCTTCGAACGCCAGGAAATCAAAGATGCGCTCTCGTATCTGCGCCTGATTGCCAACCGCAACGACGACGCGGCCTTTGAGCGTGTGGTGAATACGC
This sequence comes from Escherichia sp. WS1451, assembly GCF_046487365.1. Taxonomy (NCBI): domain Bacteria; kingdom Pseudomonadati; phylum Pseudomonadota; class Gammaproteobacteria; order Enterobacterales; family Enterobacteriaceae; genus Escherichia; species Escherichia sp. WS1451. The sequence goes on from NZ_JBJQJP010000023.1 coordinate 13,220, forward strand.
CAACGCGGGGTATTGGTGACCGGACGCTGGACGTGGTACGTCAGACATCGCGCGATCGCCAGTTAACACTCTGGCAGGCATGTCGTGAACTGTTGCAGGAAAAAGCCCTCGCCGGACGTGCTGCCAGCGCCTTACAGCGGTTTATGGAGCTGATCGACGCCTTAGCGCAGGAAACTGCCGATATGCCGCTGCATGTACAGACTGACCGGGTAATTAAAGACTCCGGCCTGCGTACCATGTACGAGCAGGAGAAGGGCGAAAAAGGTCAGACGCGTATCGAAAACTTAGAGGAACTGGTGACGGCAACGCGCCAGTTCAGCTACAACGAAGAAGACGAAGATTTAATGCCGCTGCAGGCATTCCTCTCCCATGCGGCGCTGGAAGCGGGCGAGGGGCAGGCGGATACCTGGCAGGACGCGGTGCAGTTGATGACGCTACACTCGGCGAAAGGCCTGGAGTTCCCGCAGGTGTTTATCGTTGGTATGGAAGAGGGCATGTTCCCAAGCCAGATGTCGCTGGATGAAGGCGGACGTCTGGAAGAAGAACGCCGTCTGGCCTACGTTGGCGTAACCCGCGCGATGCAGAAACTGACGCTGACCTACGCGGAAACTCGCCGTCTGTATGGCAAAGAGGTTTACCATCGCCCGTCGCGCTTTATCGGTGAGTTGCCGGAAGAGTGTGTGGAAGAGGTGCGCCTGCGCGCTACGGTAAGCCGCCCGGTCAGCCATCAACGGATGGGGACGCCGATGGTCGAGAACGACAGCGGCTACAAGCTCGGCCAGCGCGTACGCCACGCTAAGTTTGGTGAAGGCACCATCGTCAATATGGAAGGCAGCGGCGAGCATAGCCGTTTGCAGGTGGCATTCCAGGGCCAGGGTATTAAATGGCTGGTGGCGGCTTATGCCCGACTGGAGACGGTGTAATTTACAACTCCGTTGCAGGATGCGGTGCGCCACACCGCATTCGGCATCAGCACCTTACTTAGCGCACTTCTTCACATCAATATTCCAGTCAGCACCAGACGCAACCTGATGTTTCTGCGCAAAATTATCCATATTCAGCGCCACGGAAACATTCAATAAGCTGTTCAGATACACCATCGGCTGGCCTTCCGGCACATCGCCGAAGCTTGCGACATACGGCATTTTCCCTGCGTATTTTTGCTGGGAACCTTCGGAAATGGTCACACACAACGTGTCGTTGAGTTTGATTCCTGCCTGATTCAGCAACTCGTCGCTGATATTGCTCCAGACGTTGCCGTACTGAATATCGAGAATCGGGATATTGCCCTTCACTTCACCTTTTGTTGCTTTTGCTTTCTGATAAGAAAGTTCGACAACTTTTGCAGGAAGCTCTGGCCCCACCTGTTCGAACGTGATCGCTCCGGAAGCCAGACGCGCACCGGTGTAGGCATATACATCGCGACCATGGAAGGTATATGACTTTTCAGAACCTTTCAGGCGGTTAGCTTTTTCGTCGATTTCCCGGACGCTATCAATACCCAGAGTTTGTGCCACCAAAGTGAGCGTACCGTTATCTGGTGAAACGAAGTATTGACCGTTTTTGGTTTTCAGCACTACCGATTTACGGTCAGTGCCTACGCCCGGATCGACCACGCTAACAAACACCGAACCTTGCGGCCAGTAACTGGCAGTCTGATACAGGCGATAAGCGCCTTCCCAGATGTTATACGGTGGAATTTCGTGTGTTAAATCAAAGATTTTAAGATTATGGTCAACGCCGAATGCGACCCCTTTCATCGCCGAGACGGCACCATCTTTCAGGCTAAAATCAGTTTGTAAAATCAAAGCGTTATCCGCATAGGCGGATGATGATCCCAGACACGTTAATAAAAATAACGTTGCGAGCGTTTTTTTCATTTTTGTTTCCCTTCATTTATCTGATGATTTTCCAGCTGTGTAGCCAGTCCCAGTTTGTCTGGCCTCCTCGAGTGTACAATGCTTAACCTTTCCACTCGACGGAAATCATGGTAACAAAAGGATAGTGTTGCCACGGAATTGCCCAGCCTTTCATATACATATGTGAAATTGTGCCATCAAGATAAAGCAGCTGCTCAACGTTCAGTTTCGCTTTGGCATAGCAGGCAAAATCATAAAAATTTGTCGCCTGCTGGCTCAACAAAAACACGGCGTTCCCTTGTTTATTAATCCCTACACCGTTACGAATTTTACGCGAGGCAACATTCGGGTGAATGCGTGGATTAATTACGCCGTTTTCTAATAACATTGGCCCTGACTGCACTGCAAACTGAATCTCTTTACTGGTTTTAAAGGCATCCAGACGAACGATGCCGACTTTATCTCCCGCGACATAAAACACGCCGCCAGGACGAATAAAGAAATTCCCTTCACCTGAAGCGAGATTTAACGCCACCTTCTGCTGACCGTTTTCGATGTACAAACCGAGCGGCGCATAGCTTTCATCATAGATGCCGCCGTTCATCGCCATCTGCACCTGACCCTGACTATTCATATCCGCCAGCAGAGCATGTAACGTTCCCCACGCTTCGCCATTGGCTTTTTGCCAGTACATTTTCACCCGCTCTGTTTGAGGATTAACGGTATACGCCTGTACGGTCAGCGTCGGATCTGAGAGTGCGCAATCATCAGCGGCAACAGCAAACAAGGGAAGTAAGGTGAAGGTGAGAAAAATCCGTTTGAGATTCAAGGTGATCATTCCTTTACCAATGAGTAGCCGATGCGCCATTATAGGTCCTGGATGTGGGATTTTTTTATCCTGTTAGCGACCTTGACGAGTACCAAAAAGCGCGAAGTTCAACTATTGTTCTGTGGTGTTCTGTTGCGTGTTGACGGCAAAATTTTGCTGGCGTAACATGCGCGCACGATCACTCTAAGAGGACATTCGCCTTGGACACACCCAGTAGATACTGGCTCACTATCCTGTCATCCAGGATCAACTCCTAAGGCTATCCCTTTTTGCTGATAGCCTTAGCGGTTGTCAGCGACCTCAATTTTTCCCGTCGCGCTGAGTCAGGCTGTTTAATGGTCTGAAACCCAATTTGTTTCTGTGTGCCCACCGAACTGTCCGATATTTTAAGCATTGGGAGTCCCGGTCATGCTGAGCGCATTTCAACTGGAAAATAACCGACTGACCCGGCTGGAAGTCGAAGAGTCACAACCCCTTGTAAATGCAGTATGGATTGATCTTGTCGAACCGGACGACGACGAGCGACTGCGCGTACAATCTGAACTTGGTCAGAGCCTGGCAACCCGCCCGGAACTGGAAGACATCGAAGCATCGGCACGTTTCTTTGAAGACGATGACGGCCTGCATATTCACTCCTTCTTCTTCTTTGAAGATGCGGAAGATCACGCCGGTAACTCCACTGTGGCATTTACCATCCGTGATGGTCGTCTGTTTACTCTGCGTGAGCGTGAACTGCCTGCATTCCGTCTGTATCGTATGCGTGCCCGTAGCCAGTCGATGGTGGACGGTAATGCCTACGAGCTGCTGCTGGATCTGTTCGAAACCAAAATCGAACAGTTGGCGGATGAAATTGAAAACATCTACAGCGATCTGGAGCAGTTGAGCCGGGTAATTATGGAAGGGCATCAGGGCGACGAGTATGACGAGGCGCTCTCCACGCTGGCGGAACTGGAAGATATCGGCTGGAAAGTTCGCCTGTGTCTGATGGATACCCAGCGCGCGCTCAACTTCCTGGTACGTAAAGCACGCTTACCGGGTGGGCAACTGGAGCAGGCGCGTGAAATCCTGCGAGATATCGAATCCCTGCTGCCGCATAACGAATCCCTGTTCCAGAAGGTGAACTTCCTGATGCAGGCGGCGATGGGCTTTATCAATATCGAGCAGAACCGCATCATCAAAATCTTCTCGGTGGTATCCGTGGTGTTCCTGCCGCCAACGCTGGTTGCTTCCAGCTACGGGATGAACTTTGAGTTTATGCCAGAACTGAAGTGGAGTTTCGGCTACCCAGGCGCGATTATCTTTATGATCCTCGCGGGCCTGGCACCGTATCTGTACTTTAAGCGGAAGAACTGGTTGTAACTTTACGATGTCGCTGTGAGTAAGTTAGTGTGCTGACAGCGACATTTTAGCCGAGGGAATCGCAGATAACATAATTGTTGTGAATAATATCCATGCTACGTTGAGTTGGACGCTTAATGAATCACATCTCACCCCTTCAATTACTGCCGAGATAATAGAAAAAAGTGTCAAACCCAATGAAATCAATACAAAATAGATTGCCTTACATCCAGTATCTCTTATTCTTTTAGCTCCGATATTGATATTCACATACGTATTAGTGATGACCAGAATGAAACTCAAAGCTAGGTTGATATCATTCAAAGTTATTAATATTGTCCATGATGTTAATGTGTAGATTATAAACTGCAAACGTGATAAATGCTCAAGCCTGGATGGGTATAATATATTTCTAATAGATGATTTAAACATTTTTATATTGTTTTGTATATGATTGGTTTAAGTGTATATACATTATTTAGAACATATAGCTTGTTATATCCATGCAATATGACAGCCTTTGTATTGATAACTATACAGTAGTAATTTAGAGTGTGTAAGTTTTTATTGAGGGGAACTATATTTAATTAAATATAATTAAATAATATTTGTTTCTATGAATAATATTTTTGGTGAATGTATTTTATATGGAAAATAGTAACTTTTGGCAGTTGTTCTTGGGTAAAGAACCTTACAGCAAAAAATCTGATTTTGTTAAGGCGTGGTTATTGTGGTGGGCTATTACCATCCTTGTTCTATTTATTTTAAGCCTGACTACGACATTAAATTTAAGAAGTATAGGTATAGGGTTAAGTTTTGGGTTTTGTCAAATCCTTGGTAGATATACGATGTCTCTAGGATGGAGTAAGTACTGGGGAGTTTTGGGGGTATTTCCTGTAACAAATATTGTTCTTTTTCTTATCTTAATTTTTTTCAAAAAAAGATAAATAAGTCAGTGGGTAGGCTTTTAAACGGCCTACCCATGTTAATGCCTAACTTTTTCTACGCTGCGTATAAATCGCATCCATCACAAAAATTGCCAGCGCCACCCAAATAAAGGCGAAGGTCACCATCTTATCGGCACCCGGTTTTTCACCATAAAACGTCACAGCCAGCAGGAACATCAGCGTCGGGCCAATGTACTGAAAAAAGCCTAACGTTGAGAGACGCAGGCGTGTCGCAGCCGCAGTAAAACACAACAGCGGTACTGTAGTGACAATCCCGGCGGCGATCAGCAGTAAATTCAGTGACATCGGGTTTTGCCCCATATGGCTGGTTGAGCTGTCGGCAATAGCAAACAGGTAAATCGCCGCCACGGGCAGCAACCACATAGTTTCGATTAACATGCCGGTTTGCGCTTCAACAGCAATCTTCTTGCGTACCAGGCCGTAGAAGGCAAAACTAAACGCCAGCCCCAGCGCGATAATCGGCAGTGAACCAAAAGTCCACAACTGAACCAACACGCCACATATCGCCAGAATCACCGCCAGCCATTGCATCCGGCGGAATCGCTCGCCGAGGAAAATCATCCCCAGCACAATGTTCACCAGCGGGTTAATAAAGTAACCAAGGCTCGCTTCCAGCATATGGTGATTGTTCACCGCCCAGATAAACAGTAGCCAGTTGCCACCAATCAGCACGGCAGAGACTGCCAGCATAAAAATTTTCTGTGGCGTCTGAATCAGCGTTTTTAAATAGGACCACTGGCGGCAAATGCTCATCAGCACCACCATAAAGAAAAACGACCAGATCACGCGATGCGTCAGGATCTCATCGGCGGGCACGTAGTAAATCAGCTTGAAGTACGCTGGCGCAATACCCCAAATAAAATAAGCGGCAAGAGCGAGTAATACGCCCTGCCGCGTTTGTTTTGCATCCATCGGGAATACTCATTTTTAATTGGTAACAGCAGTTTACCTGTTTTTAGATTTTCAACCTACCATATAGGTGGCGGTGGCACTGGCAATATAAAGCTGTTCTTCATTGTGTAATTCAACGCGGGCGACGGCGACTTTATTGCCTGCACGCAATAGACTACTGGTAGCAGTAAAACGCTCGCCCCTGCCTGGGCGCAGATAATCGACGCGAAGATCAATGGTCCCCATCCGCGATAGCCGCTGGCGTAGTTCATCTTCACTGATGGTTTCGTGGCGGGTTAAGGTACTTCCCACGCACACCAGACCGGCGGCGACATCCAGCGCCGACGCAATGACCCCGCCGTGCAAAATGCTTTGCGCCCAGTTACCCACCATCATTGGCTGATTTTTAAAGGCCAGCTGTGCGAACTCTTTTTCGTAACGCTCCAGTTCCATCCCCAATGCGCGGTTAAACGGCATGTGATAAACAAACATCTCACCCACTAATTTCAGGGCTTGTTCAGCGGTCAGTACGGCAGACATATCATCCTTACACTTCATTAGTTAATGAAATGTTGATTTTATGCTTCTTTGTTGTTGGTTTCTACTTTAGGAAGGGATAACTAACGGCAAAGGAGTTAAGTATGTAAAATAGCCCGCAGAAAAATATTCCTCTAATCAATAATTCGTTACGGAGAACACGACCGATGCGGACTCTGCAGGGCTGGTTGTTGCCGGTGTTTATGTTGCCTATGGCAGTATATGCACAAGAGGCAACGGTGAAAGAGGTGCATGACGCGCCAGCGGTGCGTGGCAGTATTATCGCCAATATGCTGCAGGAGCATGACAATCCGTTCACGCTCTATCCTTATGACACTAACTACCTCATCTACACCCAAACCAGCGATCTGAATAAAGAAGCGATTGCCAGTTACGACTGGGCGGAAAATGCGCGTAAGGATGAAGTAAAGTTTCAGTTGAGCCTGGCATTTCCGCTGTGGCGTGGGATTTTAGGCCCGAACTCGGTGTTGGGTGCGTCTTATACGCAAAAATCCTGGTGGCAACTGTCCAATAGCGATGAGTCTTCACCGTTTCGTGAAACCAACTACGAACCGCAATTGTTCCTCGGTTTTGCCACGGATTACAACTTTGCTGGCTGGACGCTGCGCGATGTGGAAATGGGCTACAACCACGACTCAAACGGGCGTTCAGACCCGACTTCCCGCAGCTGGAACCGCCTTTATACCCGCCTGATGGCAGAAAACGGTAACTGGCTGGTAGAGGTGAAGCCGTGGTATGTGGTGGGGAATACGGACGATAACCCGGACATCACCAAATATATGGGCTATTACCAGCTTAAAATCGGCTATCACCTCGGTGATGCGGTACTGAGCGCGAAAGGGCAGTACAACTGGAACACCGGTTACGGTGGTGCGGAGTTAGGTTTAAGTTACCCGATCACCAAACATGTGCGCCTTTATACTCAGGTTTACAGTGGTTACGGCGAATCGCTCATCGACTATAACTTCAACCAGACCCGCGTTGGTGTGGGAGTTATGCTAAACGACCTGTTTTGATGAATGGTTGTCAAATCTGGAATCCAGCATCCAGGATTACCCTCTCAGAGACTAAAAGCATTGCAGTTTCTCGCGCAGGCGCTGAAAATAGCGCCTGTTTTTATTTCAGGCAATCGGGGTGAATGTGGCGCAGGCGGAAGTGTTGAATCTGGAGTCCGGAGCTAAACAGGTTTTACAAGAAACCTTTGGCTACCAACAGTTTCGCCCCGGCCAGGAAGAAATTATCGACACTGTGCTTTCCGGCCGCGATTGCCTCGTCGTCATGCCCACTGGTGGCGGAAAATCCCTTTGCTATCAAATCCCTGCCTTATTGCTAAACGGCCTTACCGTGGTTGTTTCACCGCTGATTTCGTTGATGAAAGATCAGGTGGATCAACTGCAAGCCAACGGCGTGGCGGCGGCGTGCCTTAACTCGACGCAAACCCGCGAGCAGCAACTTGACGTGATGACAGGCTGTCGCACCGGGCAAATCCGCCTGCTTTATATCGCGCCGGAACGCCTGATGCTGGATAACTTTCTTGAGCATCTGGCGCACTGGAATCCGGTGTTATTAGCCGTTGATGAAGCGCACTGTATCTCCCAATGGGGCCACGATTTCCGCCCGGAATACGCTGCTCTCGGTCAGCTGCGTCAGCGATTCCCGACGCTGCCGTTTATGGCGCTGACTGCCACAGCCGATGACACCACGCGCCAGGATATCGTGCGCCTGCTGGGGCTGAACGATCCGCTGATTCAAATCAGCAGTTTTGACCGTCCGAATATTCGCTACATGCTGATGGAGAAATTCAAACCGCTCGATCAGTTGATGCGCTACGTGCAGGAACAGCGCGGTAAGTCGGGGATTATTTACTGCAACAGCCGGGCGAAAGTAGAAGACACCGCTGCGCGCCTGCAAAGCAAGGGTATTAGCGCGGCGGCCTATCATGCCGGGCTGGAAAATAATGTCCGCGCCGACGTGCAGGAAAAATTTCAGCGCGATGACCTGCAAATTGTGGTGGCGACCGTGGCGTTTGGCATGGGCATCAACAAGCCTAACGTCCGCTTCGTGGTCCACTTTGATATTCCGCGCAATATCGAATCCTATTATCAGGAAACCGGTCGTGCCGGGCGTGATGGCCTGCCCGCGGAAGCGATGCTGTTTTACGATCCGGCCGATATGGCGTGGCTACGCCGTTGTCTGGAAGAGAAGCCGCAGGGGCAATTGCAGGATATCGAGCGCCATAAACTCAATGCGATGGGCGCGTTTGCCGAAGCGCAAACTTGCCGTCGTCTGGTGCTGCTGAACTACTTTGGCGAAGGGCGGCAGGAGCCGTGCGGGAACTGCGATATCTGCCTCGATCCGCCGAAACAATACGATGGTTCAACCGATGCTCAGATTGCCCTTTCCACCATTGGTCGTGTGAATCAGCGGTTTGGGATGGGTTATGTGGTGGAAGTGATTCGTGGCGCTAATAACCAGCGTATCCGCGACTATGGTCATGACAAACTGAAAGTCTATGGCATGGGCCGTGATAAAAGCCATGAACATTGGGTGAGCGTGATCCGCCAGCTGATTCACCTCGGCCTGGTGACGCAAAATATTGCCCAGCATTCTGCCCTACAACTGACAGAGGCTGCGCGTCCGGTGCTGCGCGGCGAATCCTCTTTGCAACTTGCCGTGCCGCGTATCGTGGCGCTCAAACCGAAAGCGATGCAGAAATCGTTCGGCGGCAACTATGATCGCAAACTGTTCGCCAAATTACGCAAACTGCGTAAATCGATTGCCGATGAAAGCAATGTCCCGCCGTACGTGGTATTTAACGACGCAACCTTGATTGAGATGGCGGAACAGATGCCGATCACTGCCAGCGAAATGCTCAGCGTTAACGGCGTTGGGATGCGCAAGCTGGAACGCTTTGGCAAACCGTTTATGGCGCTGATTCGTGCGCATGTCGATGGCGATGACGAAGAGTAGTCAGCAGGATAAAAAAGTGCCAGGATGAAGACTCCGTAAACGTTTCCCCCGCGAGTCTAATGTATGTTGATGTTATTCCTCACCGTCGCCATGGTGCACATTGTGGCGCTTATGAGCCCCGGTCCCGATTTCTTTTTTGTCTCTCAGACCGCTGTCAGTCGTTCCCGTAAAGAAGCGATGATGGGCGTGCTGGGCATTACCTGCGGCGTAATGGTTTGGGCTGGGATTGCGTTGCTTGGCCTACATTTGATTATCGAAAAAATGGCCTGGCTGCATACGCTGATTATGGTGGGCGGTGGCCTGTATCTCTGCTGGATGGGTTACCAGATGCTACGCGGTGCACTGAAAAAAGAGGCGGTTTCTGCGCCTGCACCACAGGTTGAGCTGGCAAAAAGCGGGCGCAGTTTCCTGAAAGGCTTACTGACCAATCTCGCCAATCCGAAAGCGATTATCTACTTTGGTTCGGTATTCTCGCTGTTTGTCGGCGATAACGTCGGCACCACTGAGCGCTGGGGCATTTTCGCGTTGATTATTATCGAAACACTGGCGTGGTTTACCGTCGTTGCCAGCCTGTTTGCCCTGCCGCAAATGCGCCGTGGTTATCAACGTCTGGCGAAGTGGATTGATGGTTTTGCCGGGGCGTTATTTGCCGGATTTGGTATTCATTTGATTATTTCGCGTTAATGCCAGACGCGTCATCAGAGTAAGTCGGATAAGGCGTTTACGCCGCATCCGACATTATTTTCACGCATGCCTCGCCGATGCTAACAGCGCTCCCACCAGCATAAATAACGAGCCGAAAATCTTATTCAGCGCCTTCATCTGCTTTGGTCCTTTAATCCATAGAGCAATCCGTTGAGCAAGGGTGGCGTAACCGATCATCACAATAATATCGACCACAATAGTGGTGACGCCGAGCACGATATACTGCATCAGCTGCGGCTGTTGCGGCATGATGAATTGCGGAAATAGCGCCGCCAGAAACACAATACTTTTGGGATTGGTGAGATTCACAAAAACTGCGCGCTGGAACAAATGTCGGCGCGATTGAGTAGAGGCTAGCGATTTAAGGTCAATTGCACCAGCGGCGCGCCATTGCTGTATTCCCAGCCAAATCAAGTAAGCTGCGCCTGCCCACTTCAACACTTCAAACGCAATCACTGAGCGGGAAAATAGCGTCCCCAACCCCACGCCAACCAGCACAATATGAATCGCCAGTCCGGTCTGAAGCCCAGCAATAGACGCCACCGCGCCGCGATAACCGTGGTTGAGCGAGGTGGTCATGGTGTTGATTGCACCAGAGCCTGGCGACAGGCTTAAAATGATCGATGTCAGCAGGTAGGCAAACCACCATTCTAAGGTCATGATGAACTCCCGGTGTGTCTATTTTTGTGCCACAATACGCTACTGTCGCAGCGTTGTGTCAGGCACGCTTAAAAAAACGATTTTACGTGGTTTAAGAGGCAGATTACCCGATGTTTCAGCAGCAAAAAGACTGGGAAACAAGAGAAAACGCGTTTGCTGCTTTTACCATGGGACCGCTGACTGATTTCTGGCGTCAGCGTGATGAAGCAGAGTTTACTGGTGTGGATGACATTCCGGTGCGCTTTGTCCGTTTTCGCGCACAGCACCATGACCGGGTGGTAGTCATCTGCCCGGGGCGTATTGAGAGCTACGTAAAATATGCGGAACTGGCCTACGATCTGTTCCATTTGGGGTTTGATGTCTTAATCATCGACCATCGCGGGCAGGGACGTTCCGGTCGCCTGTTAGCCGATCCGCATCTCGGGCATGTTAATCGCTTTAATGATTATGTTGATGATCTGGCGGCATTCTGGCAACAGGAGGTTCAGCCCGGTCCGTGGCGTAAACGTTATATACTGGCACATTCGATGGGCGGTGCGATCTCCACATTATTTCTGCAACGCCATCCAGGTGTATGTGACGCCATTGCGCTAACTGCGCCAATGTTTGGCATCGTGATTCGTATGCCGTCATTTATGGCACGGCAGATCCTCAACTGGGCCGAAGCGCATCCACGTTTCCGTGATGGCTATGCAATAGGCACCGGGCGCTGGCGCGCGTTGCCGTTTGCTATCAACGTACTGACCCACAGCAGACAGCGATATCGACGTAACTTACGCTTTTATGCTGATGACCCAACGATTCGCGTCGGTGGGCCGACCTACCATTGGGTACGCGAAAGTATTCTGGCTGGCGAACAGGTGTTAGCCGGTGCGGGTGATGACGCCACGCCAACGCTTCTCTTACAAGCTGAAGAGGAACGCGTGGTGGATAACCGCATGCACGACCGTTTTTGTGAACTCCGCACCGCCGCGGGCCATCCTGTCGAAGGAGGACGGCCGTTGGTAATTAAAGGTGCGTACCATGAGATCCTTTTTGAAAAGGACGCAATGCGCTCAGTCGCGCTCCACGCCATCGTTGATTTTTTCAACAGGCATAACTCACCCAGCGGAAACCGCTCTACAGAGGTTTAAATTTCTTATGTACCAGGTTGTTGCGTCTGATTTAGATGGCACGTTACTTTCTCCCGACCATACGTTATCCCCTTACGCCAAAGAAACTCTGAAGCTGCTCACCGCGCGCGGCATCAACTTTGTGTTTGCGACCGGTCGTCACCACGTTGATGTGGGGCAAATTCGCGATAATCTGGAGATTAAGTCTTACATGATTACCTCCAATGGCGCGCGTGTTCACGATCTGGATGGCAATCTGATTTTTGCTCATAACCTGGATCGCGACATTGCCAGCGATCTGTTTGGCGTAGTCAACGACAATCCGGACATCATTACTAACGTTTATCGCGACGACGAATGGTTTATGAATCGCCATCGCCCGGAAGAGATGCGCTTTTTTAAAGAAGCGGTGTTCAAATATGCGCTGTATGAGCCTGGATTACTGGAGCCGGAAGGCGTCAGCAAAGTGTTCTTCACCTGCGATTCCCATGAACAACTGCTGCCACTGGAGCAAGCGATTAACGCTCGCTGGGGCGATCGCGTCAACGTCAGTTTCTCTACCTTAACCTGCCTGGAAGTGATGGCGGGCGGCGTGTCGAAAGGCCATGCCCTGGAAGCGGTGGCGAAGAAACTGGGCTACAGTCTGAAGGATTGTATTGCGTTTGGTGACGGGATGAACGACGCCGAAATGCTGTCGATGGCGGGGAAAGGCTGCATTATGGGCAGTGCGCACCAGCGTCTGAAAGATCTGCATCCGGAGCTGGAAGTGATTGGTACTAACGCCGAAGACGCAGTGCCGCATTATCTGCGTAAGCTCTATTTATCGTAATCGTTCTTTATTTGGTCAGTTGTCAACCTGATACTTCGCTACAATGGATACTCGTTAATCAAAGAGTTTTCCATTGTGGCGCTACTTATCATCACCACGATTCTGTGGGCCTTCTCCTTTAGCTTTTATGGCGAGTACCTTGCGGGGCACGTCGATAGCTATTTTGCGGTGCTGGTGCGCGTTGGCCTGGCGGCACTCGTTTTTCTGCCGTTTCTGCGTACCCGTGGCAATAGCCTGAAAACGGTCGGCCTGTATATGCTGGTGGGCGCGATGCAGCTCGGTGTGATGTATATGCTGAGTTTCCGCGCCTATCTCTACCTGACGGTCTCCGAACTGTTGCTGTTCACCGTACTGACGCCGCTCTACATCACGCTGATTTATGACATCATGAGTAAGCGCCGTCTGCGCTGGGGCTATGCTTTTAGCGCCTTGCTGGCGGTGATTGGTGCCGGGATTATTCGCTATGATCAGGTCACCGACCATTTCTGGACTGGCTTATTGCTGGTGCAACTCTCCAATATCACTTTTGCCATCGGCATGGTGGGTTACAAACGTCTGATGGAAACTCGCCCGATGCCGCAGCATAACGCCTTTGCGTGGTTCTATCTTGGCGCGTTCCTGGTGGCAGTGATTGCATGGTTCTTGCTGGGAAATGCGCAGAAAATGCCGCAAACCACGTTGCAATGGGGCATTCTGGTGTTTCTTGGCGTGGTGGCTTCCGGGATTGGCTACTTTATGTGGAACTACGGCGCGACGCAGGTGGACGCCGGAACGCTGGGCATTATGAATAATATGCACGTTCCGGCAGGGCTGCTGGTAAACCTGGCTATCTGGCACCAACAGCCGCACTGGCCAACGTTTATTACAGGCGCGCTGGTGATCCTGGCCTCACTGTGGGTGCATCGTAAGTGGGTCGCTCCGCGCTCTTCACAAACGGCAGATGATCGCAGGCGTGATTGCGCGCTGAGCGAATAAATGCTTCTGTAATCGGCTGACGCTGCTCGCCATCGCGCACGGCGGCGTACAGTCGGCTCCACAAGCCTTCGCCCAGGGTTTTGGTCACCACCAGACCCTGGCGTTCAAAACTCTCCACCACCCAATGCGGTAGTGCGGCAATACCCATCCGTGCGGCAACCATCTGAATCAACAATAAGGTGTTATCGACGCTTTTCAGTGACGGGCTGACGCCTGCCGGCTGAAGAAAATGCCGCCAGACATCCAGTCGACTACGCTGCACCGGATAAATCAACAGCGTCTCGCTGGCGAGATCTTCCGGTGTAATTCGCGTTTTCGCCGCCAGTGGATGGTCAGGTGCTAACACCAGACGCACTTCATAGTCGAACATCGGCGAATAATGCAGGCCACTGCGCGGCAGAATATCGGACGTCATCACCAGATCCAGCTCGCCCTGTTGCAACGCAGGCTGCGGATCAAACGTTACGCCCGATTTAAAATCCATCTCCACCTGCGGCCAGTTCTTATGGAAATTTTCTAATGCGGGCGTCAGCCACTGAATACAGCTATGGCACTCAATGGCAATGCGCAGGCGCGTCTGCTGCGGTTCATTGCAGGCTTGCAGTGCCTGGCTAATTTGCGGCAGCACCTGATTTGCCAGTTGCAACAGGATTTCTCCCTGCGGTGTAAAGCGAAGCGGCTGGCTTTTACGCACAAATAGCCGGAAGCCAAGGCGTTGTTCCAGATCGCTAAACTGGTGAGACAGGGCGGATTGCGTTTGATGCAACGTCGCCGCAGCGGCTGCGAGTGAGCCGCAGTTCCGCAACGCTTGTAGCGTTTTCAGGTGTTTTACTTCGATCATGAAAGTCCTTCACTTCGGCATGAATAATTTGCGCTTGAGGAATATACAGTAACCGCCAATTATGGATGTGTAAACATCTGGACGGCTAAATACTAAAAATTCCATAAGGGGCATATAATGACAATTCTTAATCACACCCTCGGTTTCCCTCGCGTTGGCCTGCGTCGCGAGCTGAAAAAAGCGCAAGAGAGTTATTGGGCGGGGAACTCCACGCGTGAAGAACTGCTGGCGGTAGGGCGTGAACTGCGTGCTCGTCACTGGGATCAACAAAAGCAAGCAGGTATCGACCTGCTGCCGGTGGGTGATTTTGCTTGGTACGATCATGTCCTGACCACCAGCCTGCTGCTGGGTAACGTTCCGGCGCGTCACCAGAACAAAGATGGTTCGGTAGATATCGACACCCTGTTCCGTATTGGTCGTGGACGTGCGCCGACTGGCGAACCTGCGGCGGCGGCGGAAATGACCAAATGGTTTAACACCAACTATCAC
This sequence comes from Escherichia sp. WS1451, assembly GCF_046487365.1. Lineage (NCBI taxonomy): Bacteria > Pseudomonadati > Pseudomonadota > Gammaproteobacteria > Enterobacterales > Enterobacteriaceae > Escherichia > Escherichia sp. WS1451. Next base: position 28,244 of record NZ_JBJQJP010000023.1, read on the forward strand.
TACATGGTGCCGGAGTTCGTTAAAGGCCAACAGTTCAAACTGACCTGGACGCAGCTGCTGGAGGAAGTGGACGAGGCGCTGGCGCTGGGCCACAAGGTGAAACCTGTGCTGCTGGGGCCAGTTACCTACCTGTGGCTGGGTAAAGTGAAAGGTGAACAGTTTGATCGCCTGAGCCTGCTGAACGACATTCTGCCGGTTTATCAGCAAGTGCTGGCAGAACTGGCGAAACGCGGCATCGAGTGGGTACAGATTGATGAACCCGCGCTGGTACTGGAACTGCCGCAGGCGTGGCTGGACGCATACAAACCCGCTTACGACGCGCTCCAGGGACAGGTGAAACTGCTGCTGACCACCTATTTTGAAGGCGTAACGCCAAATCTCGACACGATTACTGCGCTGCCTGTTCAGGGGCTGCATGTGGACCTTGTACATGGTAAAGATGACGTTGCTGAACTGCACAAGCGTCTGCCTTCTGACTGGCTGCTGTCTGCGGGTCTTATCAATGGTCGTAACGTCTGGCGCGCCGATCTTACCGAGAAATATGCGCAAATTAAGGACATTGTCGGCAAACGTGATTTGTGGGTGGCATCTTCCTGCTCATTGCTGCACAGCCCTATCGACCTGAGCGTGGAAACGCGTCTTGATGCAGAAGTGAAAAGCTGGTTTGCCTTCGCCCTGCAAAAATGTCATGAACTGGCATTGCTGCGCGATGCGTTGAACAGTGGTGATACGGCAGCTCTGGCAGAGTGGAGCGCTCCGATTCAGGCGCGTCGTCACTCTACTCGTGTACATAATCCGGCAGTAGAAAAGCGTCTGGCGGCGATCACCGCTCAGGACAGTCAGCGTGCGAATGTCTATGAAGTGCGTGCTGAAGCCCAGCGTGCGCGTTTTAAACTGCCCGCGTGGCCGACCACCACGATTGGTTCCTTCCCGCAAACCACGGAGATTCGTACCCTGCGTCTGGATTTTAAAAAAGGTAATCTCGACGCCAATAACTACCGCACGGGCATTGCGGAACATATCAAGCAGGCCATTGTTGAGCAGGAACGTTTGGGACTGGATGTGCTGGTACATGGCGAGGCCGAGCGTAATGACATGGTGGAATACTTTGGCGAGCATCTGGATGGCTTTGTCTTTACGCAAAACGGTTGGGTACAGAGCTACGGTTCCCGCTGCGTGAAGCCACCGATTGTTATTGGTGACGTTAGCCGCCCGGCACCGATTACCGTGGAGTGGGCAAAATATGCGCAATCCCTGACTGATAAACCGGTGAAAGGGATGTTGACCGGCCCGGTGACTATTCTCTGCTGGTCGTTCCCGCGTGAAGATGTCAGCCGTGAAACCATCGCCAAACAAATTGCGCTGGCGCTGCGTGATGAAGTGGCGGACCTGGAAGCCGCTGGAATTGGCATCATCCAGATTGATGAACCGGCGCTGCGCGAAGGTTTACCGCTGCGTCGCAGCGACTGGGATGCCTATCTCCAGTGGGGCGTAGAGGCCTTCCGTATCAATGCCGCTGTAGCGAAAGATGACACGCAAATCCACACCCACATGTGTTATTGCGAGTTCAACGACATCATGGATTCGATTGCGGCGCTGGACGCAGACGTCATCACCATCGAAACCTCGCGTTCCGACATGGAGTTGCTGGAGTCGTTCGAAGAGTTTGATTATCCAAATGAAATCGGTCCTGGCGTCTATGACATTCACTCGCCAAACGTACCGAGCGTGGAATGGATTGAAGCCTTGCTGAAGAAAGCGGCAAAACGCATTCCGGCAGAGCGTCTGTGGGTCAACCCGGACTGTGGCCTGAAAACGCGCGGCTGGCCAGAAACCCGCGCGGCACTGGCGAACATGGTGCAGGCGGCGCAGAATTTGCGTCGGGGATGACGAATATTAACGAGTCACTGTAAATTGCAGTACGATAATGGCTTCCAGTACTGGAAGCCATTTTGCTATGTATGCCAGGTATGATGTGGATCTTCAGGAACAGAAAATTAATTGCGGATTTCTTAAATATTCTATGCACCACTGACAGGCTTTGCCCATACCATCGGAACGAGCGGCAAGAAATAACTTGGTGGCGTGTTTATGTTCGCGCATTGGCTTTTTAAGCAATTTACCGCTGTTCAATAACGGCAATGCCAGATGATGTGGAATATAACCAATACCGACGTTTTGTTCTATTAAGGCGATTGCCGTAGCGAAGTCAGGAACAAAAATGGGTTTTTGTCCTTCCAACAACCAGGCTTGCATCGGGGGGAAGTTAACGGAGGTATCGCGGATACAAACCGCTGGATAATGACGCAATTCACTGTTTTCTAATGGATGCCGCTTCGCTGCCAGTGGGTGGAGTGGGCTGACGACAAAATCCCATTCCATTTGTCCGACCGGTTCGCTAATGATGCCTTCACTGCTTGGCACTGCATGAGGAGCACCGTAGACCAGATCGGCACGCTTACTGTACAGCGCATCCCAGCAGCCGTTGTATACCTCAAGATCTACCGTCAGTGTTGTTGATGTGAATTGCCGTTCAAAATCTCGAATAAATGCCACCAGCAAATCACCAGGAATAATATTGTTTACCGCAATTGTCAGTTCACGCTCAATACCATCGTGAATCAGCACTGTGTTGCGCTTTAATGCTTCCAGGTCGCCAAGAATAGTTTTGCTATGTTCGATGAAGTAACTTCCCGCTGGCGATAATTCAATATAGCGTCCCTTACGAATGAACAGTTCAACGCCCAGGCTCTCTTCCGCTTTCTTGATGGTGTAACTGATAGCGGAAGGGACTTTATTTAACTGCTCGGCTGCGGTGGTAATGCTCTGGTGTCTGGCGACCAGATGAATAACACGAAGCGTTTCGTCTGAGATGAACATAAGGCTCCCTGGTCAGTGGTAAAGTGGCTGAATCTCTCCAGATTCAGCCGTAATCATTGCCTGAGTATACCCAGGAATTAGCGGTGTTGACTTGCCTGACTGAGAATCGCATACGCGATACATGCCACCAGAATCGAGTCTACCGAAGGGATCGTCGTCAGGGTGAATAAGCCTTTTACGGTCATAAAGCCAACCGCTGCGCCTATGATCCATGCTGCGAATGTCAGCACTTTAATCTGTGACTCCTGGGCTAACACTGACTCTTGATAGCCATTACGGCGATAAAGGAAAAAGTCAGCGATATAAATTCCGGCAACGGGTGGCGTGGCGATACCCAGGAACAGCAGAAACGGAATAAACCACGCCATAATATCCATACTGCCTACGATGGCGGAAAGGATACCCAGCGCCACGGTAATCTGCCATTTGGGAAAGCGGGTAAGCAGTGTGGAAACCACCAGCGTGCCCTGGAACATATTGCCCGCGTTACCGGTGACGCAGGCGAAAATCAACAACAGCGCCGCAGGCAGAACCGCACCGAATACCGCCATCGCACCCAGTAAAGATCCCTGACCACTAATGGCGCTCGGCGTTGCACCCGCCCAGTAGAGCAGAGGGTAGGCAACCAGAAACGTCACGCCTGCGGCAATCAGCGCATGTTTGCGGTTATGCACAAAACTACCGAAATCAGGCAGTGTGGCAACCAGCACAATAATGGTGCCAACAACGGTGGAAACGGCGACACCTGTATTCATCTCCACAATCGCCGCTGGTACTGCCACTTCGGTATGGGTTGCCACATAGAGGATGTAACACAGCACCAGCGCGATAACCGGCACGGCAACCTGGGCAATTTTTCCCAGAACGGTAAAGCCAAATGCCGTAGAGGCGACAAAAATGACACAGCCAGCCGCCACTAACAGTGCCAGTGGAACTTCCAGTCCATGTTGAGCCAGTAAGTCATGTACCGAATGACCAAACATATTGGCGGTAACGGCAATCCAGCCGAACAGACTTATCGCCATCAAAATGTTAATGGCGATGGCCCCTTTTTCGCCAAACGAATATTTCACAATGCCATACGTTGGCAGGCGGGCTTTTTCTCCCACGCTAATGGTGATGGCTGAAAGTAAGGTCAGAATGACGCCGCCTAACAATACGACGCTAATTAAACTGCTGCTGGAAAGTTGATTGCCGAGGCTTGAGGATGACAACAGCACAGGTGTGACGGCAATACCCAGCAAAATCATGGCAATACGCAATCCTGATGCCGTATTCAGATTCTCTTCTTTTTTACGCATAGTATGTTCCCTTTATAAATGCGCGTTACACAGTATGAAAATGCCCGGTGTATTTGCGCCAGCTACCCAGTTCTGTAATTTCCCGTTGGCCTTCGGTCAGCCAGTTTTCTGCCAGTACGCCCAGCACTTCGCTACCATCGGCAAGTTTGATTTTGCCAATTGCCAGCCCAGCGGGTTCGCTCATTAACAGAGCGGCAAAACTGGCCAGCGGTAATTGCCAAATTTCTACGTCGACGTGTGTTCCTCCTTCATTCACGCGAATCATTCCCGGATGGCGATCATTAATACTCCACAACCGGTAATGGGCGTCAGTTCGGTCTTCACGGACAAAAATACCGCCCGCTTTTTGCATATTTGGGTTGAGTTCCAGGCCGCGCATCAGCGTTCCGTTAACGGCTAAAAGCGTTGTAGTCATTGTGTTCTCCAGAGAATTAAAGGGTTATCCATGTACCGCTCTGATGCGCCAGGGCTGCTTTTATGGTTTGCGGTGAAGTAATCAGGCCGCTGGCCTGTTTGCCTTGTTGCTGGCTGGCATTGATGAAATCAACAATGGCTTCCACTTTGGGTTGCATACTGCCGACACCAAACTGACCTTCCCGCAACAGCGTTTGCGCTTCGGCAACGCTGATAGCGTCGAGCCACTGTTGTTGTGGTGTACCAAAGTTAATCGCCACTTTTTCTACACCGGTGGGGATCACCAGCAGATCTGCGCCTAACTGACTGGCGAGCAGCGCGGAGGCCAGATCTTTATCGATCACGGCTTCTACACCTTTCAGTTGTTGCCCGTCTCGCACCACCGGAATACCGCCGCCGCCGCAGGCAATAACCAGATATCCCTGGCGCACCAGGTGAGCGATGGTGTCGTGCTCAATAATTTCCAGTGGTGCAGGAGAGGGAACTGTACGCCGCCAACCACGCCCGGCGTCCTCCATCAGCGTCCAGCCGAGTTGTTGTTGGCGTTGTTGGGCCGTTGCTTCATCGAGAAACGCGCCAATTGGTTTACTGGGGCTGGCGAAAGCATCGTCATGTGGGCTGACTCGCGTTTGTGTCACCAGGGCAATTACCGGTTTGTTTATGCCACGGCGAGCCAATTCGTTATGCAGTGCTTTCTGGAACATGTAGCCAATTGCACCTTGTGTATCACCCACGGCGTAATCAAGTGGAACCGGAGAAACTTCGTTACTGGCGAGTTCAGAGCGGCGCAGAATAAAGCCCACCTGCGGGCCATTACCGTGGGTTAGTACCAGGTCCCATCCGGCTTCAACCATATCAACGATATGCTGCACGCTTTCCATCACTGCAACATATTGATCGGGAATACTATTGCGTTGCTCGTCCTGAATGAGCGCATTGCCGCCAACCGCGACGACAGCCAGTGGCTTAACCATGATGGTTCTCCTTTGCGACGATCTCCGCCAGTGCACGTACAGCGGCGACAAAACAGGCCATCGGCGCAGTGGTGATCCCGGCACCAATTTGCCCGACCCCCGCTTGTTTGTGGGCGATACCCGTATTGATGACCGGTAAAATGCCGCGATCGGTCACTTTACGCGCATCAATCCCTGCTGCGGTGGGGGCAAAATTGAGGGCTGGAAGTGTAAATGCGGGGTTACCGCCGAGGGTGATGGCTTGCATCCGACGGCTGTTATTGGTGGCATCGGCAGGGGTGCCGCCCACAAATTTGACGATCGCCGGAGACGACGCCATCGCGAAGCCACCCACACCTGCGGTTTCAGTAATTGCGCTATCACCCAGGTCAGCAGCAGCGTCGTCAACGCCAAATCCGGGGAAGAACAGACCTTCAACGGCATTGGCAGGAGCCTGGAACCAGCGATCGCCAGTACCGGAAATCCGAATACCAAAATTCACCCCGTTACGCGCCATCACCGTAACCATTGAACTGAACGGTACATTGGCGGCGGCATCCATCATTGCTTTACAGGCGGCCATCGACAGATTGAGGAAGAAGTGATCGTTACCGGTGATAAATGCCACGACGCGCTGGATATGTTCCTGTGGAAGAGAGCAGGCCAGCAATGCCGGGAGCAGGCGCTTAATCAGCAAACCGGTAGCGGCAGCATTGCGGTTATGAACTTCATCCCCCATATGCAGCGCCTGCGCCATTAATGGCTTGAGTTCCAGCTCGCCGTGTTGTGCGATTGCTGCTTTCATTGCCGGCGCCAGTTCATCGCGCATCCAGGCCAGACGATTGAGAACTTCATCGTTATTGGCGCCAAAACGGAGAACCTTACCCAGACCTTCATTGAAATTGCTAAAAGTACGATGGCCGTTGGTTTTGTTTTCTACCACCCATAACGGCATCGACGGGCTGATGATGCCTGCCATTGGGCCAACCGCGTGATAATGATGACAAGGGGCAAGGTCGATTTCGCCTGCGTTTATTTGGTTTTCAGCGTCTTGCTGGCTGGTGGCCCAACCTTCGTACAGCATGGCACCAATAATCGCCCCTTTTACCGGACCACACATCTCTTCCCAGGCAATCGGCGGGCCAGAGTGCAAAATACGTTTTTGTTCAGCCATTGCTGGAATGGCCTCTTTAGCGAGCATGACATCCACCAGCACGGGCTGTGCTTCGAGATAACGTGTCATGGCGATTTGGTTGGCATTTTCTACCAGGGGATGACGTAGCAACGATGCCAGATCCAATCCAGCGTCAATATCGCCTTGTGCTGGTGGCTGCCAGTTGAGTGCAATTGCGCTTCCCCCGGCATGTTGAATATTGTCAGCAAAACTGTGTAGTCCCGCGTTCACGACCTTCAAAGGCTGATTAAATAAGGTATTCATGCGTTTAGCCCCTTTTTCTGCAACTGAGTCTGTGCAACGGTGCTGGCCCATAACGCCGCCTGTGCATTGCTGCTGGCGATGATGACCCCTGCATTTTGTAGTGCGCTTATCTGCTGACTGCGTATTTGCGGATCAGCTTCCGTTCCGCAAACGTGCGCAATCAGCAACGGTGCGTTATTCATGTCGATGTGTGAAAGTTGGTCCAGTAATTCGCTGGCAGGCGTCGTGGAAGCGCCATAACCAAGTACCAGGTCGAATAACACGACGGCAGTGTGTGAGTCGTTGAGTTCGTTGAGCAGACGTTGATTGCGCAGAGTCGGGTCGATCATTGGATGCGGTTTGCCACGGGTGAAATCATCGTCGCCCATATCGATCAACGTGTGATCTTCGCTTTGCCAGATATTTGCCAGAGCACGATTACCCGCAACTGGCGTATTGGAGGCTGCGCTGAATCCCTTTTGTTGGCAGATAAGTTGCGCTTCGTAGCAGAAGGTTCCTCCGGCGAAAACACCGCGTATCGCCTGGCGATGGGCTGGCAGGCGCTGGCAGGCGTTTTGTAACATTGTGAGATCGTCGCAGGAAATTTCGGTCTCGATAGTCGGAATTGGTTGATCATTCAGTAACGCCACGGCGATATTTGCGGCGCTGGCAAGTGTGGTGGCGGCAGTGATATTGGGACGTGCCAGATCATGCGGATTCGCACCGAGGAAATTCACCACCACGGGTTTTCCACAAGCCTCGGCACGCTCCAGAATAGTCCGGGCAACGATCGGTGAAGGCGGTTTTGAAATAAGCACAATCACGCGAGTTTCATCGTCTTGCGCCAGCGCATCTAAAGCGAAGAGCATCGATATTCCACCAATCTCTTCACTGAGATCATGTCCGCCTGTTCCCAACGCCTGAGAAATACCCGCTCCGAGCTGGTCGATTCGGCAAGTCACTTCCTGTAGCCCGGTGCCTGACGCGCCAATAACACCAATTGCTCCGCGTTTCACCACATTAGCGAAGCCTAACGGAATGCCGTTAACAATGGCGGTTCCACAGTCAGGTCCCATTACGATGCGCTGACGTTCTCGGGCAAGCGTTTTGATGGATTTTTCCTGCACGATACTGACGTTATCGCTGAACATCATCACGTTCATTCCGAGGTTTAACGCTTTAATTGCTTCGGCGGCGGCGTAGTCTCCCGGTACAGAAATGAGTGCCAGGTTGGCTTCGGGCTCGGCTTCCAGTGCCATTTCCAGGCTGACCTTTTCCGGTGTTTTAATGCCACTATCCGTTTCATCATCAGGTTTGCTGGTCAGACGTTGCTGGGCCAGTACCAGTGCTTCATTGCAAATATCTTCTTCACCCATGACTGCAATCACTAAATCATTGGGACTGGCGTTGATTTCGTTACCCAGACCCGCATCGCGCAATTGCTCGAGATTATTGGGTGTTCCCATGACGACCGAGGCCTGTTGAATACCGGGCAACTTGCTGATTTGCGCGGAAATCTGCATCAGAGAAACTGAGTCCTGATAAAGATTACTGAAAACTTTATATTTAACTTTCATGCTGTTACGCCTGTTTCATTCCGCCCGATAGCAAAATTCGGGCAAAGTATCCCCGTGTAGCCCCATAAACGGGCTACGGGAGAAAAGGTTGAAATCAATTCATGGTGTTCAGGGTTCGAAAGCCATGCAGCATTCCTGCAAGGCAATCTACTCCTGACGTTGCGCCAAATTGCATGACCTGTTCTGCACAGGATGCGATTGTCATTGCCGATGCGCTCCCAACCAGTTGTGCGAGTAACTGGCAAATCGGTTCTGAAAAATGTCCCTGAAGCGCACGCTCCAGATAATGACGACTGATATCCGTGGTGTTGTGCGCATGTTGATCAATTGCCTGCTGCAACCGGTATTGATGATCGGCAAGTGGTGCAGGGAGTTGCCATAACCAGAGCGCTGCCAGATAGCCCAACAAATAGTCATCTCCATCGGGCGTTAAGCCTTTACCAAAGCCGATCAGTTGTGGCACCTGGCGTTCCAGCGCATCTGGATGCTCCATAATCGCTAATCCCTGGTGCGTGAGACTATCCGGCAGGTGCAATGTGCTTTGAACGTTATGTTCCAGACAAAATAAAAGCCGTTGCGATGCCATCGTTGGGTAGTGCTGGAAAACCAAAGGGAATGCCTCAAGTGTCAGCATTCCCCCCACAAATGGCGACTGCCAGAGCGTTGCGTTATCGAGCGCCACACAAAATCGAGGTGTCCGCAGTAAGCCTGGGGTTAACTGAATGGGATCTGAATGGGCAATCTCTCTTCGCCAGTCCCAACATTCAGGTAGCCAGACTCTGGCAGCATCAGGGAGATTCAGATACGTTTGCGCACACAACAGAGTGATGAATGTTCCCGCGTCTGAATACAGATTTACCGCATGTTTAAAAGCGCTATGCAGACGTAAATCTTGCGTTTCATTCTGCGGGAAAATATATCCCAACGACGATGCGCAAAGCGTAACCTGTACCATCGGCGTTAGCCTTCCAGACCTGCAATAATGGCTTTGGAATCAGTAACCCAACCGAAAATGGCACCTTGTGCTTTGATCATCTCGAGGGCGTATTTCTGGAATTCCGGGAAATAGGAGCCGACACAATCTTCCGGGATAATGCATTCATAGCCACGATCATTTGCTTCGCGCACGGTGGTGGTTACGCAAACTTCGGTTGTAACACCACAAACTATCAGCGTCTTGATACCGTGGTTTTGCAAAATCAGATGTAAGTCGGTTTGATAAAACGCGCCTTTGCCAGGCTTATCAATCACCGGTTCGCCTGCCACCGGGTACAGTTCAGGAATGATGTCATGACCTGCTTCACCTCTGACCAGAATGCGTCCCATCGGTCCTGGTTCACCAATAAAGGTTTTTCCGCCGCGCGTCAGTTTGGCTGGCGGGCAGTCGCTTAAGTCTGCACGATGGCCTTCACGAGTATGAATAACCATAATTCCTTTTTGACGTGCGGCTGCCAGCACCTCTGTACATGGTGCGATAGCCGTGCGTACCAGTGAAACATCATTGCCCAGTGCCTCACCGAAGCCCCCTGCTTCGACAAAGTCACGCTGCATGTCGATCATGACCAGTGCAGTTGTGCGCGGATCAAAAGGTAATTCAAAGGGTTGAGCCTGAAAAATGGATTGCGTCATGGTAAATCTCCTGTCTGATGTTTAAACGATCCAGTTGTTCTGAGAACGAGTATTCAGGAGAAAAGCGGCACAAAACAGGAAAAAAGTTTGCCGCACAGCAACGAAATTTTTGCATTCAGCAGGTGGTGTGATGACGAATGTGAAGGGAGTCAAAGAGTGGCATACAGCAACAAATTTTTTGATGCTGTATGGTTTTGAGATTAAAAAAATCGTTGAAATTGTGTGAGCTTAATCATCAGATTTAGCGACTATGGCGTTACTTTTTAACACCATACTGTGTAAACCATTCCAACATTCGCTGCCAGCCGTCTTTCGCAGACTCGGCATGATAGCTCGGACGATAATCGGCGTTGAACGCATGCCCTGCATCCGGGTACACGATAATCTCTGCTTTCGCGTTTGCTGCCCGCAGCGCCTGGCGCATCGTTTCCACACTCTCTTGCGGAATGCTGTTATCCTGGCCGCCATATAAGCCGAGAACCGGCGCGTTAAGATCGGTTGCGATATCAACAGGTTGTTTCGGTGAATTCAGCGACTTATCGCCCGTCAGTTTGCCGTACCACGCCACTGCGGCTTTTAGCTGTGGATTATGCGCGGCATACAGCCAGGTGATACGTCCACCCCAGCAGAATCCGGTGATCATTAAGCGATGAACATCGCCGCCGTTGCGTGACGCCCAACTGGCGACATGATCGAGATCGGCCAGCACCTGCGAGTCAGGCACTTTTGCTACCAGACCGCTAAGCAGCGTAGGGATATCGGCAAAATCATTCGGATCGCCTTCGCGGAAGTAAAGTTCAGGTGCGATAGCCAGATACCCCTCCAGCGCCAGACGGCGACAAATATCGCGGATATGTTCATGCACGCCAAAAATTTCCTGCACTACAATGACCACTGGCAGTGGGCCATCGCTTTGCTTTGGTCTGGCATGGTAAGCAGGCATGTTATCCCCTTGTGAAGGGATAGAGGTGAAGCCCGCCACAATCGCGTCGTCCGGAGTCTGAACGATGGTCGAAGCGAGAGGCGATGCAGCAGGTGCAAATCCAGATTGTTGTGTTGTTGCCATGGTATTCTCCGTACCCTTATAAAAATGTTGCGCAATGTTAACTATAGTCAGCATGCAACAAATCACATTGCCTGAATCGGCTCATCTTTTATGCAGTCCTGCAGAATGAAGAGTGATTTATGTGATTTGCATCACTTTTGGCGGGTAAATTTATGCAACGCATTTTCGTCATGGTGATGAGTATCACGAAAAAATGTTAAACCCTTCGGTAAAGTGTCTTTTTGCTTCTTCTGACTAAACCGATTCACAGAGGAGTTGTATATGTCCAAGTCTGATGTTTTTCATCTCGGCCTCACTAAAAACGATTTACAAGGGGCTACGCTTGCCATCGTCCCTGGCGACCCGGATCGTGTGGAAAAGATCGCCGCGCTGATGGATAAGCCGGTTAAGCTGGCATCTCATCGCGAATTCACCACCTGGCGTGCAGAGCTGGATGGTAAACCTGTTATCGTCTGCTCTACCGGTATCGGCGGCCCGTCTACCTCTATTGCTGTTGAAGAGCTGGCACAGCTGGGCATTCGCACCTTCCTGCGTATCGGTACAACGGGCGCTATTCAGCCGCATATTAATGTGGGTGATGTCCTGGTTACCACGGCGTCTGTTCGTCTGGACGGCGCGAGCCTGCACTTCGCACCGCTGGAATTCCCGGCTGTCGCTGATTTCGAATGTACGACTGCGCTGGTTGAAGCGGCGAAGTCAATTGGTGCCACCACTCACGTTGGTGTGACGGCTTCTTCTGATACCTTCTACCCGGGTCAGGAACGTTACGATACTTACTCTGGTCGCGTAGTTCGTCACTTTAAAGGTTCTATGGAAGAGTGGCAGGCGATGGGCGTAATGAACTATGAAATGGAATCTGCAACCCTGCTGACCATGTGTGCAAGTCAGGGCCTGCGTGCCGGTATGGTAGCGGGGGTTATCGTTAACCGCACCCAGCAAGAGATCCCGAATGCTGAGACGATGAAACAAACCGAAAGCCATGCGGTGAAAATCGTGGTGGAAGCGGCGCGTCGTCTGCTGAAATAAAAAACGCTCCCCAACGTCGGGGAGCGATATCAGTTATTGACGCCGTAAACGCATTATTTTGCGGATTATTGGCGTCAGTAGCGTAAAGGCTGCCAGAGTCAGCAATGCCAGAGTGATCGGTCGGGTATACAGAAAGTCGAGTGACCCACCAGAAAGCGACAGCGCACGGCGAAAATTACTTTCCGCCATTGGCCCCATAATCAATGCCAGCACTACGGGTGATGCCGGATATCCTCCTTTCTGCATGAAATAGCCCACCACGCCTGCAATCAGCATAATGCCAACATCAAAAAGGCTATTGTTCAACGCATAAGTCCCGACCACACAAAGTGCGAGGATCATCGGTGTGAGAATATTGCCGGGAATTTTCACCACATTACCGATGACTTTCAAAGAGAGCAGTCCAAGAACTAGTAGCATGAAGTAACAGAAGATCATGCCGACAAACAGTGTATAAACCATATCGCCGTGGTCGGTAAACATCAGCGGGCCTGGTTGCATTCCCTGTAACGTTAACGCGCCCAGCATGATGGCGGTTACCGCATCGCCAGGGATCCCCAGCGTCAGCATAGGTAACAATGCGCCACCGGTGCAGCCATTCGCGCCTGCCTCACAGGAGGCCACAGCTTTAATTTCACCCTTACCAAAGTTTTCTGGTGTCTTACTGAAACGACGAGTTTCGTTATAGGCAACAAAAGCTGCAATATCCGCCCCCGCACCGGGGATCATGCCGATAAAAACCCCTAATCCTGATGAGCGCAAAATGGTTAATGCAATGCGGCGTAGTGTTTGCCAGGGCAGTAACAGACTGCCGATAGCCACCTTCGCCCCCTGACGAATTTGCTGGTTTTGCTCCATAGAGCGGAATGCTTCTGAAGCAGCAAATAAACCAATCATCACCGGGATAAATGGCACATTCATCAGCTCCACAAATCCACCTGTAAACCGTGGAAAACCGCCCATTGGATCAAGGCCTATCGTTGCGATCAGCAATCCGCCAACCCCGGCAATCAGCCCTTTAATCAGTGACTCACCGGAAATACTGGCAATAATGCTCAGTCCGAAGGTTGCCAGGGCGAAGGACTCCGAGGCACTAAATTTCAGCGCCCAACTGGCAAGTACCGGAGAGAGAAACATCAGCACGATAATGCTGAGCGTTCCGCCACTAAAGGAAGAGAACGTGGCGGCACTCAATGCCAGCCCTGCTTTTCCCTGTTTCGTCAGCTCATAACCATCAATAGCGGTGGCTGCGGCGGCAGGCGTTCCGGGAATTTTGAGCAAAATTGCGGTGATAGAACCACCGTAGACGCCACCAAAAAAGACGCCGCAAATCATCAACAAGCCAGAAACAGGCTCCATGCCGTAGGTGAAAGGCAGCAAAATCGCCACACCCATGGTCGCTGTCAGACCAGGCAAAGCGCCAATCACAATACCCAGCATCACCCCAAAAGTGGCAAACAGCAGCGCCTGAGGATTATTGAGTAATGTCGAAAAACCCTGAGTTAAAAGTTCACTTTCAAACATTGCTGGCCCCTGTTATTCGAAAAATGTGCCGACAGGCAATGGCACCTGTAACGCTTCGACAAACAGCAACCAGAGGATTGCCGTTAACAGCAGCGCAATACCCGGTGTGAGTACCCATCGCCTGTAGCCCATCAACGTCATAATGACGATGAGGAAAACAGGAGTAGTAATGAGATAACCGCAGTAGCTCATCGTCACAATATAAAACGCGGTTGCCGCAATTCCTGTTGCCGTTTTCCTGAATGCCGGTTTTTCCTGTGCGTTGGCGCAAGAGGCTGGTTTTGCCTGCAAAAGATCGCGTATCACCAGCAAGACAGCGAGCACAATCAGGGCACAGGCATAGAAGGTAGGGAAGGCACTTGCACCGGGATCCGTTTCAATGGCAGTTGCTGGAAAATCAGCGGCATTAATCATCACCGCGCCAGCAACCACACAAAGTAACAGCGCCACCACCATCGTTGATGAAAGGCGCTTGCGGTGCGGTACGGCGAGTTGAGCAACAGACTGTTTTGTGTTCATCAACCGTACCTCAGGTTTATTTTTTCAGGCCCAGGCGAGTCAGCAACTCGTCAAAGTACTTTTCCTGTTCGCTGATTTGGGTCTGGAAGCTGGCAGCGTCAAGCCATGCATAGTTGAGATTCAACTTTTGCAGTGCATCCTGGAATGCAGGCTCTTCAGCCGTCTCTTTTGCTGCCTTTGCCAGAACATCCACCACATCCTGCGGCGTTTTTTGCGACACAATCAGGCCGCGCCAGGTGCCGATGGAGAGATCAACGCCTTTCTCTTTTAACGTCGGGACGTCAGGCATGGTTTTCATTCGCTCATCCGCCATCACTACCAGTGTCTTCAGCTTGCCGCCTTTCACATGATTGATAACTTCACCTGGGCTTACGGAAACCGCTTCAATATGCCCGCCTAACAGGCCTGTAATGGCAGGGGCTGCGCCGTCATACGGGACATGAGAAAACTTCGCACCCGTTTTGTCTTCCAGTGCAGCTGCCGCCAGATGCCAGATAGCTCCGGTGCCTGAGTTACCAATGCGTACTTTTCCGGGATTCGCTTTGGCGTAAGTCATAAATTCTTCATAGCTATTCCACGGCGCATCAGAACGGACGGTGATAGCAGCCGGATCCGCGTTTAGACGGGCAATGGGTTTAAAGTCGCTGGTTTTAAAACGCACCATTCCGAGGCTGGGAAGGGTGGTCAGTTCAACCGTGCCTAAACCAATTTTGTAACCGCCAGGGCGGGCAGCGGCGATTTCACTCAGGCCGATAGCACCGCCTCCGCCAGGTTTATTGATAACCCCGATGCTGACGGGTAAATGGTTTTTGGCGGCATCAGCAAAGGCACGGGCAACCAGATCCGTACCGCCTCCGGCAGCGTAGGGAACGACTAACTCGATCTGTTTGGTTGGGTAGGAGGCTGCCTGTACAGGCGCAATGCTGAGGGCAGCGCCTGCAAGAAGTACCATTGCAGCCATTTTTTTCGGTAAGGTAAGATGTTTTATCATTGCTTTTATATCCTTATTTATCAGTTAGTTGCTATTTAAATTGTTCCATGCGTTCATAAACAGTACTGCATTTTCATAGACTTGCTCTGGCGTCATGCCGGGGTGATATAGCGCAGAACCGAGGCCAAAGCCGTTTGCGCCGTGGCTCAGATAACGCGCCATGGTTTCCGGTGTGATACCGCCAACCGGTAACATCGGAACGGATTGTGGAATAACCGCACGCCAGGCTTTGGTAACTTCTGGCGTAATTTGTTCAGCCGGGAACAGCTTGATGGCATTAGCACCATGTTCAATGGCAGCAAAGGCTTCGGTGGGCGTGGCGACGCCAGGCGCACAATACATACCCAGCGCACGGGCGCGACGGATCACCGCAGTATCGCAATGCGGCATCACGATAATCTGGCCCCCAGCCTCTTTAACCGCAACCACCTGCTCTACCGAAAGCACAGTTCCGGCTCCGACCAGGCAGTCCTTAGGCAGGGCGTCGCGCAGTAAACTGATACTTTGCAACGCCTCCGGCGAGTTCATAGGAATCTCAATCAGGCGGAATCCGGCGGCGTACAGTTTTTCACCGATGGCGACAATCTCATCCGGTTTCACGCCGCGTAAAATGGCGACTAACCCGGTTTTTTGCAAAAGCGTCTTAAATGGCATGGGTACATTCCCTGGCGTTGGTGGACAGTAACCCGGCAGCGTGGGCGATTCGCCATAATCCCTGTTCAGTGGCATTAGGAATGGCGTGTATCTGTCTGTCGGGAAAAACGTGGCTGAATGCTTGTGAATAGCGGCTGTTCAGATTTGCGCTACCGATTAAGGCGATCGGTGTTGTGGCGGGTAAATCACGTAGCAAACTGGATGCCAGACCACATAATTCATGGCCTATCAGTAATCCGGAAAGGTAATCCCCCTGCGAGGACGACGTAAGATTACTGGTCAGCAGGCGCGAACGGGTCGAAAACAGCGTCGATAATAATCCGGTCTGATGATGCTCTTGTGCTGCTGTCAGCCCGTGGGTGAAGGCATCCCAGTGCGGTTCATCTCCAGGATGCATGGTGGCACCGAGAATCGAATGGCGGGATAAAACATCAAATAACTCGCCCGTCATAAAGGTTCGGAAATCGGTAATGGTGTTGTTTTCAACTACTGCCCATTTCGCATGTGTGCCGGGTAAGCCTATCAGCACTGGCATACCCTGATGGATCGCGTTTTGCAGGGCCGGTTCCATCGAGATAGCACCGAAGATTTGTGTCTCTTCGCCACGCATCACTTCGGGCATTTCACCTTCTTTAATCACGCCAGGAATGATGTGCAGCATTGTCTGCTGCTGGTGGATAACAGGCGTCAACTGCTTCGCCAGACCCTCGAGAGTGACCGGGCAAGGTAAATAAGCTGCTGGTTGCCACCCTTGCGCACTGCCGAGCATGCCGCAAGCCAGTACCGGGCATGGGGTTTGTGCCAGCCAGTCGCCGCAGACACGTAAAAACGTATCGTGGAAAGCGTCCTCACGTGTTGCTGCCTGGGAGGGTAATTTCATGATCCCCCAGGGGAATTCACGTTTTTCTTGTGGATTTGGTGATTCGCCAAAACGCCATGCCCGAAGCGATGACGTTCCCCAGTCCAGGGCAATAAATGAGGGTGCTCCCGGCATTAGTCGTTTCCTTTAATCATGGTTTATTTATCTTTGCGGACGTGCTTACCCCAGCCCAGTTCAGCGGATATCTCTTCTGCACAGGATTTGACGTAAGGTGCCAGTTCTTCCAGACGCGCCAGCGACATATACGTGGTGGTACTGGCGACAGAAATAGCCGCCACAATTTCATCCCGGGCGTTGTAAACCGGCGCTGCAACGCAACGGATAGTCGGCTCGTTCTCTTCCAGATCAAAAGCAAAACCACTGGCGGCATAACGACGCATGTTCTGAATAAATGCGCCCAGTTTTGTTTCATCACCACAGGTCTTAAACAGCGTGCGCCACTCTTCTTCTGTTCGGTTGAGGATCAATGCCTTGCCGATGCCGGTGATTGCCAGTGGCATGCGATGGCCTGGGCGTGAGCGCATTTCCAGCCCGCGCTGACTGTTGATCTTCTCCAGATACAGCACTTCGTCGCCTTCAACGATCCCCAGATGCACGGTGTCCAGGGTGTAACGGGCAAGGCGTTGCAAAACGGGCTGGGCAATTTCGTACAGCGAGGTGCTTTCCAGTGCTCTGGCACCGAATTCGATCAGTTTGGCACCCAGTTGGTAGCCCTGCGTTGGGACATGGCGCAGGTAGCGTTGTTCCACCAGAACGGTGACTAAACGATGGGTTGTGCTCCGGGTCGTGCCGGTGAACTCGCCGATACTTTTTAGGTCATGGCAGCCGTTATAAACAGCATTAAGAACCGCCAGTCCACGTAATAACGTTTGTGCGCCTGCGGTGGTTGAAGAGGTTTCTGCCATACGTTTCTCCTGATGATATTGCTGAAGTGTTCCACATAATGACGTGGGGAAAAGGTGATATATCCCACAATATAAACTCCATCTCATATTGTGGGATAAAATAATGAAAATTAACGATCGTTTTGCGTAGCGCCTCGCAGGAAACTTCTTTCAAACTGGACGTTTGTACAGCACAATTCTATTTTGTGCGGGTAAGTTGTTGCGTCAGGAGGCGTTGTGGATTTCTCAATCATGGTTTACGCAGTTATTGCATTGGTGGGTGTGGCAATTGGCTGGCTGTTTGCCAGTTATCAACATGCGCAGCAAAAAGCCGAGCAATTAGCTGAACGTGAAGAGATGGTCGCGGAGTTAAGCGCGGCAAAACAACAAATTACTCAAAGCGAGCACTGGCGCGCTGAGTGCGAGTTACTCAATAACGAAGTGCGCAGCCTGCAAAGTATTAACACCTCTCTGGAGGCCGATCTGCGTGAAGTAACCACGCGGATGGAAGCTGCACAGCAACATGCTGACGATAAAATTCGCCAGATGATTAACAGCGAGCAGCGCCTCAGTGAGCAGTTTGAAAACCTCGCCAACCGTATTTTTGAGCACAGCAATCGCCGGGTTGATGAGCAAAACCGTCAGAGCCTGAACAGCCTGTTGTCGCCGCTACGTGAACAACTGGACGGTTTCCGCCGTCAGGTCCAGGACAGCTTTGGTAAAGAAGCCCAAGAACGTCATACCCTGACTCACGAAATCCGCAACCTCCAGCAACTCAACGCCCAGATGGCCCAGGAAGCGATCAACCTGACGCGTGCGCTGAAAGGCGACAATAAAACCCAGGGCAACTGGGGCGAGGTAGTATTGACGCGGGTGCTGGAGGCTTCCGGTCTGCGTGAAGGGTATGAATATGAAACCCAGGTCAGCATCGAAAATGACGCCCGCTCGCGGATGCAGCCGGATGTCATCGTGCGGTTGCCGCAGGGAAAAGATGTGGTGATCGACGCCAAAATGACGCTGGTCGCCTATGAACGCTATTTCAACGCCGAAGATGACTACACCCGCGAAAGCGCGCTACAGGAACATATCGCGTCGGTACGTAACCATATCCGTTTGCTGGGACGCAAAGATTATCAACAGCTGCCGGGGCTGCGAACTCTGGATTACGTGCTGATGTTTATTCCCGTTGAACCCGCTTTTTTACTGGCGCTTGACCGTCAGCCGGAGCTGATCACCGAAGCGTTGAAAAACAATATCATGCTGGTTAGCCCGACTACGCTGCTGGTGGCGCTGCGCACTATCGCCAACCTGTGGCGTTATGAGCATCAAAGCCGCAACGCCCAGCAAATCGCCGATCGTGCCAGCAAGCTGTACGACAAGATGCGTTTGTTCATCGATGACATGTCCGCGATTGGTCAAAGTCTCGACAAAGCGCAGGATAACTATCGCCAGGCAATGAAAAAACTCTCTTCAGGTCGCGGAAATGTGCTGGCGCAGGCAGAAGCGTTTCGCGGTTTAGGGGTAGAAATTAAACGCGAGATTAATCCGGATTTGGCTGAACAAGCGGTGAGCCAGGATGAAGAGTATCGACTGCGGTCGGTTCCGGAGCAGCCGAATGATGAAGCTTATCAACGCGATGATGAATATAATCAGCAGTCGCGCTAGCCCATTGGGGGTAGTTAAGCCGGGTAGAAATCTAGGGCATCGACGCCCAATCTGTTACACTTCTGGAACAATTTTTTGATGAGCAGGCATTGAGATGGTGGATAAGTCACAAGAAACGACGCACTTTGGTTTTCAGACCGTCGCGAAGGAACAAAAAGCGGATATGGTCGCTCACGTTTTCCATTCCGTGGCATCAAAATACGATGTCATGAATGATTTGATGTCATTCGGTATTCATCGTTTGTGGAAGCGATTCACGATTGATTGCAGCGGCGTACGCCGTGGGCAGACCGTGCTGGATCTGGCTGGTGGCACCGGCGACCTGACAGCGAAATTCTCTCGCCTGGTCGGAGAAACTGGCAAAGTGGTCCTTGCTGATATCAATGAATCCATGCTCAAAATGGGCCGCGAGAAGCTGCGTAATATCGGTGTGATTGGCAACGTTGAGTATGTTCAAGCGAACGCTGAGGCGCTGCCGTTCCCGGATAACACCTTTGATTGCATCACCATTTCGTTTGGTCTGCGTAACGTCACCGACAAAGATAAAGCACTGCGTTCAATGTATCGCGTGCTGAAACCCGGCGGCCGCCTGCTGGTGCTTGAGTTCTCGAAGCCAATTATCGAGCCGCTGAGCAAAGCCTATGATGCATACTCCTTCCATGTGCTGCCGCGTATTGGCTCACTGGTCGCGAACGACGCCGACAGCTACCGTTATCTGGCAGAATCCATCCGTATGCATCCCGATCAGGATACCCTGAAAGCCATGATGCAGGATGCCGGATTCGAAAGTGTCGACTACTACAATCTGACGGCAGGGGTTGTGGCGTTGCATCGTGGTTATAAGTTCTGACAGGAGACCGGAAATGCCTTTTAAACCTTTAGTGACGGCAGGAATTGAAAGTCTGCTCAACACCTTCCTGTATCGCTCACCCGCGCTGAAAACGGCCCGCTCGCGTCTGTTGGGCAAAGTGCTGCGCGTGGAGGTAAAAGGCTTTTCGACGTCATTGATTCTGGTGTTCAGCGAACGCCAGGTTGATGTACTGGGCGAATGGGCAGGCGATGCTGACTGCACCGTTATCGCTTACGCCAGTGTGTTGCCGAAACTTCGCGATCGCCAGCAGCTTGCCGCCCTGATTCGTAGCGGTGAGCTGGAAGTACAGGGCGATATTCAGGTGGTGCAAAACTTCGTTGCGCTGGCAGATCTGGCAGAGTTCGACCCTGCGGAACTGCTGGCCCCTTATACCGGTGATATCGCCGCTGAAGGTATCAGCAAAGCCATGCGCGGAGGCGCAAAGTTCCTGCATCACGGCATTAAGCGCCAGCAACGTTATGTGGCAGAAGCCATTACTGAAGAGTGGCGTATGGCACCCGGTCCGCTTGAAGTGGCCTGGTTTGCGGAAGAGACGGCTGCCGTCGAGCGTGCTGTTGATGCCCTGACCAAACGGCTGGAAAAACTGGAGGCTAAATGACGCCAGGTGAAGTACGGCGCCTATATTTCATCATTCGCACTTTTTTAAGCTACGGACTTGATGAACTGATCCCCAAAATGCGTATCACCCTGCCGCTACGGCTATGGCGATACTCATTATTCTGGATGCCAAATCGGCATAAAGACAAACCTTTAGGTGAGCGACTACGACTGGCCCTGCAAGAACTGGGACCGGTATGGATCAAGTTCGGGCAGATGTTATCAACCCGCCGCGATCTTTTTCCGCCGCATATTGCCGATCAGCTGGCGTTATTGCAGGACAAAGTCGCTCCGTTTGATGGCAAGCTGGCGAAGCAGCAGATTGAAGCTGCAATGGGCGGCTTGCCGGTAGAAGCGTGGTTTGACGATTTTGAAATCAAGCCGCTGGCTTCTGCTTCTATCGCCCAGGTTCATACCGCGCGATTGAAATCGAATGGTAAAGAGGTGGTGATTAAAGTCATCCGCCCGGATATTTTGCCGGTTATTAAAGCGGATCTGAAACTTATCTACCGGCTGGCTCGCTGGGTGCCGCGTTTGCTGCCGGATGGTCGCCGTCTGCGCCCAACCGAAGTGGTGCGCGAGTACGAAAAGACCTTGATTGATGAACTGAATTTGCTGCGGGAATCTGCCAACGCCATTCAGCTTCGGCGCAATTTTGAAGACAGCCCGATGCTCTACATCCCGGAAGTTTACCCTGACTATTGTAGTGAAGGGATGATGGTGATGGAGCGCATTTACGGCATTCCGGTGTCTGATGTTGCGGCGCTGGAGAAAAACGGCACTAACATGAAATTGCTGGCGGAACGCGGCGTGCAGGTGTTCTTCACTCAGGTCTTTCGCGACAGCTTTTTCCATGCCGATATGCACCCTGGCAACATCTTCGTAAGCTATGAACACCCGGAAAACCCGAAATATATCGGCATTGATTGCGGGATTGTTGGCTCGCTAAACAAAGAAGATAAACGCTATCTGGCAGAAAACTTTATCGCCTTCTTTAATCGCGACTATCGCAAAGTGGCAGAGCTACACGTCGATTCTGGTTGGGTGCCACCAGATACCAACGTTGAAGAGTTCGAATTTGCCATTCGTACGGTCTGTGAACCTATCTTTGAGAAACCGCTGGCCGAAATTTCGTTTGGACATGTACTGTTAAATCTGTTTAATACGGCGCGTCGCTTCAATATGGAAGTGCAGCCGCAACTGGTGTTACTCCAGAAAACCCTGCTCTACGTCGAAGGGGTAGGACGCCAGCTTTATCCGCAGCTCGATTTATGGAAAACGGCGAAGCCTTTCCTGGAGTCGTGGATTAAAGATCAGGTCGGTATTCCTGCGCTGGTGAGAGCATTTAAAGAAAAAGCGCCGTTCTGGGTCGAAAAAATGCCAGAACTGCCTGAACTGGTTTACGACAGTTTGCGCCAGGGCAAGTATTTACAGCACAGTGTTGATAAGATTGCCCGCGAGCTTCAGTCAAATCATGTACGTCAGGGACAATCGCGTTATTTTCTCGGAATTGGCGCTACGTTAGTATTAAGTGGCACATTCTTGTTGGTCAGCCGACCTGAATGGGGGCTGATGCCCGGCTGGTTAATGGCAGGTGGTCTGATCGCCTGGTTTGTCGGTTGGCGCAAAACACGCTGATTTTTTCATCGCTCAAGGCGGGCCGTGTAACGTATAATGCGGCCTTGTTTAATCATCATCTACCACAGAGGAACATGTATGGGTGGTATCAGTATTTGGCAGTTATTGATTATTGCCGTCATCGTTGTACTGCTTTTTGGCACCAAAAAGCTCGGCTCCATCGGTTCCGATCTTGGTGCGTCGATCAAAGGCTTTAAAAAAGCAATGAGCGATGATGAACCAAAGCAGGATAAAACCAGTCAGGATGCTGATTTTACTGCGAAAACTATCGCCGATAAGCAGGCGGATACGAATCAGGAACAGGCTAAAACAGAAGACGCGAAGCGCCACGATAAAGAGCAGGTGTAATCCGTGTTTGATATCGGTTTTAGCGAACTGCTATTGGTGTTCATCATCGGCCTCGTCGTTCTGGGGCCGCAACGACTGCCTGTGGCGGTAAAAACGGTAGCGGGCTGGATTCGCGCGTTGCGTTCACTGGCGACAACGGTGCAGAACGAACTGACCCAGGAGTTAAAACTCCAGGAGTTTCAGGACAGCCTGAAAAAGGTTGAAAAGGCGAGCCTCACTAACCTGACGCCCGAACTGAAAGCGTCGATGGATGAACTACGCCAGGCCGCGGAGTCGATGAAGCGTTCCTACGTTGCAAACGATCCTGAAAAGGCGAGCGATGAAGCGCACACCATCCATAACCCGGTGGTGAAAGACAATGAAGCTGCGCATGAAGGCGTAACGCCTGCCGCTGCACAAACGCAGGCCAGTTCGCCGGAACAGAAGCCAGAAACCACGCCAGAGCCGGTGGTAAAACCTGCTGCGGACGCTGAACCGAAAACCGCTGCACCTTCCCCTTCGTCGAGTGATAAACCGTAAACATGTCTGTAGAAGATACTCAACCGCTTATCACGCATCTGATTGAGCTGCGTAAGCGTCTGCTGAACTGCATTATCGCGGTGATCGTGATATTCCTGTGTCTGGTCTATTTCGCCAATGACATCTATCACCTGGTATCCGCGCCATTGATCAAGCAGTTGCCGCAAGGTTCAACGATGATCGCCACCGACGTGGCCTCGCCGTTCTTTACGCCGATCAAGCTGACCTTTATGGTGTCGCTGATTCTGTCAGCGCCGGTGATTCTCTATCAGGTGTGGGCGTTTATCGCCCCAGCGCTGTATAAGCATGAACGTCGCCTGGTGGTGCCGCTGCTGGTTTCCAGCTCTCTGTTGTTTTATATCGGCATGGCGTTCGCCTACTTTGTGGTCTTTCCGCTGGCATTTGGCTTCCTTGCCAATACCGCGCCGGAAGGGGTACAGGTATCCACCGACATCGCCAGCTATTTAAGCTTCGTTATGGCGCTGTTTATGGCGTTTGGTGTCTCCTTTGAAGTGCCTGTGGCAATTGTGCTGCTGTGCTGGATGGGAATTACCTCGCCAGAAGACTTACGCAAAAAACGTCCGTATGTGCTGGTTGGCGCATTTGTTGTCGGGATGCTGCTGACGCCGCCGGATGTCTTCTCGCAAACGCTGCTGGCGATCCCGATGTACTGCCTGTTTGAAATCGGTGTCTTCTTCTCACGCTTTTACGTTGGTAAAGGGCGAAATCGGGAAGAGGAAAATAACGCTGAAGCAGAAAGCGAAAAAACTGAAGAATAAATTCAACCGCCCGTCAGGGCGGTTGTCATATGGAGTTCAGGATGTTTGATATCGGCGTTAATTTGACCAGTTCGCAATTTGCGAAAGACCGTGATGATGTTGTAGCGTGCGCTTTTGACGCGGGAGTTAATGGGCTACTCATCACCGGCACTAACCTGCGTGAAAGCCAGCATGCGCAAAAGCTGGCGCGTCAGTATTCGTCCTGTTGGTCAACGGCGGGCGTACATCCTCACGACAGCAGCCAGTGGCAAGCTGCGACTGAAGAAGCGATTATTGAGCTGGCCGCGCAGCCAGAAGTGGTGGCGATTGGTGAATGTGGCCTCGACTTTAACCGCAACTTTTCGACGCCGGAAGAGCAGGAACGCGCTTTTGTTGCCCAGCTACGCATTGCCGCAGAATTAAACATGCCGGTATTTATGCACTGTCGCGATGCCCACGAGCGGTTTATGACATTGCTGGAGCCGTGGCTGGATAAACTGCCTGGTGCGGTTCTTCATTGCTTTACCGGCACACGCGAAGAGATGCAGGCGTGCGTGGCGCGTGGAATTTATATCGGCATTACCGGTTGGGTTTGCGATGAACGACGCGGGCTGGAGCTGCGGGAATTGTTGCCGTTGATTCCGGCGGAGAAATTGCTGATCGAAACTGATGCGCCGTATTTGCTCCCGCGCGATCTCACGCCGAAACCATCATCCCGGCGCAACGAGCCAGCCCATCTGCCCCATATTTTGCAACGTATTGCGCACTGGCGTGGAGAAGATGCCGCATGGCTGGCTGCCACCACGGATGCCAATGTTAAAACACTGTTTGGGATTGCGTTTTAGAGTTTGCGGAACTCGGTGTTCTTCACACTGTGCTTAATCTCTTTATTGATAAGATTAAGTAACAGCATGGAGCGAGCCTCGCCGTCGGGTTCGGTGAAAATGGCCTGAAAACCTTCGAACGCGCCTTCGGTAATAATCACCTTATCACCCGGATAAGGGGTTGCCGGATCGACAATGTCTTTCGGTTTATATACCGATAGCTGATGAATCACCGCCGATGGGACTATCGCTGGCGACGCGCCAAAGCGCACGAAGTGGCTGACACCGCGGGTCGCGTTGATAGTCGTGGTATGAATCACTTCCGGATCGAACTCCACAAACAAGTAGTTGGGGAACAATGGCTCACTGACTGCAGTACGTTTGCCACGCACGATTTTTTCCAGGGTGATCATCGGTGCCAGGCAATTCACAGCCTGTCTTTCGAGGTGTTCCTGGGCACGTTGAAGTTGCCCGCGCTTGCAGTACAGTAAATACCAGGATTGCATAATGACTCTTATCCGTTTAATCGGGGCGCAAGGATAGCAAAAGCTTTACGCTAAGTTAATTATATTCCCCGGTTTGCGTTATACCGTCAGAGTTCACGCTAATTTAACAAATTTACAGCATCGCAAAGATGAACGCCGTATAATGGGCGCAGATTAAGAGGCTACAATGGACGCCATGAAATATAACGATTTACGCGACTTCTTGACGCTGCTTGAACAGCAGGGTGAGCTAAAACGTATCACGCTCCCGGTGGATCCGCATCTGGAAATCACTGAAATTGCTGACCGCACTTTGCGTGCCGGTGGGCCTGCGCTGTTGTTCGAAAACCCTAAAGGCTACTCAATGCCGGTGCTGTGCAACCTGTTCGGTACGCCAAAGCGCGTGGCGATGGGCATGGGGCAGGAAGATGTTTCGGCGCTGCGTGAAGTTGGTAAATTATTGGCGTTTCTGAAAGAGCCGGAGCCGCCAAAAGGTTTCCGCGACCTGTTTGATAAACTGCCGCAGTTTAAGCAAGTATTGAACATGCCGACAAAGCGACTGCGTGGTGCGCCTTGCCAACAAAAAATCGTCTCTGGCGATGACGTCGATCTCAATCGTATTCCCATTATGACCTGCTGGCCGGAAGATGCCGCGCCGCTGATTACCTGGGGGCTCACCGTAACGCGCGGCCCGCATAAAGAGCGGCAGAATCTGGGCATTTATCGCCAGCAGCTAATTGGTAAAAACAAACTGATTATGCGCTGGCTGTCGCATCGCGGCGGCGCGTTGGATTATCAGGAGTGGTGTGCGGCGCATCCGGGCGAACGTTTCCCGGTTTCTGTGGCGCTGGGTGCCGATCCTGCCACGATTCTCGGTGCAGTCACCCCCGTTCCGGATACGCTTTCAGAGTATGCGTTTGCCGGATTGCTGCGCGGCACCAAGACCGAAGTAGTAAAGTGTATTTCCAATGATCTCGAAGTGCCCGCCAGTGCGGAGATTGTGCTGGAAGGGTATATCGAACAAGGCGAAACTGCGCCGGAAGGGCCGTATGGCGACCACACCGGTTACTATAACGAAGTTGATAGTTTCCCGGTATTCACCGTGACGCATATTACCCAGCGTGAAGATGCGATTTACCATTCCACCTATACCGGGCGTCCGCCTGATGAGCCTGCGGTACTGGGCGTGGCGTTGAACGAAGTGTTTGTGCCGATTCTGCAAAAACAGTTCCCGGAAATTGTCGATTTTTACCTGCCGCCTGAAGGCTGTTCTTATCGTCTGGCGGTAGTGACGATCAAAAAACAGTACGCCGGACACGCGAAGCGCGTCATGATGGGCGTCTGGTCGTTCTTACGCCAGTTTATGTACACTAAATTTGTGATCGTTTGCGATGATGACGTCAACGCACGCGACTGGAACGATGTGATTTGGGCGATTACCACCCGTATGGACCCGGCGCGGGACACGGTGTTGGTCGAAAATACGCCTATTGATTATCTGGATTTTGCCTCGCCTGTCTCCGGGCTGGGTTCAAAAATGGGGCTGGATGCCACGAATAAATGGCCAGGGGAAACCCAGCGTGAATGGGGACGTCCCATCAAAAAAGATCCGGATGTTGTCGCGCGTATTGACGCCATCTGGGATGAACTGGCTATTTTTAACAACGGTAAAAGCGCCTGATGCGCGTTTGTTTTGCCCTATTTATCGATCCGACAGAGAAAGCGCATGACAACCTTAAGCTGTAAAGTGACCTCGGTAGAAGCTATCACGGATACCGTATACCGTGTCCGAATCGTACCAGACGCGGCCTTTTCTTTTCGTGCTGGTCAGTATTTGATGGTAGTGATGGATGAGCGTGACAAACGTCCGTTCTCAATGGCTTCGACGCCAGATGAAAAAGGGTTCATCGAGCTGCATATTGGCGCTTCTGAAATCAACCTTTACGCGAAAGCAGTCATGGACCGCATTCTTAAAGATCATCAAATCGTGGTCGATATTCCGCACGGTGAGGCATGGCTGCGCGATGATGAAGAACGTCCGATGATTTTGATTGCGGGTGGCACCGGGTTCTCTTATGCGCGCTCGATTTTGCTGACGGCGCTGGCGCGTAACCCAAACCGTGATATCACCATTTACTGGGGCGGGCGTGAAGAGCAGCATCTTTATGATCTCTCCGAGCTTGAGGCGCTTTCGCTTAAGCATCCTGGTCTGCAAGTGGTGCCGGTGGTTGAACAACCGGAAGCGGGCTGGCGTGGGCGTACTGGCACTGTGTTAACGGCGGTATTGCAGGATCACGGTACGCTGGCAGAGCATGATATCTATATTGCCGGACGTTTTGAGATGGCGAAAATTGCCCGTGACCTGTTTTGCAGTGAGCGTAATGCGCGGGAAGATCGCCTGTTTGGCGATGCGTTTGCATTTATCTGAGATATAAAAAACCCGCCCCTGACAGGCGGGAAGAACGGCAACTAAAACTTTATACAGTGGCATTTAGATCTATGTCGCATCCGGCAATCGGTGCACGATGCCTGATGCGACGCTGGCGCGTCTTATCAGGCCTATATTGGTGCAGGATCGGTAGACCGGATAAGGCGTTCACGCCGCATCCGGCAAGTGGTTAAATCCGCTCAAACACCGTCGCAATACCCTGACCCAGACCGATACACATCGTCGCCAGACCAAACTGGGCATCTTTGCGCTCCATCAGATTCAGCAGCGTGGTGCTGATACGCGCACCGGAACAACCCAGCGGATGACCCAGCGCGATCGCGCCACCGTTGAGGTTGATCTTCTCGTCAATCTGCTCAATCAGTCCCAGATCTTTAATACATGGCAGGATCTGCGCGGCAAAGGCTTCGTTCATCTCAAACACGCCGATATCACTGGCAGAAAGCCCCGCTTTTTTCAGCGCCAGCTTCGAGGCCGGAACCGGACCGTAACCCATAATCGACGGATCACAACCAACGACCGCCATCGAACGCACACGGGCGCGCGGCTTAAGACCTAATTCATGGGCGCGGCTTTCACTCATCACCAGCATGGCAGCTGCGCCATCGGAAAGCGCAGAAGATGTACCCGCCGTTACCGTACCGCTTACTGGATCAAACGCCGGACGCAGCGTGGCGAGGGCTTCCACGGTGGTTTCCGGGCGAATCACTTCGTCGTAATTAAACTGCTTCAGGACGCCGTCGGCATCGTGACCACCGGTCGGGATAATTTCATTTTTAAATGCACCCGACTGCGTGGCAGCCCAGGCGCGGGCGTGTGACCGCGCGGCAAAGGCATCCTGCATTTCACGGCTGATACCGTGCATACGCGCCAGCATTTCTGCCGTTAAGCCCATCATGCCCGCCGCTTTGGCGACATTGCGGCTCAGGCCGGGGTGAAAATCGACGCCGTGACTCATCGGCACATGGCCCATATGCTCCACGCCGCCAACCAGACATGCCTGCGCATCGCCGGTCATGATCATTCGTGCTGCGTCATGTAATGCTTGCATGGATGAACCACACAAGCGATTGACGGTCACCGCCGGGACAGAGTGTGGTACTTCTGCCAACAGCGCCGCGTTACGGGCGATATTAAAACCTTGCTCCAGCGTCTGCTGTACACAGCCCCAGTAAATATCGTCGAGGGCAGCCGCTTCCAGCGCCGGGTTACGCGCCAGCAGGCTACGCATTAAATGAGCGGAGAGATCTTCTGCACGCACGTGACGAAAAGCACCGCCCTTCGAACGGCCCATCGGGGTGCGAATTGCATCGACAATGACAACCTGTTCCATTGTGACTCCTTAAGCCGTTTTCAGGTCGCCAACCGGACGGGCTGGCTCAACCGGGGGATAGTACGGTTCGTTATGACGCGCTTTATTACGCAGACCTTCCGGCACTTCATACAGCGGGCCGAGGTGCTGATATTGCTGCGCCATATCGAGGTATTTTGCGCTACCGAGGGTGTCCAGCCAGCGGAACGCGCCGCCGTGGAATGGAGGGAAGCCCAGGCCATAGACCAGCGCCATATCCGCTTCTGCCGGAGTGGCGATAATGCCTTCTTCCAGACAGCGCACCACTTCGTTGACCATCGGGATCATCATGCGGGCGATAATCTCTTCTTCGCTGAAATCGCGCTTCGGCTGGCTCACTTCTGCCAGCAGGTCGTCAACGACGGCGTCTTCTTCTTTCTTCGGCTTACCTTTGCTGTCTTCTTTATAACGCCAGAAACCGAGGCCGTTCTTCTGACCAAAGCGGTTGGCATCAAACAGCGCGTCGATGGCATCGCGATAATCTTTCTGCATTCGCTGCGGGAAGCCTGCTGCCATGACAGCCTGGGCATGATGCGCGGTGTCAATGCCCACAACGTCCAGCAGATATGCCGGACCCATAGGCCAGCCAAACTGTTTTTCCATCACTTTGTCGATCTTGCGGAAATCCGCGCCGTCGCGCAGCAGCTGGCTGAAACCGGCGAAATAGGGGAACAGCACGCGGTTAACAAAGAAGCCGGGGCAGTCGTTAACCACAATCGGCGTCTTGCCCATCTTGCTCGCCCAGGCGACAACTTTCGCGATGGTTTCGTCGGAGCTTTTCTCGCCGCGAATAATTTCCACCAACGGCATTCGGTGGACCGGGTTAAAGAAGTGCATCCCGCAGAAGTTTTCCGGACGTTCCAGCGCGTTGGCCAGTTCGCTGATAGGAATGGTTGAAGTGTTAGACGCCAGCACGGTATCCGGGCGTACTTTCTGCTCGGTTTCTGCCAGTACGGCTTTTTTCACTTTCGGGTTTTCAACAACCGCTTCTACCACAACATCCACGCGGTCAAACCCGGCGTAGTCGAGCGTTGGGTGAATTGTGGAGATCACGCCAGCCAGTTTCAGACCATCGATCTTGCCGCGCTCAAGCTGCTTGTTCAGCAGTTTCGCGGCTTCGGTCATGCCGAGGGTTAACGACTTGTCGTTGATATCTTTCATGACAACCGGCACGCCTTTCCACGCAGACTGGTAAGCGATGCCGCCGCCCATAATGCCTGCGCCCAGCACAGCGGCCTGTTTCGGGGTTTCAACATCTTTGGTGAGTTTCTTCGCTTTACCTTTTACATATTGATCGTTAAGGAAAATGCCGACCAATGCGCGGGCTTCGTTGGTATGCGCCAGCGGGACAAAACTTTTGTTTTCCAGGTTTAAGGCTTCTTCACGACCAAAACGGGCCGCAGCTTCAATGGTTTTTACTGCGGTGATGGGGGCCGGATAATGTTTCCCCGCCGTTTGCGCGACCATCCCTTTAGCGATGGTGAAGCTCATGGTGGCTTCAATCTTGCTCAGTTTTAGCGGTTCCAGCTTCGGCTGACGTTTTGCTTTCCAGTCGAGGTCGCCGTTAATGGCCTGACGTAAAATCGCCTTCGCGCCTTCAACCAGTTTTTCTGCTTTGACTACGCCATCCACCAGACCGATTTTCAGCGCCTGATCCGCGCCGACATCTTTACCGGCGGCAATGATTTCCAGCGCACTGTCAGCGCCCAGCATACGTGGCATACGTACAGAACCGCCAAAGCCCGGCATGATGCCCAGTTTGGTTTCCGGCAGACCGATGCGCAGATCCGGCGTCGCCAGACGATAATCGGTCGCCAGTACACATTCGCAGCCACCGCCCAGCGCATAGCCGTTGACGGCAGCAATGGTCGGCACCGGCAGATCTTCCAGGCGATTAAACACGCTATTGGCAAAGTGCAGCCACTGACTTAACTGTTCTTCAGGAACGAGGAACAGGGACAAAAATTCGGTGATATCAGCACCGACGATAAAGGCTGCTTTGTTCGAACGCAGCAGCAGCCCTTTTAAATCTGATTGCTGTTCCAGCACGCCGATGGCCTCGCCGAGGCTGGCGACGGTCGCAGTGTCGAGTTTATTAACTGAGCCTGGGGCATCAAAAACCAGTTCGGCAATGCCATCTTCCAGCCAGTCAAGGTACAGGGTGTCGCCTTTGTAAAGCATGTCAGTCTCCTGAATCCGCAAGGTGATCTGGTCGTACCAGATGCATCGAAGTGTGTATTTTGTGTTAAAAATATGCAAATAAAAGATTAAAGAAATGCCGATCTGATCACGCTCGGCAGAAATCACGCTCTGGATGAACGATGTGCTAAGATGCGGAGACTTAAGGTCAAAAAAACAGAAGGGTAAAAAATGGAATCACTGGCCTCACTCTATAAAAATCATATAGCTACCTTACAGGAACGGACTCGCGATGCGCTGGCGCGCTTCAAGCTGGATGCGTTACTTATTCACTCCGGCGAACTGTTCAACGTTTTTCTCGACGATCATCCCTATCCGTTTAAAGTGAACCCGCAATTCAAAACGTGGGTGCCGGTAACTCAGGTGCCAAACTGCTGGTTGCTGGTGGATGGCGTGAACAAGCCGAAACTGTGGTTTTATCTGCCGGTTGATTACTGGCACAACGTCGAACCGCTGCCGAACTCCTTCTGGACTGAAGATGTGGAAGTGATCGCGCTGCCGAAAGCCGATGGCATTGGTAGCCTGCTGCCTGCTGCGCGCGGCAATATCGGTTATATCGGTCCGGTGCCGGAACGTGCGCTGCAACTGGGTATTGAGGCCAGCAACATCAACCCGAAAGGGGTGATCGACTACCTGCATTACTACCGCTCCTTCAAAACCGAGTACGAACTGGCCTGTATGCGTGAAGCGCAGAAAATGGCGGTCAACGGTCATCGTGCGGCAGAAGAAGCGTTCCGTTCTGGCATGAGCGAGTTCGATATCAATATTGCCTATCTGACCGCGACCGGTCATCGTGATACCGACGTACCTTACAGCAACATTGTGGCGCTTAACGAACACGCTGCGGTGCTGCATTACACCAAATTGGACCACCAGGCACCGGAAGAGATGCGCAGCTTCCTGCTGGATGCCGGGGCCGAATATAACGGCTATGCGGCTGACCTGACCCGTACCTGGTCGGCAAAAAGCGACAACGACTACGCACAGCTGGTGAAAGACGTAAATGATGAACAACTGGCGCTGATCGCCACCATGAAAGCAGGCGTCAGCTATGTGGATTATCACATCCAGTTCCATCAGCGCATCGCCAAACTGCTGCGTAAACATCAAATCATCACCGATATGAGTGAAGAAGCGATGGTCGAAAACGATCTCACCGGACCTTTTATGCCGCACGGTATCGGTCATCCGCTGGGCCTGCAGGTGCATGACGTAGCTGGCTTTATGCAAGATGATAGCGGTACGCACCTCGCGGCACCGGCAAAATATCCGTACCTGCGCTGCACCCGTATTCTCCAGCCGGGCATGGTGTTAACCATCGAACCGGGTATCTACTTCATCGAATCGCTGCTGGCACCGTGGCGTGAAGGGCAGTTCAGCAAGCACTTCAACTGGCAGAAAATTGAAGCACTGAAACCGTTCGGCGGCATTCGTATCGAAGACAATGTGGTGATCCACGAAAACAGCGTGGAAAACATGACCCGGGATCTGAAACTGGCGTGATGGAAAGCTGGTTAATTCCTGCGGCACCGGTCACGGTCGTTGAAGAGATCAAAAAAAGCCGCTTCATAACGATGTTGGCGCATACCGATGGCGTTGAGGCGGCGAAAGCGTTTGTTGAATCGGTACGGGCAGAACACCCCGATGCCCGCCACCATTGCGTAGCGTGGGTGGCGGGTGCGCCGGATGATTCTCAACAGCTCGGTTTCTCTGACGACGGGGAACCGGCGGGAACGGCCGGTAAACCGATGCTCGCCCAACTAATGGGCAGCGGCGTCGGGGAAATTACCGCTGTGGTGGTGCGCTACTACGGCGGCATATTGCTTGGTACCGGTGGGTTAGTGAAAGCGTATGGCGGCGGCGTGAATCAGGCGCTGCGCCAGCTAACGACCCAACGCAAGACGCCATTAACCGAATATACTTTGCAATGTGAATATAGTCAGTTAACCGGCATTGAAGCGTTGCTGGGGCAGTGTGACGGCAAAATTATCAACAGTGATTATCAGGCATTCGTTCTGCTGCGGGTGGCGCTTCCGGCGGCGAAAGTGGCTGAATTTTCCGCAAAGCTGGCGGATTTTAGCCGTGGTTCATTGCAATTGTTAGCGATTGAAGAATAATCCCCACTTCGTTTTGCAGAACTAAGGAAGCGGCAGAGATGCATTTTCGCGCCATTACCCGAATCGTTGGACTACTGGTCATCTTATTTTCAGGGACCATGATTATCCCTGGGCTGGTAGCACTCATCTACCGGGATGGAGCGGGCCGCGCTTTTACCCAGACCTTTTTTGTCGCCCTCGCCATTGGCTCTATGCTGTGGTGGCCGAACCGCAAAGAGAAGGGCGAACTGAAATCCCGTGAGGGGTTTCTGATAGTGGTGCTGTTCTGGACCGTGCTGGGTAGCGTCGGTGCGCTCCCTTTTATCTTCTCGGAAAGCCCGAACCTCACGATTACCGATGCGTTTTTTGAATCTTTCTCTGGCCTGACCACCACGGGAGCCACTACGCTGGTGGGGCTGGATTCGCTCCCTCATGCCATCCTCTTTTATCGCCAGATGCTGCAATGGTTTGGCGGGATGGGGATCATCGTGCTGGCGGTTGCGATACTGCCTATCCTCGGCGTGGGTGGGATGCAGCTCTATCGCGCAGAAATGCCCGGCCCGCTGAAAGATAACAAAATGCGCCCGCGAATTGCGGAAACGGCGAAAACCCTGTGGTTGATTTATGTCTTGCTGACCGTCGCCTGTGCGCTGGCGTTGTGGTTTGCCGGAATGGATGCCTTTGATGCCATCGGCCATAGCTTTGCGACTATCGCTATTGGCGGCTTCTCGACACATGATGCCAGTATCGGTTATTTCGACAGCCCGACTATTAACACTATCATTGCTATCTTCCTGCTGATCTCCGGCTGTAACTACGGTCTGCACTTTTCACTGTTAAGTGGGCGTAGTCTGAAGGTTTATTGGCGCGATCCGGAATTTCGCATGTTTATCGGCGTACAGTTTACGCTGGTGATTATTTGTACCCTCGTGCTGTGGTTTCATAATGTCTATAGTTCGGCGCTGATGACAATTAACCAGGCGTTTTTCCAGGTGGTGTCGATGGCGACAACCGCCGGGTTTACGACTGACAGCATTGCCCGCTGGCCGCTCTTTTTGCCGGTACTGCTCTTATGTTCAGCTTTTATCGGCGGTTGTGCCGGGTCAACGGGCGGTGGCCTGAAAGTGATCCGCATCCTGCTGCTGTTTAAGCAGGGGAACCGTGAGCTGAAACGACTGGTGCATCCGAACGCCGTCTACAGCATTAAGCTGGGGAATCGCGCACTGCCGGAACGTATCCTCGAAGCCGTTTGGGGATTTTTCTCCGCCTATGCATTGGTGTTTATTGTCAGTATGCTGGCGATTATCGCCACGGGCGTGGATGACTTTTCTGCCTTTGCCTCGGTTGTTGCGACATTGAATAACCTGGGGCCAGGGCTTGGTGTGGTTGCTGATAACTTTACCAGTATGAACCCGGTGGCTAAATGGATCCTGATTGCCAACATGCTGTTTGGTCGTCTTGAGGTCTTTACATTGCTGGTGCTCTTTACCCCGACTTTCTGGCGTGAATGATGGAGTAATACGTGAAAACATTAATTCTTTTCTCAACAAGGGACGGACAAACGCGCGAGATTGCCTCCTACCTGGCTTCGGAACTGAAAGAACTGGGTATCCAGGCGGATGTTGCTAATGTACACCGCATTGAAGAACCACAGTGGGAAAACTACGACCGTGTGGTCATTGGAGCTTCTATTCGCTACGGTCATTACCATTCAGCGTTCCAGGCATTTGTCAAAAAGCATGCCACCCAGCTGAACTCAATGCCGAGCGCCTTTTACTCTGTCAACCTGGTGGCACGCAAGCCGGAGAAGCGGACTGTGCAGACCAACAGCTACGCCCGAAAGTTTCTGATGAACTCACAATGGCGCCCCGATCGCTGTGCCGTCATTGCCGGGGCGCTGCGTTATCCACGCTATCGTTGGTACGACCGTTTTATGATCAAGCTGATTATGAAGATGTCAGGCGGTGAAACGGATACGCGCAAAGAAGTTGTCTATACCGATTGGGAGCAGGTGGCGAATTTCGCCCGAGAAATCGCCCATTTAACCGACAAACCGACGCTGAAATAAGCATAAAGAATAAAAAATGCGCGGTCAGAAAATTATTTTAAATTTCCTCTTGTCAGGCCGGAATAACTCCCTATAATGCGCCACCACTGACACGGAACAACGGCAAACACGCCGCCGGGTCAGCGGGGTTCTCCTGAG
>NZ_JBJQJP010000024.1:0-60797 GCF_046487365.1 Escherichia sp. WS1451
ATTACCGACAAGAAGGGAAAGGGCCTTCCCGAGAGTGGTAAAGGAGAGGCCCTGGAAATACCCCACAGCCCCGAAAAAGAGCCAGTCAGTTGCTTAACTGACTGGCATTACAGCCTTGAGCTGCCGTTTTTTTATTCTGTTAGTTGTGAAACTGAAGCGATTTAGTCACTATCGATCTCATCAAATATGGCTCGCTTTGAGATATTCCTCAAGTAAAAAAACACCTCTTCCTGCGATTTCTCACAAAAAAGATTCGTTGACAAAAAGTGACAAAATTATGAGATTTCCATCACACATTTTGACATCAGGAACGGTATGCTGAATTCACCAAGACGGGAAGACAAGAGGTAAAATTTATGACAATGAACATTACCAGCAAACAAATGGAAATTACTCCGGCCATCCGCCAACATGTCGCAGACCGTCTCGCCAAACTGGAAAAATGGCAAACACATCTGATTAATCCACATATCATTCTGTCCAAAGAGCCACAAGGGTTTGTTGCTGACGCCACAATCAATACACCTAACGGCGTTCTGGTTGCCAGTGGTAAACATGAAGATATGTACACCGCAATTAACGAATTGATCAACAAGCTGGAACGGCAGCTCAATAAACTGCAGCACAAAGGCGAAGCACGTCGTGCCGCAACATCGGTGAAAGACGCCAACTTCGTCGAAGAAGTTGAAGAAGAGTAGTCCTTTATATTGAGTGTATCGCCAACGCGCCTTCGGGCGCGTTTTTTGTTGACAGCGTGAAAACAGTACGGGTACTGTACTAAAGTCACTTAAGGAAACAAACATGAAACACACACCGTTTTTCTTCGCATTCTTTTTTACCTTCCCCTGAATGGGAGGCGTTTCGTCGTGTGAAACAGAATGCGAAGACGAACAATAAGGCCTCCCAAATCGGGGGGCCTTTTTTATTGATAACAAAAAGGCAACACTATGACATCGGAAAACCCGTTACTGGCGCTGCGAGAGAAAATCAGCGCGCTGGATGAAAAATTATTAGCATTACTGGCAGAGCGACGCGAACTGGCCGTCGAGGTGGGAAAAGCCAAACTACTCTCGCATCGCCCGGTACGTGATATTGATCGTGAACGCGATTTGCTGGAAAGATTAATTACGCTCGGTAAAGCGCACCATCTGGACGCCCATTACATTACTCGCCTGTTCCAGCTCATCATTGAAGATTCCGTATTAACTCAGCAGGCTTTGCTCCAGCAACATCTCAATAAAATTAATCCGCACTCAGCACGCATCGCTTTTCTCGGCCCCAAAGGTTCTTATTCCCATCTTGCGGCGCGCCAGTATGCTGCCCGTCACTTTGAGCAATTCATTGAAAGTGGCTGCGCCAAATTTGCCGATATTTTTAATCAGGTGGAAACCGGCCAGGCCGACTATGCCGTCGTACCGATTGAAAATACCAGCTCCGGTGCCATAAATGACGTTTACGATCTGCTGCAACATACCAGTTTGTCGATTGTTGGCGAGATGACGTTAACTATCGACCATTGTTTGTTGGTCTCCGGCACTACTGATTTATCCACCATCAATACGGTCTACAGCCATCCGCAGCCATTCCAGCAATGCAGCAAATTCCTTAATCGTTATCCGCACTGGAAGATTGAATATACCGAAAGTACGTCTGCGGCAATGGAAAAGGTTGCACAGGCAAAATCACCGCATGTTGCTGCGTTGGGAAGCGAAGCTGGCGGCACTTTGTACGGTTTGCAGGTACTGGAGCGTATTGAAGCGAATCAGCGACAAAACTTCACCCGATTTGTGGTGTTGGCACGTAAAGCCATTAACGTGTCTGACCAGGTTCCAGCGAAAACGACGTTGTTAATGGCGACCGGACAACAAGCTGGTGCACTGGTTGAAGCGTTGCTGGTACTGCGCAACCACAGTCTAATTATGACCCGTCTGGAATCACGTCCGATTCACGGTAATCCGTGGGAAGAGATGTTTTATCTGGATATTCAGGCCAATCTTGAATCAGCGGAAATGCAAAAAGCATTGAAAGAGTTAGGGGAAATCACCCGTTCGATGAAGGTATTGGGCTGTTACCCAAGTGAGAACGTAGTGCCTGTTGATCCAACCTGATGAAAAAGTGCCGGATGATGTGAATCATCCGGCACTGGATTATTACTGGCGATTGTCATTCGCCTGACGCAATAACACGCGGCTTTCACTCTGAAAACGCTGTGCGTAATCGCCGAACCAGTGCTCCACCTTGCGGAAACTGTCAATAAACGCCTGCTTATCGCCCTGCTCCAGCAACTCAATCGCCTCGCCGAAACGCTTATAGTAACGTTTGATTAACGCCAGATTACGCTCTGACGACATAATGATGTCGGCATAAAGCTGCGGATCCTGAGCAAACAGTCGCCCGACCATCGCCAGCTCAAGGCGGTAAATCGGCGAAGAGAGCGCCAGAAGTTGCTCAAGCTGAACATTTTCTTCTGCCAGGTGCAGCCCGTAAGCAAAAGTAGCAAAGTGGCGCAGAGCCTGAATAAACGCCATATTCTGATCGTGCTCGACAGCGCTAATACGATGCAACCGAGCGCCCCATACCTGAATTTGCTCCAGAAACCATTGGTATGCTTCCGGCTTACGTCCATCACACCAGACCACAACTTGCTTTGCCAGGCTACCGCTGTCCGGGCCGAACATCGGGTGTAACCCCAGTACCGGGCCATCGTGCGCCGCCAGCATGGCCTGTAATGGTCCATTTTTCACCGATGCCAGATCAACCAGAATACAATCTTTCGGTAAAGGCGGTAATTTGCCGATAACTTGCTCAGTAACGTGGATTGGCACACTAACAATCACCATTCCGGCATCGGCAACAATATCAGCCGCTCGATCCCAATCATGTTGCTCCAGAATCCGCACCTGATAACCCGATAGTGTCAGCATCTTCTCGAACAGGCGTCCCATCTGACCGCCACCGCCGACGATAACCACCGGACGCAGTGACGGACAAAGTGTTTTAAATCCTTTGTCGTTTTCACTGGAGTAAGATTCACGCATCACCCGACGCAAAACATCCTCAATCAGATCTGGCGGTACACCCAGAGCTTCCGCCTCTGCACGCCGCGAGGCCAGCATAGATGCCTCGCGCTCCGGAACATAAATAGGCAGTCCAAAGCGGCTTTTCACCTCGCCAACTTCAGCAACCAGTTCCAGACGCTTCGCTAATAAATTCAGCAGCGCTTTATCGACTTCATCAATTTGATCGCGTAATGCGGTCAATTCAGCAACCATAATAAACCTCTTAAGCCACGCGAGCCGTCAGCTGCCCGTTCAGATCCTGATGAATTTCACGCAGCAAGGCATCGGTCATTTCCCAGCTAATACAGGCATCGGTTACGGATACACCGTATTTCATTTCACTGCGCGGTTGCTCGGAAGACTGATTGCCCTCGTGGATATTACTTTCGATCATCAGACCAATAATTGAGCGATTGCCATCTTTGATTTGAGCAACCACGGATTCTGCCACCGCAGGCTGACGGCGATAATCTTTATTGGAATTACCGTGGCTGCAATCTACCATCAGAGACGGGCGCAGTCCCGCCTGTTCCATCTCTTTTTCACATTGCGCAACATCCGCAGGGCTATAGTTCGGCGCTTTACCACCGCGCAGGATCACATGCCCGTCCGGATTCCCCTGAGTTTGTAGCAACGCAACCTGCCCTGCCTGGTTAATGCCAACAAAACGGTGCGGCTGGGCGGCGGCACGCATAGCGTTAATAGCCGTTGCAAGGCTGCCGTCGGTGCCGTTTTTAAAACCAACCGGCATGGAAAGCCCGGAGGCCATTTCACGGTGTGTTTGCGATTCCGTTGTACGAGCACCAATTGCTGACCAGCTAAACAGATCGCCCAGGTATTGCGGGCTATTAGGATCTAACGCTTCCGTCGCCAGTGGCAGTCCCATATTCACCAGCTCAAGCAGCAATTTACGCGCGATCTGCAGCCCGGCTTCTACATCAAAAGAGCCATCCATATGGGGATCGTTAATCAACCCTTTCCAACCGACAGTGGTACGGGGTTTTTCAAAATAGACGCGCATTACCAGATAGAGGCTATCGCTGACCTCTGCGGCAAGGGCTTTAAATCGACGAGCATATTCCAGAGCAGTTTCCGGATCATGAATGGAACAAGGACCACATACTACCAACAGACGAGGATCGCGCCCGGCGATAATATCTGAAATGGTTTTACGCGAGTCAGCAATCTGGGCTTCCTGTTGCAGGCTTAATGGAAAAGCGGCCTTCAGTTGTTCCGGAGTCATTAAAACTTGTTCGTCGGTAATATGTACGTTATTCAGCGCGTCTTTTTGCATGATGGCGATCCTGTTTATGCTCGTTTGCGATAGTTGATCCTCAGCGAGGATGACGTAACGATAACACATAAAGTAAAGTTTTCAATCCATATTTCGTACATTTTTCTTTACAAAAGCAATTTATTCGCGCTTTTAACCCTTGTTTATGTATAAATAAATTTACACCACCTTTGAAAACAATCCGCTATGCTTTGAAAAAGGAGAAAGAAATGATGAAAAAGTTTATCGCCCCCTTGTTGGCTTTACTGGTTAGCGGATGTCAGATTGATCCTTATACTCACGCGCCAACCTTGACCAGCACCGACTGGTATGATGTTGGTATGGAAGATGCGATATCGGGCAACGCCATAAAAGATGACGATGCATTTAGCGATTCACAGGCGGATCGCGGTCTATACCTTAAAGGATATGCCGAAGGACAAAAGAAAACTTGCCAGACCGATTTTACTTATGCCCGAGGACTTTCCGGTAAAAGCTTTCCTGCCAGCTGCAACAATGTTGAAAATGCCAGCCAACTGCATGAAGTATGGCAAAAAGGGGCTGATGAAAATGCCAGCACAATACGATTAAATTAATTAAACCCCCACAAATAAATTAAACATGAGATTCTACTCATTGTGTTTTATTTCTCACATTGATGACGACCGCATGAAAGAATGATATTTTAATGAGCATTCTGAAAAAATATCGATGCATTTCGAGCGAAGATGGTGAGGATCCCTGAATGCGTTTTTCTCACCGACTGTTCTTACTGCTGATTCTCCTGCTGACAGGAGCACCAATACTCGCTCAGGAACCTTCTGACGTTGCGAAAAACGTGCGTATGATGGTTTCCGGTATTGTCAGTTACACCCGCTGGCCTGCGCTATCAGGGCCACCAAAGTTATGTATCTTTTCATCTTCACATTTTAGTAACGCCCTACAAGAGAATGGTACGACATCTTTGCCTTATCTACCTGTCATCATTCACACTCAACAAGAGGCGATGATTTCAGGCTGCAATGGTTTTTATTTTGGCAACGAGTCACCGACATTCCAGATGGAATTAACCGAACAATATCCGTCAAAGGCGTTATTATTAATTGCCGAACAAAATACCGAGTGCATTATTGGTAGCGCCTTTTGTCTAATCATCCACAATAATGACGTCAGATTTGCCGTAAACCTGGATGCCTTATCGCGTAGCGGTGTAAAGGTCAACCCGGATGTCTTAATGCTCGCACGGAAGAAAAATGATGGATAACGATAATTCTCTTAATAAGCGCCCCACGTTTAAAAGAGCATTACGCAACATCAGTATGACCAGCATATTTATCACTATGATGCTGATCTGGTTGCTGCTTTCCGTGACCTCGGTGCTGACCCTGAAACAGTACGCGCAAAAAAACCTGGCACTGACAGCAGCAACAATGACTTACAGTCTGGAAGCAGCGGTCGTTTTTGCCGATGGCCCTGCAGCAACTGAAACACTGGCAGCGCTGGGGCAGCAAGGCCAATTTTCAACTGCAGAAGTGCGTGATAAGCAGCAAAATATTCTGGCATCCTGGCATTACACCCGTAAGGATCCAGGCGATACTTTCAGTAATTTCATAAGCCACTGGCTCTTCCCTGCCCCCATCATTCAGCCGATTCGTCACAATGGTGAAACCATTGGCGAAGTTCGCTTAACCGCTCGCGACAGTTCAATCAGCCATTTCATCTGGTTTTCGCTCGCTGTCCTGACCGCCTGCATTCTGCTAGCGTCAGGCATCGCAATTACCCTCACCCGCCATTTGCACAATGGTCTGGTTGAAGCGTTAAAAAACATCACCGATGTCGTACATGATGTGCGTTCCAACCGCAATTTTTCCCGACGAGTTTCGGAAGAACGTATCGCAGAGTTTCACCGCTTCGCTCTCGACTTCAACAGTCTGCTGGATGAAATGGAAGAGTGGCAGCTTCGTTTACAGGCCAAAAATGCGCAGCTTCTACGTACCGCACTACATGACCCATTAACCGGGCTGGCTAACCGCGCAGCGTTTCGTAGCGGTATCAACACGTTGATGAACAGTTCCGATGCCCGAAAAACGTCGGCGTTACTATTTCTTGAT
Source organism: Escherichia sp. WS1451 (assembly GCF_046487365.1). Classification (NCBI taxonomy): domain Bacteria; kingdom Pseudomonadati; phylum Pseudomonadota; class Gammaproteobacteria; order Enterobacterales; family Enterobacteriaceae; genus Escherichia; species Escherichia sp. WS1451. The sequence continues at coordinate 6,444 of NZ_JBJQJP010000024.1, forward strand.
GGCGATAATTTCAAATATATCAATGATACCTGGGGTCATGCGACGGGCGATAGAGTCTTGATTGAAATAGCAAAACGGTTAACTGAATTTGGCGGGCTGCGACATAAAGCATACCGCCTGGGCGGCGATGAATTCGCTATGGTGCTCTATGATGTACAATCGGAATCTGAAGTGCAGCAGATATGCTCAGCACTGACACAAATTTTTAATCTCCCGTTTGATCTTCATAATGGCCATCAGACTACCATGACATTAAGCATTGGTTACGCGATGACCATTGAGCACGCCTCTGCGGAAAATTTACAAGAGCTTGCCGATCACAATATGTATCAGGCCAAACACCAGCGTGCCGAAAAGCTGGTGAGATAACAAGGATATATCGATATGATAAAGCACCTGGTAGCACCCCTGATTTTCACCTCGCTAATACTTACTGGCTGCCAGTCCCCTCAGGGAAAGTTTACTCCTGAGCAAGTCGCCGCTATGCAATCTTATGGATTTACTGAATCCGCCGGCGACTGGTCGCTGGGCTTATCAGATGCCATTCTGTTCGCAAAAAATGACTACAAATTGCTCCCGGAAAGCCAGCAACAAATCCAAACCATGGCAGCCAAATTGGCCTCGACAGGGCTAACACATGCCCGTATGGATGGACACACCGACAACTATGGTGAAGACAGTTACAACGAAGTCTTATCATTAAAACGGGCGAATGTCGTGGCCGATGCATGGGCTATGGGTGGACAAATTCCGCGCAGCAATCTCACCACACAGGGTTTAGGAAAAAAATATCCCATAGCCAGTAACAAGACCGCCCAGGGCCGCGCCGAGAACCGCCGCGTCGCTGTGGTGATTAGTGCACCGTAAACGCAATTTTGATAGATAAAAAAAGGGCCAGCCAATTGGCCAGCCCTTCTTAACAGGATGTCGCTTAAGCGAAATCTTAGTTAAGACGCTCTTTGATACGAGCAGCCTTACCAGTACGCTCACGCAGGTAGTACAGTTTAGCTTTACGAACAGCACCACGACGTTTGACAGAAATGCTGTCAACTACCGGAGAGTGAGTCTGGAAGACACGCTCAACGCCTTCGCCGTTGGAAATTTTACGAACAGTGAATGCAGAGTGCAGACCGCGGTTACGAATAGCGATAACCACGCCCTCGAATGCCTGCAGACGTTTTTTGGAACCTTCAACAACCCATACTTTCACTTCCACGGTATCACCCGGACGGAAGGAAGGTACGTCCTGCTTCATCTGCTCTTGTTCAAGTTGCTTAATAATGTTGCTCATAATTTAATCTCTTATCCTGGGTAAACTGATATCTCGGGGGCTTACGCCATCCCATCATGTTTATGTTGCTGTTGTGCGTGTTCCGTTTTGAACTCCGCCAGCAACCTTGCTTGCTCTTCAGTCAGAGCCAGGTTTTCCAGAAGTTCAGGTCTTCTAAGCCAGGTACGGCCCAGCGACTGTTTCAAACGCCAGCGACGTATCTCGGCATGGTTGCCCGACAGTAACACTGGCGGAACTTCCATCCCTTCTAACACCTCAGGCCGCGTATAGTGCGGGCAATCCAGCAATCCTTCAGCAAAGGAATCTTCCGTTGCCGAGGCCTCATGTCCCAGTACTCCCGGAATAAACCGGGAAACGGAGTCAATCAGCGTCATTGCTGGTAACTCACCACCACTGAGAACGTAATCGCCGATTGACCATTCTTCATCAATTTCGGTTTGGATCACGCGCTCATCTATACCTTCGTAGCGACCGCACACCAGAATCAATTTTTGATTCGTTGCCAGCTCGCTGACGCCCGCTTGATCAAGCTTGCGTCCCTGTGGTGACAGATAAATCACCTTTGCGCCTTCACCCGCCGCGGCTTTTGCTGCATGAATGGCGTCCCGCAAGGGTTGCACCATCATTAACATCCCCGGTCCGCCGCCGTAAGGACGATCGTCCACGGTACGGTGCCGGTCATGCGTGAAGTCGCGAGGACTCCAGCTCTGGATGCTCAGCAGGCCATTTTTAACTGCCCGGCCAGTTACCCCGTAATCGGTAATTGCGCGGAACATTTCAGGAAACAGGCTAATTATGCCAATCCACATAGCGCCGTCTTTTACCGTTTATCCGGTGGTTTAAAAACCAGGATCCCAATCTACTTCGATTGAACGAGTAGTGAGATCGACTTTCTTGATAACCTGCCCATCGAGGAACGGTACAAGACGTTCCTTGATACCAAACGCATCTTTCAGGTTTGCCTTAATGACGAGAACGTCATTAGATCCGGTTTCCATCATATCGACGACTTTACCGAGATCGTAGCCTTCAGTGGTTACTACCTGGCAGCCCATCAGGTCTTTCCAGTAGTAGTCACCCTCTTCAAGCTGAGGCAACTGCGATGAATCCACGACAATTTCACAATTCGTCAGCAGGTTCGCCGCATCACGATCGTCAACGCCTTTCAGCTTGATGATCATGTCCTGATTGTGGTGCTTCCAGCTTTCCAGCTGGACTTGCTGCCACTGACCCGCCTTCTGGATAAACCAAGGCTGATAGTCAAAAATGCTTTCGGCGTCTTCGGTGGAAGAAAACACTCTGAGCCACCCACGAATACCGTAAGACGAACCCATTTTTCCCAAAACGATGGGATCAACAGGTGCTTGCGCGGTGAGTTGTTTGCTCATCATGACCACCGTGACAGATTAAGCTGCTTTGTTTACTTCTTTGATCAGCGCAGCAACGCGATCAGAAATAGTTGCGCCCTGGCCAACCCAGTGAGCGATGCGATCCAGATCCAGGCGAGTGCCTTCTTCTTTTTCGCTAGCGATTGGGTTGAAGAAACCAACGCGCTCGATGAAGCGACCGTTGCGTGCATTACGGCTGTCAGCGACAACAACCTGGTAGAACGGACGCTTTTTAGCGCCGTGACGTGCTAAACGAATAGTTACCATAACATCCTCTTGTGTGAATAAAACAACCGGACCCCATCGAGGAACGGAGTCCGGTGTCATATTAAAAGCCCGAAAATTTTACTGATTTCTGGAGAAAATGCAATCAGCAGTTAATAACTCTGTCGCATAAGGTCATTTAGCGACCAGGAAATCCCGGCGGCATCATCCCTTTCATGCTTCTCATCATCTTTGCCATTCCGCCCTTCTTCATTTTCTTCATCATGCGCTGCATGTCGTCGAACTGTTTCAGAAGACGGTTAACGTCCTGCACCTGCATACCGCAACCGGCAGCGATACGGCGTTTACGCGAACCTTTGATGATTTCTGGCTTAGCGCGCTCTTTCATCGTCATCGAGTTGATGATGGCTTCCATACGCACCAGCACTTTATCGTCCATCTGCGACTTGACGTTATCCGGGATCTGCCCCATGCCCGGCAGTTTGCCCATCAGGCTGGCCATGCCGCCCATATTTTTCATCTGGCGCAGTTGCTCAAGGAAGTCATTGAGATCGAAGCCGTCGCCTTTTTTCAGCTTGCTGGCTAATTTCTCAGCTTGCGCGCGGTCAACTTTGCTTTCGATATCTTCGATCAGCGACAGTACGTCGCCCATGCCGAGAATACGGGAAGCGATGCGGTCCGGATGGAACGGCTCCAGCGCCTCGGTTTTCTCGCCAACACCGAGGAACTTGATCGGTTTGCCCGTAATGTGACGAATAGAGAGCGCCGCACCGCCACGAGCATCGCCGTCGACTTTAGTCAGTACCACACCGGTCAGCGGTAACGCTTCATTGAATGCTTTTGCCGTATTGGCCGCATCCTGACCAGTCATGGCATCAACCACAAACAGGGTTTCAACCGGATTAATCGACGCATGGACTTGTTTGATCTCGTCCATCATCGCTTCGTCAACGTGCAGACGACCGGCTGTATCCACCAGCAGCACGTCGTAGAATTTCAGTTTGGCTTCTTTCAGCGCCGCGTTAACGATATCTACCGGCTTCTGACCAACATCAGAAGGGAAGAAATCAACGCCCACCTGCTCTGCCAGCGTCTCAAGCTGTTTGATTGCCGCCGGACGATAAACGTCGGCAGAAACCACCAGCACTTTCTTCTTGTGCTTCTCGCGCAGGAACTTACCGAGTTTACCAACGCTGGTTGTTTTACCGGCACCTTGCAGGCCCGCCATCAGCACGACCGCAGGCGGTTGCGCAGCCAGGTTCAGGGTCTGGTTCTCTTCGCCCATCGCCGCAACCAGTTCGTTACGGACAATTTTGACGAACTCCTGCCCCGGCGTCAGGCTCTTATTAACTTCATGACCAACCGCTTTCTCTTTTACGCGATTGATAAACTCACGCACTACCGGCAGAGCGACGTCCGCCTCCAGCAGCGCCATGCGCACTTCGCGCAGCGTATCTTTTACGTTGTCTTCAGTGAGGCGTCCACGGCCACTGATATTGCGCAGCGTGCGCGACAAACGATCGGTTAAATTATCAAACATTGTCTCTCGCCTGGGGTGGAAACGGTTGGCCGCAATCGCGACACATCATCAGTATTTTGCCGCAGTATAACATGAAGGCGTCTTTGTTGTTATGCAACGGTTGGAGCAGCGTTCACCTGACGCTATACTGCTTCTCTTTCTTATTGCTCAAACTGTCGACATTACTATGCCCGTTTTTGCTCTGCTCGCGCTTGTCGCCTACTCCGTCAGTCTTGCGCTGATTGTTCCCGGTCTGCTGCAAAAAAACGGCGGCTGGCGGCGCATGGCTATTATTTCTGCGGTCATTGCGCTGGTCTGCCACGCAATCGCTCTGGAAGCCCGCATCCTGCCCGACGGTGATAGCGGACAAAACCTCAGCCTGCTGAACGTTGGTTCATTGGTCAGTTTGATGATCTGTACGGTAATGACCATTGTGGCTTCTCGCAATCGTGGCTGGTTGCTGCTACCCATTGTCTATGCCTTTGCGCTTATCAACCTGGCGCTGGCGACCTTCATGCCCAATGAATACATCACCCATCTGGAAGCAACGCCTGGGATGCTGGTGCACATTGGCTTATCGCTCTTTTCCTATGCCACGCTGATTATCGCCGCCCTGTACGCGCTGCAACTGGCGTGGATTGATTACCAACTGAAGAACAAGAAGCTGGCGTTTAACCAGGAAATGCCGCCATTGATGAGTATCGAGCGTAAAATGTTCCACATCACGCAGATTGGCGTGGTGCTGCTAACGCTCACTCTTTGCACTGGCCTGTTCTACATGCACAACTTATTTAGCATGGAAAATATCGACAAGGCCGTGCTCTCTATCGTGGCGTGGTTTGTCTATATTGTGCTGCTGTGGGGACATTATCATGAAGGATGGCGTGGACGCCGCGTCGTCTGGTTTAACGTTGCGGGTGCAGTCATTCTGACACTGGCCTACTTCGGCAGCCGAATTGTCCAGCAGTTAATCAGCTAAACCCAGAAAAGGAGTTTCCCCTGGAACACATTTCTACTACTACGTTGATCATTATTCTGATCATCATGGTGGTCATTTCAGCCTATTTTTCCGGGTCCGAAACCGGAATGATGACCCTCAACCGCTATCGTCTGCGACATATGGCGAAACAGGGTAATCGCTCGGCCAAACGCGTCGAAAAATTGCTGCGTAAGCCAGACCGCCTGATTAGCCTGGTGTTAATCGGCAATAACCTGGTCAATATTCTTGCCTCCGCGCTAGGCACTATTGTTGGGATGCGTTTGTACGGCGATGCGGGCGTGGCAATTGCGACTGGTGTGCTGACTTTTGTCGTGCTGGTTTTTGCTGAGGTATTGCCGAAAACCATTGCCGCGCTGTACCCGGAAAAAGTCGCTTATCCGAGTAGTTTTCTGCTGGCTCCGCTGCAAATTTTGATGATGCCGCTGGTCTGGTTGCTGAATGCTATCACCCGTATGCTGATGCGCATGATGGGTATCAAAACCGATATCGTGGTTAGCGGCTCTTTGAGCAAAGAAGAGTTGCGCACTATCGTGCACGAATCGCGCTCACAAATTTCCCGTCGCAATCAGGATATGCTGCTGTCGGTGCTCGATCTGGAAAAAATGACCGTTGATGACATCATGGTGCCGCGCAGTGAAATTATCGGTATTGATATCAACGATGACTGGAAATCGATTCTGCGCCAACTCTCCCACTCACCTCACGGACGTATCGTGCTCTACCGTGACTCGCTGGACGATGCCATCAGTATGCTGCGAGTACGTGAAGCCTGGCGACTCATGTCGGAGAAAAAAGAGTTCACCAAAGAGACGATGCTGCGTGCTGCGGACGAAATCTATTTTGTCCCGGAAGGTACGCCGCTCAGCACGCAGTTGGTGAAGTTTCAGCGCAACAAAAAGAAAGTCGGCCTGGTCGTCAACGAGTACGGAGACATTCAGGGGCTGGTGACGGTTGAAGATATTCTGGAAGAGATTGTCGGCGATTTCACTACGTCGATGTCGCCAACACTTGCCGAAGAGGTCACGCCGCAAAACGACGGGTCGGTAATTATCGATGGCACCGCCAACGTGCGAGAAATTAACAAAGCCTTTAACTGGCATCTACCGGAAGATGATGCTCGTACTGTTAACGGCGTCATTCTGGAAGCGCTGGAGGAGATCCCGGTAGCAGGCACCCGCGTGCGTATTGGCGAGTACGATATCGATATTCTCGACGTACAGGACAATATGATTAAGCAAGTAAAAGTTTTTCCTGTAAAACCGCTGCGCGAGAGTGTGGCGGAGTAACGAAAACGGCCCGGCATTCGCATGCTGGGCCGTGATTTATTACGAAAGCTGAAATTAAGCTTTTGCTTTCGCTACAGTAACCATCGCCGCACGAATTGTACGACCGTTCAGCGTATAACCCTTCTGCATAATGCCCAGTACGTTACCTGGTGCAACGTCATCAGATTCCACCATTGCGATGGCCTGATGCACATTCGGGTCCAGCGGCACGTTAGTTTCGGCGATCACTTCAACGCCAAACTTACGCACAACATCCAACATCGACTTCAGCGTCAGCTCAATGCCTTCAACCATCGCGGACATATCCGGGTTAGCTTTATCAGCCACTTCCAGCGCACGATCCAGGCTATCAATCACCGGCAGCAATTCGTTGATGAATTTCTCCAGCGCGAATTTGTGAGCTTTTTCAATATCCAGTTCAGTACGACGACGCAGGTTTTCCATTTCGGCTTTTACGCGCAAAATGCCGTCACGTTCACGGGTCTGGGCTTCAGCCAGCTGAGCTTCGAGATTCGCAATTTTTTCATCGCGCGGATCCACCTGCTCAGCAGAAGCTTCTGGCTCAACTGCCTCAATCTCTTCGTGCTGATCCATGATAATTTCTTCCGGGGCTTGCCCCTCAGGCGTTTTCTGTTCTTTACTACTCATGAATTTCTCCGCGTTTTTTTCGCATTCATCTCGCTAACTTCGCTTATTATGGGGATCAGTTTCAGGGTTTCAAGGGAAGCACTCACATTGTCATCAATCTTCGCAACAAGGACCTCGGAAAAATGAATAATCATTTCAAGTGTATTGGCATTGTGGGACACCCACGGCACCCCACTGCACTGACAACACATGAAATGCTCTACCGCTGGCTGTGCGCAAAAGGTTACGAGGTCATCGTTGAGCAACAAATCGCTCACGAACTGCAACTGAAGAATGTGAAAACTGGCACGCTCGCGGAGATTGGGCAACTGGCAGATCTCGCGGTAGTTGTTGGTGGCGACGGTAATATGCTGGGCGCGGCGCGCACGCTCGCCCGCTACGATATTAAAGTTATTGGAATCAACCGTGGCAACCTGGGTTTCCTGACTGACCTTGATCCCGATAACGCCCAGCAACAATTAGCCGATGTGCTGGAAGGCCACTACATCAGCGAGAAACGTTTTTTGCTGGAAGCGCAAGTCTGTCAGCAAGATTGCCAGAAACGCATCAGCACGGCGATTAACGAAGTGGTACTTCATCCTGGCAAAGTGGCGCATATGATTGAGTTCGAAGTGTATATCGACGAGATCTTTGCGTTTTCGCAGCGTTCCGATGGACTGATTATTTCGACGCCAACAGGCTCCACCGCCTATTCCCTCTCTGCGGGCGGTCCTATTCTGACACCCTCTCTGGATGCGATTACCCTGGTGCCCATGTTCCCGCATACGTTGTCAGCACGACCACTGGTCATAAACAGCAGCAGCACGATCCGTCTGCGTTTTTCGCATCGCCGTAACGACCTGGAAATCAGTTGCGACAGCCAGATAGCACTGCCGATTCAGGAAGGTGAAGATGTCCTGATTCGTCGCTGTGATTACCATCTGAATCTTATTCATCCGAAAGATTACAGTTATTTCAATACATTAAGCACCAAGCTCGGCTGGTCAAAAAAATTATTCTAATTTTACGCCAGCCTCTTTACTGTATATAAAACCAGTTTATACTGTACACAATAACAGTAATGGTTTTTCATACAGGAAAACAACTATGTTGGCACAACTGACCATCAGCAACTTTGCTATCGTTCGTGAGCTTGAGATTGATTTTCATAGCGGCATGACCGTAATAACTGGCGAGACCGGCGCGGGTAAATCTATTGCAATAGATGCCCTCTGTCTTTGTCTCGGTGGTCGCGCTGAAGCCGACATGGTGCGTACCGGCGCTGCTCGCGCTGACCTGTGCGCCCGTTTTTCTCTGAAAGATACGCCAGCGGCCCTGCGCTGGCTGGAAGAAAACCAGCTTGAAGACGGGCATGAATGTTTGCTTCGTCGCGTAATCAGCAGCGATGGTCGCTCCCGTGGTTTTATCAACGGTACAGCGGTTCCTCTTTCACAACTGCGCGAACTGGGTCAGTTGCTGATTCAGATCCATGGTCAGCACGCTCATCAGTTACTCACCAAACCCGAGCACCAAAAATTCCTGCTTGATGGCTATGCCAATGAAACCTCTCTACTCCAGGAAATGACCGCACGTTATCAGTTGTGGCATCAAAGCTGCCGTGACCTCGCGCATCATCAACAGTTAAGTCAGGAACGCGCCGCCCGTGCAGAACTGCTGCAATACCAATTAAAAGAACTTAACGAATTTAATCCGCAGCCCGGAGAGTTTGAGCAAATCGACGAAGAGTACAAACGTCTGGCGAACAGCGGTCAATTGCTGACTACCAGCCAGAATGCATTGGCAGTAATGGCCGACGGTGAAGACGCAAACCTGCAAAGTCAGCTTTACACGGCTAAACAACTGGTGAGCGAATTGATTGGCATGGACAGCAAACTGTCCGGCGTACTTGATATGCTGGAAGAAGCTACCATCCAGATTGCTGAAGCCAGCGATGAACTGCGCCACTATTGCGATCGTCTGGATCTCGATCCCAACCGACTGTTTGAACTTGAACAGCGCATCTCAAGACAGATTTCGCTGGCACGTAAACATCACGTCAGCCCTGAGGCATTGCCACAGTATTACCAGTCGCTACTGGAAGAACAGCAGCAACTGGACGATCAGGCCGACTCACAAGAAACGCTCGCGCTGGCGGTAACGAAACATCATCAGCAGGCACTGGAAACGGCGCGCGCGTTACACCAGCAACGCCAGCACTATGCAGAAGAACTTGCACAGCTGATCACCGACAGTATGCATGCACTCTCTATGCCGCATGGGCAGTTTACGATCGATGTTAAATTTGACGAGCATCACCTGGGCGCTGACGGCGCTGATCGTATTGAGTTTCGGGTAACCACCAACCCAGGTCAGCCAATGCAGCCTATTGCCAAAGTCGCATCCGGTGGTGAATTGTCCCGCATCGCATTGGCAATTCAGGTCATCACAGCGCGTAAAATGGAAACCCCGGCACTGATTTTTGATGAAGTGGATGTAGGGATTAGCGGTCCAACAGCGGCAGTTGTCGGCAAACTGCTGCGTCAACTCGGCGAATCAACTCAGGTGATGTGTGTTACCCACCTGCCACAAGTCGCGGGATGTGGTCATCAACACTATTTTGTCAGCAAAGAAACCGATGGTGCGATGACAGAAACGCACATGCAATCCCTGGATAAAAAAGCGCGGTTACAAGAGCTGGCGCGCCTGCTTGGTGGCTGTGAAGTCACACGTAACACACTGGCGAATGCGAAAGAACTGCTTGCGGCGTAAACTTTTTTCCTGCTTCACGGTCAGAGTAAACAGCAAAACGCCGTAGGACCGGAAAGCAAAAGGTTTTAAAGTGATGAAAGGTCTATTATCATCGGCATATTACAGATGAGCCACGTACTGCTCGGGCCCGAAAAGGAATCAAATCACTATGCGCTGTAAAACGCTGACTGCTGCAGCAGCAGTACTATTGATGTTGACCGCAGGCTGTTCCACTCTGGAGCGAGTGGTTTACCGTCCTGACATCAACCAGGGGAATTATCTGACCGCTAACGACGTATCCAAAATACGTGTTGGCATGACGCAACAACAAGTTGCGTACGCATTGGGTACACCGCTGATGTCCGATCCATTTGGTACAAATACCTGGTTCTATGTCTTCCGCCAGCAACCTGGTCATGAAGGTGTAACGCAGCAAACGCTGACGCTGACCTTTAACAGTAGCGGTGTGTTGACCAACATTGATAACAAACCTGCGCTGAGTGGTAACTAATAATAAAGTTGCTCTCAAAGAGGTTAAAAAAGGTGCTCAATGAGCACCTTTTTTCTGTCTGTTATTTATTCGCTGATTTTTCTGCTCGTTGCCTGCGAAGCTCTTTCGGATCGGCAATGAGAGGACGATAAATCTCCACCCGATCGCCATCATGCACCGTATCGCTCAGTTTGGCCGGACGGCTGTAAATGCCGACTTTGTTTTTAGTTAAATCGATATCGGTACGCAATTCCAGCAAGCCACTGGCGCGAATAGCTTCTTCAACCGTCGCACCCTCCTGCAGCGTCACACGCTGCAGGTACTGCTTCTCAGGTAGCGCATAAGCCACCTCAACGGCAATTTTACCTGGCACTGTAAACCTCTTTCGCACGAACCGTAAAAGCCTGGACCATATTAGCCGCCAGCTCTTTAAACACGCGACCAAAGGCGAGTTCAATCAACTTATTGGTAAACTCAAAGTCGAGATGAAACTCGATACGACACGCCTCCTGGCTCAGCGGCGTAAACTTCCATCCACCGATCAATTTCTTGAACGGCCCATCCACCAGATTCATAAGAATACTTTGGTTACTGGTCAACTGGTTGCGGGTAGTAAACGTTTTGCTGATCCCAGCCTTAGAGACATCTACCGCCGCAGTCATCTGCCCAGGAGTGGACTCCAGAATCCGACTTCCGGTACAACCCGGCAAAAACTGAGGATAAGACTGAACGTCATTCACTAACTGATACATTTGCTCCGCGCTGTAGGGTACCAGTGCGGTCCGGCTAATCTGAGGCATAACAATTTCCATCAACAAAAATCCAACAAATAATATCATTTATCCTGCTGTAAAAAAAACGCTATCCCGGCGCTGGGTAACATCGGGTTCATGCTAAGATAGAGCCTTGTCCCCCGCAGGATTGATATGGGGTGTTTTCGATTTCAGATTACCGATGATTCACGACGCTTATGACGAAGAAAAAAGCACATAAACCTGGTTCAGCGACCATCGCGCTTAACAAGCGCGCCCGTCACGAATACTTTATCGAAGAAGAGTTCGAAGCGGGACTTGCCCTGCAAGGCTGGGAGGTTAAATCCCTGCGCGCAGGAAAAGCCAATATCAGCGACAGCTACGTCCTTCTGCGTGACGGAGAGGCATTTCTGTTTGGCGCTAACATCACGCCAATGGCCGTGGCCTCCACGCATGTGGTGTGCGATCCTACCCGTACCCGCAAGTTACTTCTCAACCAGCGCGAACTGGACTCATTGTACGGTCGCGTCAATCGAGAAGGCTATACCGTAGTGGCGCTCTCCCTGTACTGGAAAAATGCCTGGTGCAAAGTAAAAATCGGCGTCGCCAAAGGTAAGAAACAGCATGATAAACGTTCAGATATCAAAGAACGCGAATGGCAGGTGGATAAAGCGCGTATCATGAAAAACGCCCACCGTTAAACCTGCACTGCAATTATTGACCCGCTCCTCACCGCGCCTCCCTCTCCGGCGGCGCGAATGCACATCTTATTGGCTATCACATCCGACACAAATGTTGCCATCCCATTGCTTAATCGAATAAAAATCAGGCTACATGGGTGCTAAATCTTTAACGATAACGCCATTGAGGCTGGTCATGGCACTCATGAATCTGGTATACTTACCGTTACACATTGGGGCTGATTCTGGATTCGACGGGATTTGCGAAACCCAAGGTGCATGCCGAGGGGCGGTTGGCCTCGTAAAAAGCCGCAAAAAATAGTCGCAAACGACGAAAACTACGCTTTAGCAGCTTAATAACCTGCTTAGAGCCCTCTCTCCCTAGCCTCCGCTCTTAGGACGGGGATCAAGAGAGGTCAAACCCAAAAGAGATCGCGTGGAAGCCCTGCCTGGGGTTGAAGCGTTAAAACTTAATCAGGCTAGTTTGTTAGTGGCGTGTCCGTCCGCAGCTGGCAAGCGAATGTAAAGACTGACTAAGCATGTAGTACCGAGGATGTAGGAATTTCGGACGCGGGTTCAACTCCCGCCAGCTCCACCAATCATGATTGGACGGTGTAAGGACAACACCAATAAAAACAGGAAGTTAGCAGTCTCAGCAGGACACCGACCAGACGGTGAGGAGACAAAAAAGGATACGCAAAGGAGCCGCGGCCCCTGGTGATATGAAAGCCCACAGATGTGGGCTTTTTCGTTGATGGTCAGAACGACCAGTTCACACCAGCCACCGCGTTCCACGGGGATTCCACACCGGCACCATGGCTATACCCCACCCCGAGATGCCCGCTTAACGAACTGCTGAATGAGGCTTTAATACCTGCCTGGTATATTCCACGTCTGCCCGACAAATCATTGACAAAATTACCGTCATTATTCACTTTCACCCGGTTATCATCGACAAATTCTTTGCGCACAGCCGCCTTCAGCCACGGCTCAACTTCCATGCCGTTCCCCAGACGCATGTTGTAACTCAGCGTTGCGCCCAGTTCACGATATATACTGCGGGTATCGACTGATTTCGATTCCATACCATTGGATAAATGATATTCGGGGTTATCAGCGGTGAACCCCGTTAACGATGCATACGGCGTCAGGTTCCAGTTACCATCGGTAAATCGCATCCCGGTTTCAATGTGACCACCCAGCCCGTTGCTGCGATAACTGCCGTTGGCGGCTCCACCGCTGCTCATTTTACCGGCTACGTTACTTTCAAAGCGGTTCAGCTTCACGATACCGTCCAGATAGAAACCACTTTCATGTTCCCAGCTGGCATAGCCCCCCAGAGAATAACTGCCCACACTGCCATGTCCTCCACGATCAAAACCGATATGTGAATGGGAATAACCCATAAAAGCGCCCAGCGTCGCAATCCCCTCAGGAATATCATTACGGCTATCGATCCCCACCGTCATTCCGATCAGCGTCTGCTCAAACCCGGCACCCGCATCGGTGGTGACATTATTACGGGTGTTATACGTCGTCCCCCAGACATTATTGTTGTGTGGACTCGCTTTCATTATGTTCAACCGCTCGCGAATACTGTTTAGCTCAGCATCAAAGACCAACGGTAATGTTGCTGCCATATTGAGTACGGCTGCCGTAGAAGGCGTGATGCGTTTCTCCGGGACGGGTGTCGGCGTTGGATCGGGAGTCGGGTCTGGTTTCGGATCCGGTTTTGGGTCTGGTTTTGGATCCGGCTTCGGATTTGGGGTGGGGTCCGGGTTGGTTTTGACATCATTGGTCAGGTTCCAGTTGCTGTTGCCGTCGCTTTTCAGGACATACTCATAGGTCCCAAGATCAACGAAACCGCCGGTATTACCCAGCGTAAACGAAGCATCCCCTCCCCCTGTTTTCACCAGCGTCATCACGTCGTCAGACTGAGGGCTGACGCCGGTATCCTGAACAAAGATTTTAAAATTACCAGTGGCGTTGTTGTTGACGACCAGTTGATCGCCCCGGGAGCCTGCAACGTTGGTATGCAGGTAGAAATTACCGCTGCCGGAAAGTTCACTGGTTGTCAGCGTATTGTAGATACCGTTAGTTGTGGCAGGCGCTGCTGTTTGTGCTGATAAATAAACATCACCGTCGTTGAGGAGCAAACTGTTTACTCTATATTCGCAGTTGCTGGTACCTGCACAGGAATTATTGCTGTTAAGCCAGACACTGCCCCGGCTGGCAGCCGTCAGGTCGGTAAGCGTCGTATCGACGCCATTTCCGATAGTTAATGTCGCGCTATCGGTAATCCGGATCGCCCCTTCGAGTTTAACTGGCGTAACATTATCCCGTGGCGTCATTAACGACAGGCTTCCTGTCGCGCCACTGACCGATGCATCCGCCAGCGTACCTGCATAGACGATTGCCGTCCCGCCAGCGACCTGGAGATCTTCTGCCCGGGCTAGAGCCTGAAACTCATCTTTTGACCGACCGAGGGTATATTGCCCACCGGAATTAACCTTTGTGGCGAAGTCCTGACCCAGGTTTTGCATTGCCCCACCGTTGCCAACCCTGGAATCGCGGGCTTCGGTACCTGCTAATACCAATAAATTACCGCCATTTTCCAGCAACGCATTGGTCGATAAATTGCCGGCAATGGAAAAGGTGCCGTACTGGTGAGTACCGCTAATTTCAATACCGTTAGCCGTGCTCGTCTGGAGAGCGGCACCGCTGTTCTGGATGATATCTGTCGCTTTGCCATTATCGTTGACTGTCAGCGTACCGCCTTCATTAATCGTTGTTTTTACTGCCTCACCGTTAGCCGAAACTGTTTGTATTCCGCCGTCGTTAATCGTTGTCTCATTCGCCACCCCCTCGACGATTTGTTCGCCGCCGGTGAGCGTCGTGCCTGTCGCAGTGGCTTTTGTTTTGACGATCTCCCGCCCGCCCGCATTGACCTGTGTTTTGGCGGAAGTGGTGTCTGACTCCACGGTTAACACGCCGCCATTTGCCAGCAGGATATTGTTCGCCGCATCCTGCTCAATGCTGAACGCGACGCCATCAGCGCGTGTCCCTGTGACCCGCGTCGCTCTGGTGGTTGCAACCAACGCGCCCTGGCTACTTTGCTGTATCCCCGTTGCGCTGCCTTTCTCCCGCACATCGAGAGTGCCGCCGTCATTAAGCACCGAGTTTTCAGCCAGACCGCCCTCATTAACTACCTGTGAACCGCCATTAATAATGGAACCTTCCGCTGTCCCGTTTACCATAATTTGTTGTAGGCCAGAGACGATATCGGTATTGATCGCCTTACCATAATTCTGAACGGTTTGCGTACCGCCATTGATGTGCGTTTTATCTGCTGACCCACCATCAACAATTTGTTCACCACTTTCGATATTTGCCTCAGTGGCTAAACCATATACCGTTTGCTTGCCACCTTTGATATTTGCTTTTTCAGAAGTGGCACTGGCATATATTGTTTGGGTACCAGCACTATTAAGTACAGTACCAACATCTTTTCCATAAACATCCATTTTGCCGTTGGCATTAATAATCGTGTCAACTGCCCGGGAACCAGTGACGACTGTTAATGAGCCAGCGTTTTCCAGCACTACATTTTTAGCTTCTGAATTCCTGATGTAGAAAGCATCACCATAACTGTTGGTTCCTTCGATAAGTGTTCCGGAGGTCGTGGAAGCAATTAATGCGCCGCCGGATTGTTGCTCAACATGCTTAGCCTCACCACCGTCCTGAACCTCCAGAACGCCGCCATTATTAAGTCTGGTGCTATCTGTTTTAGCCTCCTTCTGGACAATCAGCTTACCGCCAGCATCAATGGTAGTATTTTTCGCCGAGGTTTTAGCCACTACCGTCAGTTCGCCGGTATTTTCCAGCACAACATAATTAGCCTCCCCTCCGATAATAGTGAAGCGAGAGAGCTTGTTGTATCCTTCAATATCAGTCCCTGCGCCCGTGTTGGCAACTAAAGCACTACCCGTCTCCTGGTTAACCCCATGTGCAATACCGCCGGTATAGACAATCAGCGAGCCTCCGGCGCTAATATTGCTGCCAGTTGCCGTACCATCTTTCTCAACAACCTGCCGGCTCCCGGAGGAGATATTTGTCGTGTCAGCTTTCCCGCTGCTCTTGATATTTTGTGTTCCGCTGTTGATATTGGTTCCCGTGGCAATACCATGATTATTTATATTCTGTGTGCCACCATTAATTATGGTATTTGTCGCGTTTCCGGCGACATCCATAACCCCGCCATTATCTATTCGGGTCGCATCAGCTTTAGCATTCGTTAAAACTGACATTGTTCCTTTATCTTTAATTATCGTCCTGGTTGCCGAACCATATACGTCTAAATGACCACCGTTTTCCAGCAACACATTGTCTGCCACGTTATTGTGGATGGAGAATGCCCCTTCACTATTCGTACCGCTCACCGTCAAATCGTAAGTCGTTACTTTTAAAGCGGCTCCATCGTGCTGAGTAACATTTGTTGCCATACCACCTCTAACATCAAGCACGCCACCGGAATAAATTTCAATAACATCCGAGGTGCTGGTGTAATCAACAATTTGCGTACCACCAGAATAGATCTGCGTATTTTTTGCCGTTGAATTACTATTCAGAGACTGAGTTCCGCCTTCAATCGTAGTGTCCAGCGCACGGCTCTCATATACTCTTTGCTCACCGCCATTTTTGATGGTGGTTGTTTCTACTGTGCTCTGTTCAACATACTGTCGACCACCATTTATGGTTGTGTTCGTTGCCAGACTTCCTTGTACTACGTCCTGAGAGCCAGACTTATTTATCGTTGTACTGTCGACATGCCCCTGAGTTGTTACTCGTTGGCTGCCACCATCAATGATTGTTCCATTCGCAGTCCCCCCACTTATGTGTGAATTACCCCCCTTAATTGTCGTTCCATTGCTGATACCACCTGTATAAACGTCCTGATTGCCACTCTCGATTATTGTACCGGTGGAAATACCCCCGTCATGAATTGTCTGTCTGCCCCCGTTAATGGTTGTATTATTAGCCTGCCCCACATAATTGTTATGACGTCCTATATCTTGATATCCACCAGATTCAATAAGACTTTCATTAGATATCCCACCATAAACATTCTGCTGGCCATGGTTGATAATATGAGTGTTATTTGTTGTACCTCGTTCATCTACTTTTTGGCTGCCATCTACAGTCTCATCGTTTACCACACCAATAACATCAGGAGTGAAGGCCGCCATCCCGGGCGGGGCATATATCAAGGCAGATATCAATAAGGAAAGTACTGAGCGGCGACAATAATGGAGACTGGTCCTGTTCATAAATTTCATCCTCTGAAAAGTGAATACTGAGTAGCGTTTAAGCGACCTTAGCTTTGCTGCAACATCAGCCCACAGGCACCAGACCAGGGGATTCATCCTGAAGAGACAGCGCAAGTGTATTGTGTTCACCGCTCATCAAAGACATCATGATGAAATGATGATATTCCGCATAAGAATGAGGCATTTTTTAAACGCAGTGCGCTGAAGTGTGGTTGGATAAAAAAGTGAATCTATTCAGGAAACACGGGCGTATTCTTTTCTTTTGACAATCAGGCAGTCGGCAAAATAAAATGATTTACATAATCGTTTCTGATGAATATCTTCTGCTCACATAAAAATCACACAATAACTCTGAGATCGCAGATTGTTTTACTTTTACAGCTTCCGTCCCCCCATTGTTGGGCAAATATAGATTGGGCCAGAGCACGAAAGTTAATACCACGTTTGCACAGCTCCTCCAACAGCACGACAAGATGCCACATACTGCGCCCCAGTCGGTTCAGTTTACAGACTAGCAGTGCGTCCCCTACCGATAATGTCCTGAGCCGTTTGTTCTGTCCGGGCCTGCTGCCACGGTTATGCGCTGCAGTGGTAACTCTAAGCACGCAGTTATTCAGTCAGGCGTGGTGCACCGTAACGCTGGTATTGCTGGGTAAGATCAAAAAACTTTCAAGCAGCTAAGGAAAGTTGAACCAGACATTAGATGAAATATTTCAACCAATTACAGCACCAGTTCAGACACCGCCAACTCATCAAATAAATCAAGGGGTTACGTGAAAGCGCAGCCCCTTTTACTTTGGTAGTGACAGCAAAATGGATGCAGTGTGAAGAATAATCCCGTTTACTCAATCAATAATACATATTATTTCAATCTACGTTATTATCTCTTTGTAAAAATCGCCATTTATTTACCATTGAAAACTGCTTTTAGAACTTTATACAAGGAGACTAGTCACAACAGGACTATTCTCAACGGGCTCATCCTCAGAGGAACTATCATCAAAGTCATCATCCATAGATGAAATACCATCGAATAGTGCCACGCCCGTGATCATTTTTATTTTTTTATTACGATCAGATAAGACTCCATTTAAACCGTTTTCGCTCACAGGCTTTAATGATTTTTCATAACTCTCATTGTTAGCAGGCGTATTAAAAATACACGGAGTATCAACATCAAACAATGACGTCCCCCAGTTCACATATTTAATATCATAGTTACTGAAGTTCTGTCCAGAAAAGAAGCACCCCTTAAAGTCCAATCCACCTAAATTGTATAAACCACCCTCTTCTTTTGGGAGAGTAATTTTAATTCTGGCTATCTCCCAGACAAAATTGCCATTTTTGTATTTGAATACCGTTTCAAGATCTCCTCCAGACAGCTTGACTTCTGGAAATAATTTGAAATTAAACCCTACATTATTATGTGTCAACGTAGATGAACAAAAGATGGAAAAAGCTTGCAGTGCTGAATTATAGCTATCGATTTTATCTTGAGGCTGCGCTCTTGGTAAAAACTTATAGCAACACTCATAAAAATTAAGTAGAAACTCTGATGACCTTCCATTTTTATCAAATAATACCCGCTGAAAATGCTGCACAAACTTATTCGTTTTTTCTTGAATATCTACGGTGTGTTCCTTTGACTCTGACAAAGATGAAGCCTGTTGAAGTGCATTGCTCATCTGGTTAATGAACATGTGCATTTCTTTAAATTTATCTCCATAGTGACCTTTAACTTGCTGCGAGTTTTTAGCTACAGGTGAAATCTTATCTATTTGGTTGTCATATAAATTATGTGATTCCATACAGTCATTTGGCGGCGTTTCTGAAATAACACTACGTGTTCTACCTGGCTGAAGTGAAGCAACATGAAAATCACTTTTTATTATATTATCGAAAAGGGCCTGTTCATTTCTTTTAGCGGATTGAACATACTGATCAATATTATTTTCTCTCGATAATTTGTTATTTTCAGAAAACACATTTTCTTTAATCTCCGGTTTTAATTTAATGAGAAGATCTTCCCACTCCTACTTGCTTAAACATACTACGTCAGGCTCACCATCAGTAACTAACTCTTCATTATTATCAAAGTGTACGTTGAATACTTTTAAGTTATTTTCATCAACATCATATTTAATACGTTTTAATTGTTCTCCAGCTCCCATAATGACAAAGGCGTTGCCTTCTTGATATATACATTCAGACATTATTTTTTGTAAAGTTTCAAGAGCACCGCGATACATCCCTGAGGCAGCTTCCTTACAAATTAAATTTATAATACTATAAGCTAGTAGCTCCATGGGGTTGGAAGAATTGTTTTCATTACAACTTCCACTACCCAAAACTGTATTAACGTTATGACCATTACTTTTACTAACTAACATTGTCTATTCCTCAGTTAATGTCTACATGGCTATGTTTAACGTTATTACTGTTTGTCATTATAAAAAACCGCTCATTTGAGACAATTGCTGACATTAACTGTTTCACTTGCTACGCATGGACTTTTTAATTAAATTAGCACAAGAATGTTAAATTTAATAAACAAAAAGTTATTTCGCTGTATGATAAAAACCAACCGTTATGATTTATTAGTGGAATTCGTTTTTCGAGTGTTAGAAATTTATATCTAAATAGCGTTAATTAATGAGCAAAGCCAGACTCCTGTAACGCTCATAAGACTCATCTGCCTGCGGCGGGTGTTCTGGTCAGTAGTAGATATTTAAGGCGTGGCAGAGACATTTCATCCTTACTCTACGGCATTGGTCCACATACAAATCGTGGTTGTGACACTTCACTTATCATCAGTGAGCGAACAGAGAATAGTTCAGTGATTTGAGTAATTAACCTGATTAAATGAAGAGGCATGATAAATGATAATACTCTGGCTTTATCGTTAATTACTTAATTCCACATGTAAGCAATTTGCCCGCTTGGCATAGCGGGCATTTTTTCCAGGTACTTTTGAATGAGTACTGATGGATAAATACATTGCAGTGGCGTGCCACGTACCAAAACACCAGCCCTCATTCGAAACCACCCACCGCACTTCTTCCTTTAAATGGCGTTAGTCATGAAATATAGACCGCCATCGAGTACCCCTTGTACCCTTAACTCTTCCTGATACATGAATGATGATTTGGTGGCCCCTGCTGGACTTGAACCAGCGACCGGGCGATTATGAGTCGCCTGCTCTAACCACTGAACTAAAGGGCCTTAAGTATGCAATAACAATACTTATAAACCACGCAATAAACATGATGATCTTATGATGTAAATAACAGATTTTTATGCGTTCTCATCCATCCTGGGTCGTCAATACATGCGACATAAATCCCGACACCGCTTCCATTCGCAAAGTCGATACTCGCAGTCAACAAGCATGTTAATAATAAGCACTATCTATAGTTATCATCGATTCAATGATAGTTTGTAATGATTTTGTATCTAATAATATAACTTTATTACATTAGCTGAAGAGTTTTCGCATCATGACGATATCTGTTACTTTTCACTCCATAAAAATAAACTTCATATTGCAATATATTCTTTTATAGAACTTATTCTGCTAATCATTAGTTTCGTATGAGCGATTTTTGACAGTTGCCTCTCCAGACCAAATCGATAATTAAAAAAACAGATTTAAGCATTATCCTTTCCCATATGAATATTGGATAAAAGTAGGACATCTGTTTGCAATTACTTTCACAACAATTAAACATTTTTATGTTTCCGTATACACCTTATTACTCTACCATTAGAGGAACTTTATTATGTTTTCTATAAAACCAGGACCAGGAAATTTACCTATCGACAACCCCACATTGTTATCATGGAACATTACTGACGGGGATCTAAATTCCAAATTAAATACATTAGAATATCTAAACTGTATAACAAATATTATTAATGCTTGTGGAGTTTATCCTCAGGATTTAAAAGACAGAGAAATTATATCAACTTTTCACGCAGAAAAAGTCATTAATGATCTGTTAAAAAACGATTATAAAATTTCCCTTTCTCCAGATACAACTTACCGAGAGCTGAATAAAGCTGCACAGCGTAGCATTACAGCGCCAGACAGGATAGGAGAAGGGAAAACATGGGTTTATCAACGAGATACAATGGTTGAAAGAGGTGATAACAGCGGTGTTCATCAGTATGGTCCAGCTGAACATTTCACTCACATTATATCTGACAAACCGTCCCCAAAAGATAAGTATGTTGCATATGCTATTAACATTCCTGACTATGAACTGGCAGCTGATGTATATAATATTAACGTAACGTCACCTACCGGCCAGCAAGAAACATTTAAAATATTAATCAATCCAGAACATCTACGGCAAACACTTGAGCGTAAATCTCTTACTGCTGTTCAGAAATCACAATGTGAAATCATCACCCCCAAAAAACCTGGCGAAGCGATTCTTCATGCTTTTAATGCCACCTATCAGCAAATCAGGAAAAATATATCTGAGTTTGCACGTTGTCATTATGGGTATATACAAATCCCTCCCGTAACCACTTTCCGCGCCGACGGACCAGAAACTCCCGAAGAAGAAAAAGGTTACTGGTTTCACGCTTATCAACCCGAAGATCTTTGTACTATCCATAATCCAATGGGAGATTTGCAGGATTTTATCGCATTGGTTAAAGATGCTAAAAAATTTGGTATCGATATCATTCCTGATTATACCTTTAATTTTATGGGAATCGGGGGTAGTGGTAAAAATGATCTGGATTATCCCTCTGCCGATATACGAGCGAAGATCAGTAAAGATATAGAAAGTGGTATCCCTGGCTATTGGCAAGGTCAGGTTTTGATTCCATTTACTATAGATCCAGTAACAAAAGAACGTAAACAAATCCATCCAGAAGATATACATCTCACTGCAAAAGACTTCGAAGCAAGTAAAGATAATATTTCTAAGGATGAATGGGAAAACCTCCATGCATTAAAAGAAAAGCGTTTAAATGGAATGCCTAAAACAACCCCCAAAAGTGACCAGGTTATTATGTTGCAAAATCAATACGTTCGTGAAATGCGAAAATATGGCGTACGAGGTTTACGTTATGATGCAGCAAAACACTCAAAGCATGAACAAATAGAAAGATCAATAACTCCACCGCTTACAATTTATAATGAGCGATTACACAATACTAACTTATTTAAGCCAATATATCATGAAAAAGCCGTTATGAATTACATGGAATACCTGGTAACTTGTCAGTTGGATGAAGAACAAATGTCATCGCTGCTTTATGAAAGAGATGATTTAAGCGCCATTGATTTTTCATTGCTCATGAAGACGATAAAAGCCTTTTCATTTGGTGGCGATCTCCAAACCCTTGCATCAAAACCGGGTTCAACAATCTCAAGCATCCCGTCAAAAAGACGGATATTGATTAACATTAACCACGATTTTCCTAACAATGGCAATCTTTTCAATGACTTTCTATTTAACCATCAACAAGATGAACAATTAGCAATGGCATATATGGCCGCTCTCCCGTTCAGCAGGCCTTTAGTTTACTGGGATGGCCAAGTATTAAAATCAACGACTGAAATTAAAAATTATGATGGGTCGACGCGTGTCGGCGGTGAGGCGTGGCTTAATAAAGGTTGCTCTACCTATCAGCAGCTCTACAATGAATTCCACGCATTATATATAGATAAAGCAGGAATATGGAGCGCATTTGAGGGTGTATTTGCAACTAAAAACGTTCTGGCCTTTAGTCGTGGGGATTCTGTGAACATTAATCACTCTCCTCATGATGGACTAGTTATAATAAATAAAGGAAACGAAGAAGTTGAAGGTACCTGGCCTAACAAATTGCAACCTGGAGTATATAAAAACATGGGGAGTAATAGCGTTAACATTATTATTAATAATACCCGAAAAATTATCCCCCCTGGTAAAGCATTTATGCTTAGAGGCGGAACTCTAAATATCAATATTCCTGGGCGTAGCGCTCTTCTTTTAGGGAAAACTGGAGAACCGCCGAACTATCTCTATTTGTAATTTAATGTTATATCTGCCCCGCTAAAACGGGGCAGATAATATGTTTAGTTTACTAACGGTCATTTTGCAGTGAAGCCATTTACCGTTTTTTATCGACCAGAAAATCTGTTCTCTGATGGTAATCCACCCCTAACCTGTTGCTTTAGTTATTCATTTCCTGTCTCACTTTGCCTTAATACCCTACGTTAAATGTTACCAATTTGTTGCTTTTGATCACAATAAGAAAACAATATGGCGCATTTGTGCGCATTTTTCAGAAATGTAGATATTTTTAGATTATGGCTACGAAATGAGCATCGCCATGTCACCCTACATCTCATAAGAGGATCGCTTCTGATGAATGCACTGACCGCCGTACAAAATAACGCTGTCGATTCAGGCCAGGACTATAGCGGATTCACTCTCATCCCGTCGGCGCAATCCCCGCGTCTGCTGGAACTCACCTTCACCGAACAGACGACCAAACAGTTTCTCGAACAGGTTGCCGAATGGCCCGTGCAGGCGCTGGAGTACAAATCTTTTCTGCGTTTTCGGGTAGGCAAAATTCTTGACGATCTGTGTGCGAACCAGCTGCAACCATTGCTGTTGAAGACCCTGCTAAACCGTGCTGAAGGTGCGCTGTTGATCAATGCGGTGGGTGTCGATGATGTGAAGCAAGCGGATGAGATGGTGAAGCTGGCAACGGCGGTAGCGCATCTGATTGGCCGTTCCAATTTCGATGCGATGAGCGGTCAGTATTACGCGCGTTTTGTAGTGAAAAATGTCGATAACTCAGACAGCTATCTGCGTCAGCCGCACCGCGTAATGGAGCTGCATAACGACGGCACCTACGTCGAAGAGATCACTGACTATGTGCTGATGATGAAAATCGACGAGCAGAACATGCAGGGTGGAAATTCGTTGCTGCTGCATCTCGATGACTGGGAACATCTGGACCACTATTTCCGCCACCCGCTGGCGCGTCGCCCGATGCGCTTTGCCGCGCCGCCGAGCAAAAACGTCAGCAAAGATGTTTTCCATCCGGTGTTCGACGTTGATCAACAGGGTCGCCCGGTGATGCGTTATATCGACCAGTTCGTCCAGCCAAAAGACTTCGAAGAAGGCGTGTGGCTGAGCGAGCTTTCCGATGCCATTGAAACCAGCAAAGGCATTCTTTCTGTGCCCGTTCCCGTTGGCAAATTCCTGTTGATTAACAATCTATTCTGGCTGCACGGTCGCGACCGCTTTACTCCGCACCCGGATCTGCGCCGTGAACTGATGCGTCAGCGTGGCTATTTCGCTTACGCCACTAACCACTACCAGACGCATCAGTAAGCGCAAAGGAATTGAGCGGATGTATGATTTTGTGATTATTGGCGGCGGCATCATCGGCATGTCGACCGCCATGCAACTGATTGATGTTTATCCGGATGCCCGCATTGCGTTGCTGGAAAAAGAGTCCGGCCCGGCCTTTCATCAGACGGGCCACAACAGCGGCGTGATCCATGCCGGGGTCTATTACACGCCCGGTAGCCTGAAGGCACAGTTTTGCCTGGCGGGAAACCGCGCCACCAAAGCCTTTTGCGATCAAAACGGCATTCGCTATGACAACTGCGGCAAGATGCTGGTCGCCACCTCTGAACTCGAAATGGAACGGATGCGCGCGTTGTGGGAACGCACGGCGGCGAACGGTATCGAGCGCGAGTGGTTAAACGCCGAGGAACTGCGCGAGCGCGAACCGAATATCACCGGGCTTGGCGGCATTTTTGTGCCGTCCAGCGGCATTGTCAGCTATCGCGAAGTGACGGCGGCGATGGCAAAAATCTTCCAGGCCAGAGGCGGCGAGATTATTTATAACGCCGAAGTCAGCGCCCTCAGTGAGCATAAAAACGGCGTGGTGATACGTACCCGTCAGGGCGGTGAATATGAAGCATCGACGCTGATTAGCTGTTCCGGGCTGATGGCTGACCGGCTGGTGAAAATGCTCGGCCTCGAACCGGGCTTTATTATCTGCCCATTCCGTGGCGAGTATTTCCGCCTTGCCCCGGAGCATAACCAGATTGTTAACCACCTGATTTACCCCATCCCCGACCCCGCGATGCCATTTTTGGGCGTTCATCTCACCCGCATGATCGATGGCAGCGTGACCGTCGGGCCAAACGCGGTGCTGGCTTTCAAACGTGAAGGCTATCGCAAGCGCGACTTCTCATTTAGCGACACGCTGGAGATTTTGGGCTCGTCGGGGATTCGCCGGGTGCTGCAAAACCATCTACGCTCAGGATTGGGCGAGATGAAAAACTCGCTGTGCAAAAGCGGCTATCTGCGGCTGGTGCAAAAGTATTGTCCCCGGCTTTCGTTAAGCGATCTCCAGCCCTGGCCCGCCGGTGTGCGGGCGCAGGCGGTATCGCCGGACGGCAAGCTGATTGACGATTTTCTGTTTGTCACCACCCCGCGCACGATCCACACCTGCAATGCGCCCTCCCCGGCAGCGACATCAGCAATTCCTATTGGTGCGCATATTGTCAGCAAGGTACAAACGCTGTTGGCAAGCCAGAGTAACCCCGGACGCACGCTGCGAGCGGCACGTAGTGTGGATGCCTTACACGCCGCATTTAATCAATAACCTTTGAAAACAGGATGTAGCGATGAAACTTAACGACAGTAACTTATTCCGCCAGCAGGCGTTGATTAACGGGGAATGGCTGGACGCCAACAATGGCGAGGTCATCGACGTCACCAATCCGGCGAACGGCGACAAGCTGGGTAGCGTGCCGAAAATGGGCGCTGATGAAACCCGCGCTGCTATCGACGCCGCCAACCGCGCCCTGCCCGCCTGGCGTGCGCTCACCGCCAAAGAACGCGCCAACATTCTGCGCAACTGGTTCAATTTGATGATGGAGCATCAGGACGATTTAGCGCGCCTGATGACCCTCGAACAGGGCAAACCACTGGCCGAAGCGAAAGGCGAAATCAGCTACGCTGCCTCTTTTATTGAGTGGTTTGCCGAAGAAGGCAAACGTATTTATGGCGACACCATTCCTGGTCATCAGGCCGATAAACGCCTGATTGTTATCAAGCAGCCGATTGGCGTTACCGCGGCTATCACGCCGTGGAACTTCCCGGCGGCGATGATTACCCGTAAAGCAGGTCCGGCGCTGGCGGCAGGCTGCACGATGGTGCTGAAGCCCGCCAGTCAGACGCCGTTCTCTGCGCTGGCGCTGGCAGAACTGGCGATTCGCGCGGGCATTCCGGCTGGCGTGTTTAACGTAGTCACCGGTTCGGCGGGAGCGGTCGGTAACGAACTGACCAGCAACCCGCTGGTGCGCAAGCTGTCGTTTACCGGCTCGACCGAAATTGGCCGTCAGTTAATGGAACAGTGCGCGAAAGACATCAAAAAAGTGTCGCTGGAGCTGGGCGGCAACGCACCGTTTATTGTCTTTGACGATGCCGATCTCGATAAAGCCGTGGAAGGCGCGCTGGCCTCGAAATTCCGCAACGCCGGGCAAACCTGCGTCTGCGCCAACCGTTTATACGTGCAGGACGGCGTGTATGACCGCTTTGCCGAAAAATTGCAGCAGGCGGTGAGCAAACTGCACATCGGCGACGGGCTGGAGAAAGGCGTCACCATCGGGCCGCTGATCGATGAAAAAGCGGTAGCAAAAGTGGAAGAGCATATTGCCGATGCGCTGGAGAAAGGCGCGCGCGTGGTTTGCGGCGGTAAAGCGGATGAACGCGGCGGCAACTTCTTCCAGCCGACCATTCTGGTGGACGTTCCAGCCAACGCCAAAGTGTCGAAAGAAGAGACGTTCGGCCCCCTCGCCCCACTGTTCCGTTTTAAAGATGAAGCCGATGTGATTGCGCAAGCCAATGACACCGAGTTTGGCCTTGCCGCCTATTTCTACGCCCGTGATTTAAGCCGCGTCTTCCGCGTGGGCGAAGCGCTGGAGTACGGCATCGTCGGCATCAATACCGGCATTATTTCCAATGAAGTGGCCCCGTTCGGCGGCATTAAAGCCTCGGGTCTGGGTCGTGAAGGTTCGAAGTATGGCATCGAAGATTACTTAGAAATCAAATATATGTGCATCGGTCTTTAACTGGAGAACGCGAATGAGCAGCAATAAAGAGTTAATGCAGCGCCGCAGTCAGGCGATTCCCCGTGGCGTTGGGCAAATTCACCCGATTTTCGCTGACCGCGCGGAAAACTGCCGGGTGTGGGACGTTGAAGGCCGTGAGTATCTTGATTTCGCGGGCGGCATTGCGGTGCTCAATACCGGGCACCTGCATCCGAAGGTGGTGGACGCGGTGGAAGCGCAGTTGAAAAAACTGTCGCACACCTGCTTCCAGGTGCTGGCTTACGAGCCGTATCTGGAGCTGTGCGAGATTATGAATCAGAAGGTGCCGGGCGATTTCGCCAAGAAAACGCTGCTGGTTACGACCGGTTCCGAAGCGGTGGAAAACGCGGTGAAAATCGCCCGCGCCGCCACCAAACGTAGCGGCACCATCGCTTTTAGCGGCGCGTATCACGGGCGCACGCATTACACGCTGGCGCTGACCGGTAAGGTGAACCCATACTCTGCGGGCATGGGGCTGATGCCGGGTCATGTTTATCGCGCGCTTTATCCTTGCCCGCTGCACGGCATAAGCGAGGATGACGCTATCGCCAGCATCCACCGGATCTTTAAAAATGACGCCGCGCCGGAAGATATCGCAGCCATCGTGATTGAGCCCGTTCAGGGCGAAGGCGGTTTCTACGCCGCGACGCCAGCCTTTATGCAGCGTTTACGCGCTCTGTGTGACGAGCACGGGATCATGCTGATTGCCGATGAAGTGCAGAGCGGCGCGGGGCGTACCGGCACGCTGTTTGCGATGGAGCAGATGGGCGTTGCGCCGGATCTTACCACCTTTGCGAAATCGATCGCGGGCGGCTTCCCGCTGGCGGGCGTCACCGGGCGCGCGGAAGTGATGGATGCCGTCGCTCCAGGCGGTCTGGGCGGCACCTATGCCGGTAACCCGATTGCCTGCGTAGCGGCGCTGGAAGTGTTGAAGGTGTTCGAGCAGGAAAATCTGCTGCAAAAAGCCAACGTTCTGGGGCAGAAGCTGAAAGACGGATTGCTGGCGATCGCCGAAAAACACCCGGAGATCGGCGACGTACGCGGGCTGGGGGCGATGATCGCCATCGAGCTGTTTGAAGATGGCGATCCCAGCAAACCGGACGCAAAACTCACCGCCGAGATCGTGGCACGCGCCCGCGATAAGGGTCTGATTCTTCTCTCCTGCGGCCCGTATTACAACGTGCTGCGCATCCTTGTACCGCTCACCATTGAAGACGCTCAGATCCGTCAGGGTCTGGAGATCATCAGCCAGTGTTTTGCTGAGGCGAAGCTGTAGCACCGCACCATGCCGGAGGCGACGCTTTGCGGCTTGTCCGGGCTACGAGAATCCAGGTCGGATAAGGCGTTTACGCCGCATCCGACAATCTGTACGTGAACAGGAATAAATCTATGTCGGCCGGATAAGGCGGAGCCGCTCTCCGGCAAAAAGAACCAATAACAATTAAACGCGTGACCCGACGCGGGAAATGTCGGGGCGCTCTCCCAAGTGACACACTTTCGAGAGGATTCAGGATGGGGCAATCATCGCAACCACATGAGTTAGGCGGCGGGCTGAAGTCACGCCACGTCACCATGTTGTCTATTGCCGGTGTTATCGGCGCAAGTCTGTTTGTCGGTTCCAGCGTCGCTATCGCCGAAGCGGGCCCGGCGGTATTACTGGCCTATCTGTTCGCCGGATTACTGGTGGTTATGATTATGCGGATGTTGGCGGAAATGGCGGTTGCCACGCCCGATACCGGTTCGTTTTCCACCTATGCCGATAAAGCCATTGGACGTTGGGCGGGCTATACCATCGGCTGGTTGTACTGGTGGTTTTGGGTACTGGTTATCCCACTGGAAGCCAACATCGCCGCCATGATCCTGCACTCGTGGGTTCCAGGCATTCCCATCTGGTTATTTTCCCTGGTCATTACCCTCGCCTTGACTGGCAGTAATTTATTAAGCGTTAAAAACTACGGCGAATTTGAGTTCTGGCTGGCGCTGTGTAAAGTCATCGCTATCCTGGCCTTTATTTTCCTTGGTGCAGTCGCAATTAGCGGTTTTTACCCTTATGCCGAAGTGAGCGGGATCTCAAGATTGTGGGATAGCGGCGGCTTTATGCCCAACGGCTTCGGTGCGGTATTAAGCGCGATGTTGATCACCATGTTCTCGTTTATGGGCGCAGAAATTGTCACCATTGCCGCTGCGGAATCCGACACGCCGGAAAAACATATTGTCCGCGCCACCAACTCGGTTATCTGGCGTATCTCTATTTTCTATTTGTGTTCTATTTTTGTCGTTGTGGCATTAATCCCGTGGAATATGCCGGGGCTGAAAGCCGTTGGTTCTTATCGCTCGGTTCTGGAATTGCTCAATATTCCTCATGCGAAATTAATCATGGACTGCGTGATATTACTTTCCGTAACCAGCTGCCTGAACTCGGCGCTGTATACCGCTTCCAGGATGCTCTACTCCTTAAGCCGTCGCGGTGATGCTCCCGCGGTAATGGGTAAAATCAACCGCAGTAAAACCCCGTATGTGGCGGTATTACTCTCCACCGGCGCGGCATTCTTAACGGTGGTGGTGAACTATTACGCGCCTGCGAAGGTGTTTAAATTTCTGATCGACAGCTCCGGCGCTATCGCCCTGCTGGTTTATTTAGTCATCGCCGTTTCACAATTGCGGATGCGCAAAATTCTGCGAGCAGAAGGAAGCGAAATTCGCCTGCGGATGTGGCTTTATCCGTGGCTCACCTGGCTGGTCATCGGCTTTATTACCTTTGTGTTGGTAGTGATGCTATTCCGCCCGGCGCAACAGTTAGAAGTGATCTCCACCGGCTTATTAGCGATTGGGATTATCTGTACCGTGCCAATTATGGCTCGCTGGAAAAAGCTGGTATTGTGGCAAAAAACACCCGTTCATAATACGCGCTGATAATGATCAGGAGTCACACCATGACCATTACGTCTCTGGATGGCTATCGCTGGCTGAAGAACGATATTATTCGCGGTAATTTTCAACCGGATGAAAAATTACGGATGAGTTTGCTGACATCGCGTTATGCACTTGGCGTTGGGCCGTTACGGGAAGCTCTTTCGCAACTGGTGGCGGAACGGCTGGTCACGGTGGTGAATCAAAAAGGGTATCGGGTGGCGTCTATGTCAGAGCAGGAGCTGCTCGATATTTTCGACGCCCGCGCCAATATGGAAGCGATGCTGGTCAGTCTGGCGATTGCCCGCGGTGGCGATGAATGGGAGGCAAACGTTCTCGCAAAAGCGCATCTGCTCAGTAAGCTTGAGGCCTGCGACGCCAGTGAGAAAATGCTTGATGAGTGGGATCTGCGTCATCAGGCGTTTCATACTGCAATTGTGGCGGGCTGTGGTTCTCACTATTTGCTGCAAATGCGTGAACGGTTGTTTGATCTGGCAGCGCGTTATCGATTTATCTGGCTGCGGCGAACAGTGCTTTCGGTGGAAATGCTGGAAGATAAACACGATCAGCACCAGACCCTGACTGCGGCGGTACTGGCGCGAGATACCGCGCGCGCCAGTGAGTTAATGCGCCAGCATTTACTGACGCCAATTCCCATTATCCAGCAGGCGATGGCTGGCAATTAACTACTCTTCAGGAATACGCAACACTTGCCCCGGGTAAATTTTATCCGGGCTTTTTAACATCGGTTTATTCGCTTCGAAGATTTTATTGTACAGATTGGCGTTACCGTAGACCTGTTTGGAAATGGCACTCAGAGTGTCGCCAGACTTAACGGTATAAAACTGGCTGGCAGCGGCTGGTGTCGCCGTTTTCACCTGATCATCGACACTGGCAATACCGGAAATATTCCCCACCGCAACAAGGATTTTCTCCTTCGCCTCCTGACTCAGGCCATCACCCGTGACCGTCGCTTTGCCGTCGGCAATTTGAATATTCACTTTATCGGCATCAGGTATACCGGTTTTGTTCAGATGCTCCTGCACCTTCTTCGCCTGATCGTCTTTATCGTGCTGACCTGTAACCGCGTCCCAGAGTTTTTCTCCGGCATCTTTCACAAAATTGAACAGACCCATAGCTACCTCATTCGTTAACGGAAACACTCAGAAAGTGTAGCAGAGGAACGCGGCGCGTTAACGCCGCGGGGGTGAACACAGATTTAATCGCGGGTTTGCACCCAAAACGCGTGAATCAAACCGGGGATATACCCAAGCAGTGTCAGCAGAATATTAATAATGAACGCCCAACCGAACCCTTTACCGAGCAGCACGCCGAGCGGCGGCAGAATGATGGTGATGACGATTCTCCAGAAACCCATATGTACTCCCTATAAGAAAATTACTCATTGTTTAAAAAGAGATTTTATCTCTTAAGCGTAGTAATTTTAGCGGAGCCTGCCAGTTTCAGCTTACGCTTTTACTCTCATTTACGCTGCTGAGGCTGGTATATGTTGCATTTTTAGTTTAGAGTTTGCTTAATTTAGAAAATACTTAAATAACTATGACTGAACTCGCGCAATTACTGGCCAGTGCCGAACAGGCAGCGGCCTTATTGAAAGCAATGAGCCACCCTAAACGGTTGCTGATTCTGTGCATGCTTAGCGGTTCCCCCGGCACCAGCGCGGGAGAGCTGACTCGCATTACCGGACTGAGTGCCTCTGCGACATCACAGCATCTCGCTCGTATGCGGGACGAAGGGCTTATCGACAGCCAACGGGATGCCCAACGCATTCTATATTCCATTAAAAATGAGGCGGTAAATGCCATTATCGCCACCCTGAAAAATGTCTATTGTCCGTAAGGAGTCACTATGGCTTTGACAACCATTTCGCCGCATGATGCACAAGAATTAATCGCACGCGGCGCAAAGTTAATCGATATTCGTGACGCTGATGAATATCTTCGTGAACATATTCCTGAAGCAGATCTGGCTCCATTATCCGTACTGGAACAGTCAGGTCTTCCGCCTAAATTACGTCGCGAGCAAATTATATTCCACTGCCAGGCAGGTAAACGCACCAGTAATAACGCCGATAAATTAGCAGCGATTGCCGCCCCCGCAGAAATCTTTTTACTCGAAGATGGGATTGATGGCTGGAAAAAAGCAGGATTACCAGTAGCGGTAAATAAATCTCAACCCTTGCCGTTAATGCGCCAGGTGCAGATCGCTGCGGGTGGTTTAATATTAATCGGCGTTATACTGGGTTATACCGTAAATAGCGGTTTCTTCTTATTAAGCGGCTTTGTTGGTGCCGGGTTACTGTTTGCAGGAATTAGCGGTTTTTGTGGGATGGCAAGGTTGTTAGATAAGATGCCGTGGAACCAACGAGCTTGAGAAGAGACGCCGGACGCGCCATAGCGGCGGCATCCGGCCTCAGTAATTAGATCAGGAAATCGTCGAGAGATTTACCTTCTGCCAGCGCCTGAGCGATTGGCTTCGGTGTACGGCCCTGACCGGTCCAGGTTTTAGTTTCACCGTTAACATCGGTGAATTTATATTTCGCCGGACGCGGCTGGCGTTTTTTACCAGCGCGTGGGGCAGCCGCAGAGTTATTACCCAATAACTCTTCCGGGTTAATTCCGTCAGCTTTCATCAGCTCCAGCCAGGTGCTAATTTTTTCCTGGCGCTCTGCCAGCTCACGCTGCTGCTGTTCTTCTTCTTCACGTCTTTCTTTAGTGACAACCCTGAATTTTTCGAGCATTTCTTCAAGAACGTCAATGGAGAATTCGCGAGCCATCGCACGGAGAGTGCGAATGTTATTTAAACTTTGTAACATTACGGACATAATAAAGAAAACCTTTTAACGCCAAAACAAAAAAGTATTTCGTCGCGTAGTGTAAGCGATCACTTATTATATTTCCACAAAATTTAATCTATTTACAGTCCTGCACGAGATTATTTCAGCTGTTATTTTCTGAAACTCTCAGAATAATTTCAAGATTATATATTAGCCATTTTGATGAGTAATTTCGGTTATTGGTGAACAGAGCGGCGCTCTCTGCTCGCTAATTCCGCAAGCCTGACAAAACCAAAGTGAATAAAAATGCAACTCAACAGAATAAAAGAAAACATCACTCACTGGTGCTTTCTGCTGTCAATGTACGTTATCTGGCATAAAAAATGCTGAAAATGACCCGGTCACGACATACACCGAATTCTCTACGCTTATAGCGTTACCTCCCCCCAAACCTTCATGAGTGAAAATAAAGGTAAACACATATCCAATTGATTTAATTAAAAATAAATCATATCGGCATGTAAAAACCCACAATGTACAAAAAACGCGCCGTTACGGAATATTTTATCTACAAAAACAGATTAAATAAAAATTTTTCACTAATTGATTAGTCATAGCCAGCGATATACGCTATGCGAAAATGCAGATGGCAATGAGATCCACTGCTTTCACCTCCATTAACATCCCATTACGCTTTTATTAAGGAGCATTAGCATGTTCTCACCGCAGTCACGCTTGCGTCATGCAGTTGCAGATACGTTCGCGATGGTTGTTTACTGTTCTGTCGTGAACATGTGTATTGAAGTTTTCCTCTCCGGAATGAGCTTCGAACAGTCTTTTTATTCCAGATTGGTAGCGATTCCGGTGAACATCTTAATTGCATGGCCATACGGTATGTACCGCGATCTGTTTATGCGCGCAGCACGCAAAGTTAGCCCGTCGGGCTGGATAAAAAATCTGGCGGATATCATGGCTTATGTGACGTTCCAGTCACCGGTGTATGTGGCGATCTTGTTAGTGGTGGGCGCAGACTGGCATCAGATTATGGCGGCAGTCAGTTCAAACATCGTTGTTTCGATGTTGATGGGGGCGGTTTATGGCTACTTCCTCGATTATTGCCGCCGACTGTTTAAAGTCAGCCGTTACCAGCAGGTAAAAGCCTGACCCTTCTTTTCGCGACTGGCATCGCCAGTCGCGTCTTTAACTGGCTTCGCCAAATAAACCATTCAAATAACGTTCAAGCGCAACACGCGAACTAAAGCCATGTGGGATACCGTAATGCTCATGACGTTCACCCGCTAAATAGAGCGGAAATTGCTGGTAATGATCGCAAGTTTTAATATCGGAAGCGGGTTCAGCCAGTGTTGAACTACGTTCTTTTAATGTTGGATGAATCACCAGGGCGGTACGTCCCATTCGCGCTTCGCGATTAACATAGACATAATTTTCCCCACGGCGGTAACCATACGCTTTCTGGGTTACCACATCGACAGTAAAACCGACTTTTTCAAGTACGCGCGCCACCTCGTCTGGTCGTAAATACATATCTGATCCTCGTTATTATCAACCGCGGGCCTACCTTACCTGATTGCGCATTCACAACGCTTTCAGAAAAGTCCATAAAGCCGCGATGAACCTCAGTTAAGAAAATTATGGTCTACACTGAAAATTACATCGAATTCTAATGGGGGATCATATGTTTAACCGACCGAACCGCAACGACGTTGATGATGGCGTGCAGGATATCCAGAATGATGTCAATCAATTAGCTGACAGTCTCGAATCTGTATTGAAGTCCTGGGGCAGCGACGCCAAAGGGGAAGCCGAAGCCGCTCGTAGTAAAGCGCAGGCTCTACTGAAAGAAACCAGGGCGCGAATGCATGGTCGTACTCGCGTCCAGCAAGCCGCGCGCGATGCCGTTGGCTGCGCGGATTCTTTTGTTCGTGAAAGACCCTGGTGTAGTGTGGGTACAGCGGCAGCGGTGGGTATTTTTATCGGCGCACTGTTAAGCATGCGCAAATCGTAGTGCAAAAATGATAATAAATACGCGTCTTTGACCCCGAAGCCTGGCTTCGGGGTTTTTTAGCTTAAGGCTTTACGTAATTGTTGTGCTACCTGTCGCGCCATACCTTCGTTAACGATATTAGTAAACGAAAGCAGTAATCCACCTTCCCCACTTGAACGGATACGCCAGTCGCTAAGTGCCTGCACCGCAAGGCCTGCAGCATTGGCTTTACGCGCATGGGCAATATCATCGCCTATCATTCTGATCACCATCTGGATACCACCTTTCTGCGGCACAACCTGAAATCCTTGCTGCGTCAACGCTTGCTCAATCCATTGCCGACGTTGAGCATAATGCTGACGCATTTTCTTCAGATGCCGCCAGAAATGCCCCTCGCGAAGAAAGTCTGCCAGTGTGTTCTGCCATAGAACAGGTACCGCACATGGAGCCAGTGACGCCTGGTGGCGGAATTGTGCAATTTGCTTCACCGGCACCACCAGCCACGCACAGCGCAATGCAGGAAATAGCGCTTTGCTGAATGTTCCGGCATAAATTACCCGCTGCGGTGCGTCGAGACTTTTTAACGCCGGTAACGGCTTACCGTGATAGCGAAACTCACTGTCATAATCATCTTCAATAATCCATGCCTGACTACGATCTGCCCATTCCAGTATCTGATGCCTGCGCGCTAAAGAGAGCGCCACACCCAGCGGACTTTGGTGTGCTGGTGTTATCAGGGCAAAACGCGCATCAGGATAATTTTGTATTCCGCTTGTGATATCCAGTCCATTGTCATCAACCGGCACAGGCAAAATTTCCACATCATGGCGAGTGACAATCGGGCGAATCAGTGGAAAGCCGGGATCTTCTATCCACATCCCGTTTCCCGGTTTCGCCAGCGCGTGCAGAATTAAAGCTATTGAGGCCGCATAACCGTGAGTGATAAAGACCTGCTCTGGCTGACAATCAATCCCACGTGAAACGCGTAAGTAATCAACTATTGCCTCGCGCAACGCCACCTCACCGCAAACATCGCCTAACGCCAAATCAAAGCGCGTCTGGGTACGAAGGCGACGCCCCATCACCCGCGCCCACAGCTCTCGCGGAAAGAGATCGAGTGCGGGTAATCCCATTTGAAATGGCAACGGTTGCTGACTTTCACCGGCAAAAGCTACAACTTGTACAGTAGATTGTTGCGGATATATCCGCTCACTGACAAATGTGCCAGCCTGTCCCCGCCTGATCAGCCATCCTTGCGCCACCAGCTCAGCATACGCATTTTCGACAGTGGAACGAGACACCCCCAGCTCCTGCGACCAGGTACGACTTGAAGGCAGCCTTGCGCCGGGTTTCAGTTCCCCTTGCTCAATAGCCGTTTTTAACTGACGGGCGATATCCTGATAGCGCGGCATATGGTCTGCTTTTTTAGGTAATTTATGGCTCTCTTTAGCAGTCCATTATAGTGCTACATTGCGGGCGTTAATAAGAGGAGAAACTGTATGACTACATTACGTCAGCCTTACTACGAACTTAGCCCGGCAGTGTATAACGCACTAGTGCAGGCCAAAACGGCACTGGAAAATAGCACGCTGGATACCACGTTGATGGAGTTAGTTTATTTGCGCGTCTCGCAAATCAACGGCTGCGCATTTTGTCTGGAGATGCACAGCAAAGCATTGCGCAAATCCGGCGTGCCACAGCACAAACTGGACGCCCTGGCAGGTTGGCGCGTAAGCCATCATTTTGATGAACGCGAGCGGGCGGCGCTGGCATGGGCGGAATCGGTAACCGAAATTGCCAGAACCCATGCGGAAGACGAGGTTTATCAGCCTTTGCTTGAGCATTTCAGCGCAGCAGAGATCAGCGACTTAACGTTTGCCATCGGGCTGATGAATTGTTTTAACCGTCTGGCCGTTTCCATGCGGATGTAACTTCTTGATGCCGGGTATTCGCCCGGCAAAAAAACACAAAATCCCCTACCCCGTTGAGCCATTCATCGGTGGCGTAATCAATCTAAAATTCCCATATCTTGTGTGGTTGAATCTTTTTTCAACTACATCTAGTATCTCTGTATCAACAGAGAGACAACCCGACGCGTATCATCGCGCCGTATCTTCATTTTAAACGGAAATACGAATCATGCGCATTACTATTTACACTCGTAACGATTGCGTTCAGTGCCACGCCACCAAACGGGCGATGGAAAACCGGGGCTTTGATTTTGAAATGATTAATGTCGATCGCGTTCCTGAAGCGGCAGAAGCGCTGCGTGCTCAGGGCTTTCGTCAGTTGCCGGTTGTGATTGCAGGCGATCTTAGCTGGTCTGGTTTCCGCCCGGACATGATCAATCGTCTGCATCCAGCGCCACACGCGGCCAGTGCATGAGCCAGCTCGTCTACTTTTCCAGCAGCTCCGAAAATACGCAGCGTTTTATCGAACGTTTAAGGCTGCCCGCGGTGCGCATCCCGCTCAATGAGCGGGAACGGATTCAGGTAGACGAGCCTTACATCCTGATCGTGCCCTCTTACGGCGGCGGCGGTACGGCTGGCGCGGTGCCACGACAGGTCATTCGCTTTTTAAACGACGAGCATAACCGGGCGTTGCTGCGCGGCGTTATTGCTTCGGGTAATCGCAACTTTGGTGAGGCATATGGCCGCGCCGGAGATGTGATTGCCCGGAAATGCGGCGTGCCGTGGCTGTACCGCTTTGAACTCATGGGTACGCAAAGCGATATCGAAAACGTTCGTAAAGGAGTAACCGAATTTTGGCAACGACAACCGCAGAACGCCTGACGCAGGAAACGATGGATTATCACGCTCTGAATGCGATGCTTAACCTTTACGATAGCGCAGGTCGCATTCAGTTCGATAAAGATCGCCAGGCAGTAGACGCCTTTATGACAACGCATGTGCGTCCGAACAGTGTGGCCTTCAGTAGCCAGCAGCAGCGCCTGAACTGGCTGGTTAACGAAGGTTACTATGATGAAAGCGTCCTTAATCGCTACTCTCGCGATTTTGTCATTACGCTGTTTGCCCACGCGCACGCCAGCGGTTTTCGTTTCCAGACATTCCTCGGAGCATGGAAGTTTTACACCAGCTATACGTTGAAGACATTCGACGGTAAGCGTTATCTGGAAGATTTTGCCGATCGCGTCACGATGGTGGCGCTGACGCTGGCACAAGGCGATGAAACACTGGCGACGCAGCTCACTGATGAGATGCTGTCAGGACGCTTTCAGCCAGCCACGCCAACATTCCTCAACTGCGGTAAGCAGCAGCGCGGCGAACTGGTTTCCTGTTTTCTGCTGCGTATTGAAGACAATATGGAGTCGATTGGCCGGGCAGTAAATTCCGCACTACAACTGTCGAAACGCGGCGGCGGCGTAGCATTTTTGCTGTCGAATCTGCGGGAAGCGGGCGCGCCAATTAAACGTATTGAAAATCAATCTTCTGGCGTGATTCCGGTGATGAAAATGCTGGAAGACGCATTTTCCTATGCCAACCAACTCGGCGCGCGTCAGGGGGCTGGGGCAGTCTATTTACATGCTCATCATCCCGATATTCTGCGTTTTCTCGATACAAAACGGGAAAATGCCGACGAAAAAATCCGCATTAAAACACTGTCGCTGGGCGTGGTGATCCCGGATATCACTTTCCATCTGGCGAAAGAGAATGCGCAGATGGCGCTGTTTTCGCCCTATGACGTTGAGCGGGTTTATGGCAAGCCGTTTGCCGATGTCGCCATCAGTGAACACTATGACGAACTGGTTGCCGATGAACGCATTCGCAAAAAATACCTCAACGCCC
The DNA here is from genome assembly GCF_046487365.1 of Escherichia sp. WS1451. Taxonomy (NCBI): domain Bacteria; kingdom Pseudomonadati; phylum Pseudomonadota; class Gammaproteobacteria; order Enterobacterales; family Enterobacteriaceae; genus Escherichia; species Escherichia sp. WS1451. The sequence goes on from NZ_JBJQJP010000024.1 coordinate 45,418, forward strand.
GTGATTTCTTCCTGCGACTGGCAGAGATCCAGTTTGAGTCTGGCTATCCGTACATCATGTATGAAGACACGGTTAACCGTGCTAACCCTATCGCCGGACGCATAAATATGAGCAATCTCTGCTCAGAAATTTTGCAGGTTAACAGCGCCTCAGAATATGACGAGAATCTCGACTATGCTCGTACAGGACATGATATTTCCTGCAATCTAGGGTCGTTGAATATTGCCCACACCATGGATTCCCCCGACTTTGCCCGCACGGTAGAGACTGCCGTACGCGGTTTAACGGCGGTGTCAGATATGAGTCATATCCGCAGCGTGCCGTCCATCGAAGCCGGAAATGCCGCCTCACACGCCATCGGTCTGGGGCAGATGAATTTACACGGTTATCTGGCGCGAGAAGGCATCGCTTATGGTTCGCCGGAAGCACTGGATTTCACCAATCTCTATTTCTATACCATCACCTGGCACGCACTGCGTACCTCGATGTTGCTGGCACGCGAACGTGGTGAAACCTTCGCTGGATTCAAACAGTCACGCTATGCCAGTGGTGACTATTTTAACCAATATCTGCAAGGTAACTGGCAGCCGAAAACGGCGAAAGTTGGCGAACTGTTTGCCCGTAGTGGTATTACGTTACCTACCCGTGAGATGTGGGCGCAGCTGCGCGACGACGTGATGTGCTATGGCATATACAACCAGAATCTCCAGGCGGTGCCGCCAACCGGTTCTATCTCTTATATCAACCATGCCACGTCGAGTATTCATCCGATTGTGGCGAAAGTAGAGATACGCAAAGAGGGCAAAACAGGACGCGTTTACTACCCTGCCCCGTTTATGACTAACGAAAATCTGGCGCTGTATCAGGACGCTTACGAAATCGGCGCAGAAAAGATCATCGACACCTACGCGGAAGCGACTCGCCATGTCGATCAGGGGCTGTCGCTGACGCTGTTTTTCCCCGATACCGCCACCACTCGCGATATCAACAAAGCGCAGATTTACGCCTGGCGCAAGGGTATCAAAACGCTCTATTACATTCGCCTGCGTCAGATGGCGCTGGAAGGCACTGAAATTGAAGGCTGCGTCTCCTGTGCACTTTAAGGAATATCTATGAAACTCTCACGTATCAGCGCCATCAACTGGAACAAGATATCTGACGATAAAGATCTGGAGGTGTGGAATCGCCTGACCAGCAATTTCTGGCTACCAGAAAAGGTGCCACTGTCGAACGATATTCCTGCATGGCAGACATTAAGTGTCGTAGAACAACAACTGACGATGCGCGTTTTTACTGGCCTGACGCTGCTCGACACGCTGCAAAATGTTATCGGCGCGCCTTCGCTGATGCCCGATGCGCTCACGCCTCATGAAGAGGCAGTATTATCGAATATCAGCTTTATGGAAGCGGTTCATGCCCGCTCTTACAGTTCAATTTTCTCGACGCTGTGCCAGACCAAAGATGTCGATGCCGCCTACGCCTGGAGTGAAGAAAACGCGCCGTTGCAGCGAAAAGCACAGATTATTCAGCAACATTATCGCGGTGATGATCCGCTGAAAAAGAAAATCGCCAGTGTGTTTCTTGAATCTTTTTTGTTCTATTCCGGTTTCTGGCTGCCGATGTATTTTTCCAGCCGCGGAAAGCTAACCAATACCGCAGACCTGATCCGTCTGATTATCCGGGATGAAGCAGTCCACGGTTACTACATCGGCTATAAATATCAGAAAAACCTGGAAAAGCTCTCCCTGGCACAACGTGAAGAGTTGAAGAGTTTCGCCTTCGATTTGTTGCTGGAACTCTATGACAACGAGTTGCAATATACCGATGAGCTGTACGCCGAAACCCCGTGGTCTGACGATGTGAAAGCGTTTCTCTGTTACAACGCCAATAAAGCGTTGATGAATCTGGGCTACGAACCGCTATTCCCCGCAGAAATGGCGGAAGTGAATCCTGCAATCCTCGCCGCGCTTTCGCCGAATGCCGATGAAAATCACGATTTCTTTTCCGGTTCAGGCTCTTCATATGTGATGGGAAAAGCGGTCGAAACAGAAGATGAAGACTGGAATTTCTGAGGGGGTTATTTTCAAAAATATCACTACCCGCTGCAGGGAAATAATTCACGCCAAATAGCTTTATATCACGCAAATAATTTGTGGTGTTCTACACTGATACTCTGTTGCATTATTCGCCTGAAACCACAATATTCAGGCGTTTTTTCGCTATCTTTGATAAAAAATATCAACTTTTCTCGATTTGCTCTCAGCCCTTATATCATGGGAAATTCCGGCGATTTGCTCACATCAATATTCATGCCACATTTGCCATCAGGGGTTGCCTCAGATTCTCAGTATGTTAGGGTAGAAAAAAGTGACTATTTCCATTGGGTAATGTATCGACATAAACAAATAACAGGAATCTTTCTATTGCATGGCAATTAAATTAGAAATTAAAAATCTTTATAAAATATTTGGTGAGCATCCACAGCGAGCTTTCAAATATATCGAACAAGGACTTTCAAAAGAACAAATTCTGGAAAAAACTGGGCTATCGCTTGGCGTAAAAGACGCCAGTCTGGCCATTGAAGAAGGCGAGATATTTGTCATCATGGGATTATCCGGTTCGGGTAAATCCACAATGGTACGCCTTCTCAATCGCCTGATTGAACCCACCCGCGGGCAAGTGCTGATTGATGGTGTGGATATTGCCAAAATATCCGACGCCGAACTCCGTGAGGTGCGCAGAAAAAAGATTGCGATGGTCTTCCAGTCCTTTGCCTTAATGCCGCATATGACCGTGCTGGACAATACTGCGTTCGGTATGGAACTGGCCGGAATTAATGCCGAAGAACGCCGGGAAAAAGCCCTTGATGCACTGCGTCAGGTCGGGCTGGAAAATTATGCCCACAGCTACCCGGATGAACTCTCTGGCGGGATGCGTCAACGTGTGGGATTAGCCCGCGCGTTAGCGATTAATCCGGATATATTATTAATGGACGAAGCCTTCTCGGCGCTCGATCCATTAATTCGCACCGAGATGCAGGATGAGCTGGTAAAATTACAGGCGAAACATCAGCGCACCATTGTCTTTATTTCCCACGATCTCGATGAAGCTATGCGTATTGGTGACCGAATTGCCATTATGCAAAATGGTGAAGTGGTGCAGGTTGGTACACCGGATGAAATTCTTAATAATCCGGCGAATGATTATGTCCGTACCTTCTTCCGTGGCGTCGATATTAGTCAGGTATTCAGTGCGAAAGATATTGCTCGCCGGACACCGAACGGCTTAATTCGTAAAACCCCCGGCTTCGGCCCGCGTTCGGCACTGAAATTATTGCAGGATGAAGATCGCGAATATGGCTACGTCATCGAACGTGGTAATAAGTTTGTCGGCGCAGTGTCTATCGATTCGCTTAAAACCGCGTTAACGCAGCAGCAAGGTCTTGATGCGGCGCTGATTGATGCGCCGTTAGCGGTCGATGCACAAACGCCTCTTAGCGAGTTGCTCTCTCATGTCGGACAGGCACCCTGTGCGGTGCCCGTGGTCGACGAGGACCAACAGTATGTCGGCATTATTTCGAAAGGAATGCTGCTGCGCGCTTTAGATCGTGAGGGGGTAAATAATGGCTGATCAAAATAATCCGTGGGATACCACGCCAGCGGCGGACAGTGCTGCACAATCCGCAGACGCCTGGGGTACACCGGCGACTGCACCGACTGACGGCGGTGGCGCTGACTGGCTGACCAGTACGCCTGCGCCAAACGTCGAGCATTTTAATATTCTCGATCCGTTCCATAAAACGCTAATCCCGCTCGACAGTTGGGTCACTGAAGGGATCGACTGGGTCGTTACCCATTTTCGTCCCGTCTTTCAGGGCGTGCGCGTTCCGGTTGATTACATCCTCAACGGTTTCCAGCAATTGCTGCTGGGTATGCCCGCGCCGGTGGCGATTATCGTTTTCGCTCTCATCGCCTGGCAGATTTCCGGGGTCGGAATGGGCGTGGCGACGCTGGTTTCGCTGATTGCCATCGGCGCAATCGGTGCCTGGTCGCAGGCCATGGTTACCCTGGCGCTGGTGTTAACCGCCCTGCTGTTCTGTATCGTCATAGGTTTGCCGTTGGGGATCTGGCTGGCGAGAAGTCCGCGAGCGGCGAAAATTATTCGTCCACTGCTTGATGCCATGCAGACCACGCCCGCGTTTGTTTATCTGGTGCCAATCGTCATGCTGTTTGGTATCGGTAACGTGCCGGGCGTGGTGGTGACGATCATCTTTGCGCTGCCGCCGATTATCCGTCTGACGATTCTGGGAATTAACCAGGTTCCGGCGGATCTGATTGAAGCCTCGCGCTCATTCGGTGCCAGCCCGCGCCAGATGCTGTTCAAAGTTCAGTTACCGCTGGCGATGCCGACCATTATGGCGGGCGTTAACCAGACGCTGATGCTGGCCCTTTCTATGGTGGTCATCGCCTCGATGATTGCCGTCGGCGGGCTGGGTCAGATGGTACTTCGCGGTATCGGTCGTCTGGATATGGGGCTTGCCACCGTTGGCGGCGTCGGGATTGTGATCCTCGCCATTATCCTCGACCGCCTGACGCAGGCCGTTGGGCGCGACTCACGCAGTCGCGGCAACCGTCGCTGGTACACCACTGGCCCTGTCGGTCTGCTGACCCGCCCATTCATTAAGTAACTCTGCACTTGCCCGGTGACGCCGGGCATTATCACCCTGCCAAAAAAAGGAATAACAATGCGACATAGCGTACTTTTTGCGACAGCGTTTGCCACGCTTATCTCTACACAAACTTTTGCTGCCGATCTGCCGGGCAAAGGCATTACTGTTAATCCAGTTCAGAGTACCATCACTGAAGAAACCTTCCAGACGCTGCTGGTCAGTCGTGCACTGGAGAAATTAGGTTATACCGTCAATAAACCCAGCGAAGTGGATTACAACGTTGGCTACACCTCGCTTGCTTCCGGCGATGCAACCTTCACCGCAGTGAACTGGACGCCACTGCATGACAACATGTACGAAGCTGCCGGTGGCGATAAGAAATTTTATCGTGAAGGAGTATTTGTTAACGGCGCGGCACAGGGTTACCTGATCGATAAGAAAACCGCCGACCAGTATAAAATTACCAACATCGCGCAACTTAAAGATCCGAAGATCGCCAAACTGTTCGATACCAACGGCGATGGTAAAGCGGATTTAACCGGCTGTAACCCAGGCTGGGGCTGCGAAGGTGCGATCAACCACCAGCTTGCCGCGTATGGACTGACCAATACCGTGACGCATAATCAGGGGAACTACGCAGCGATGATGGCTGACACCATCAGTCGTTACAAAGAGGGTAAGCCGGTGTTTTACTACACCTGGACGCCGTACTGGGTGAGTAACGAACTGAAACCGGGGAAAGATGTGGTCTGGTTGCAGGTGCCGTTCTCCGCACTGCCGGGCGATAAAAATGCCGATACCAAACTGCCGAATGGCGCGAATTACGGCTTCCCGGTCAGTACCATGCATATCGTTGCCAACAAAGCCTGGGCCGAGAAAAACCCGGCAGCAGCGAAACTGTTTGCCATTATGCAGTTACCAGTGGCTGATATTAACGCCCAGAACGCCATTATGCATGACGGCAAAGCCTCAGAAGACGATATTCAGGGCCACGTTGATGGTTGGATCAAAGCCCACCAGCAGCAGTTCGATGGCTGGGTGAATGAAGCGCTGGCAGCGCAGAAGTAATTTTTATTCGGGCGGATAAGGCGTTTTTGCCTCATCCGCCGCTCTGTACACAATGCCTGATGCGACGCTGGTGCGTCTTATCATACCTACAAACCACACCGCACATTTCAACAATCTATCTTTCATCCCATATTCATCAACATCCGCTATTATTGATTTCCAGCTTAATCATCACCTGATGAACAAAAATAATGACTAAACCTAATCATGAGCTTAGCCCGGCGCTGATCGTGCTGATGTCTATCGCCACCGGTCTGGCGGTAGCCAGTAACTATTACGCCCAGCCATTGCTCGACACCATCGCGCGTAACTTTTCCCTTTCCGCCAGTTCGGCAGGCTTTATTGTTACCGCCGCGCAGTTGGGCTATGCCGCAGGTCTGCTGTTTCTTGTTCCCCTCGGTGATATGTTTGAACGCCGCCGCCTGATTGTCTCGATGACCTTACTGGCGGCAGGCGGCATGTTAATCACTGCCAGCAGTCAGTCGCTGGCGATGATGATCCTCGGTACGGCATTAACCGGTTTATTCTCAGTCGTGGCACAAATTCTGGTTCCGCTGGCAGCGACGCTGGCTTCACCGGACAAACGCGGCAAAGTGGTCGGCACCATTATGAGCGGGCTGCTGTTGGGGATCTTGCTGGCACGGACCGTTGCCGGATTGCTGGCGAGTCTCGGTGGCTGGCGAACTGTCTTTTGGGTCGCTTCGGTATTAATGGCACTGATGGCGCTGGCGTTATGGCGTGGTCTGCCACAAATGAAATCAGAAACCCACCTCAACTACCCACAGTTGTTGGGTTCCGTTTTCAGCATGTTTATCAGCAATAAGATCCTGCGCACCCGCGCGTTGCTGGGCTGCCTGACCTTTGCCAACTTCAGCATTCTCTGGACCTCAATGGCCTTTTTGCTTGCCGCTCCACCTTTTAACTACAGCGATGGTGTAATTGGTCTGTTTGGGCTTGCGGGAGCTGCCGGAGCGTTGGGCGCTCGTCCGGCGGGCGGTTTTGCCGATAAGGGCAAATCACACCACACCACAACTTTCGGCCTGCTGCTGCTGTTACTTTCATGGCTGGCTATCTGGTTTGGACACACTTCTGTACTGGCGCTGGTTATCGGCATCCTGGTGCTGGACCTCACCGTGCAGGGGGTGCACATCACTAACCAGACGGTAATTTATCGAATTTACCCCGATGCGCGTAATCGCCTGACTGCAGGTTACATGACCAGCTACTTTATTGGCGGTGCTGCCGGTTCGCTAATTTCAGCCTCAGCCTGGCAACATGGCGGTTGGGCTGGCGTTTGTCTGGCTGGCGCGACGATTGCCCTGGTTAACTTACTGGTCTGGTGGCGAGGTTTTCATCGTCAGGAAGCCGCAAATTAAGCAATCAGCAACCGTTTTCGTGGCTTTACACTTATAAGGGTGTTAAGAAGCCCATCAGTCTGATAAGGTTAAGATATTCATTCAGTCTATTTATAATATTAACAATCGTTAAGCGTACACTCTATGGAAAGCCCTACTCCACAGCCTGCTCCTGGTTCGGCGACCTTCATGGAAGGATGCAAAGACAGTTTACCGATTGTTATTAGTTATATTCCGGTGGCCTTTGCGTTCGGTCTGAATGCGACCCGTCTGGGATTCTCTCCTCTCGAAAGCGTTTTTTTCTCCTGCATCATTTATGCAGGCGCGAGCCAGTTCGTCATTACCGCGATGCTGGCAGCCGGGAGTAGTTTGTGGGTTGCTGCACTGACCGTCATGGCAATGGATGTTCGCCATGTTTTGTATGGCCCGTCACTGCGTAGCCGTATTATTCAGCGTCTGCAAAAATCGAAAACCGCCCTGTGGGCGTTTGGCCTGACGGATGAGGTTTTTGCCGCCGCAACCGCAAAACTGGTACGCAATAATCGCCGCTGGAGCGAAAACTGGATGATCGGCATTGCCTTCAGTTCATGGTCATCGTGGGTATTTGGTACGGTAATAGGGGCATTCTCCGGCAGCGGCTTGCTGCAAGGATATCCCGCCGTTGAAGCAGCATTAGGTTTTATGCTTCCGGCACTCTTTATGAGTTTCCTGCTCGCCTCTTTCCAGCGCAAACAATCTCTTTGCGTTACCGCAGCGTTAGTTGGTGCCCTTGCAGGCGTAACGCTATTTTCTATTCCCGTCGCCATTCTGGCAGGCATTGTCTGTGGCTGCCTCACTGCGTTAATCCAGGCATTCTGGCAAGGAGCGCCCGATGAGCTATGAGGTTTTGCTGCTTGGGTTACTGGTTGGCACGGCGAATTATTGCTTCCGCTATTTGCCGCTGCGCCTGCGTGTGGGTAATGCCCGCCCAACCAAACGTGGCGCGATAGGCATATTGCTCGACACCATTGGCATCGCCTCGATATGCGCTCTGCTGGTTGTCTCTACCGCACCAGAAGTGATGCACGATACACGCCGTTTCGTGCCCACGCTGGTCGGCTTCGCGGTACTGGGTGCCAGTTTCTATAAAACACGCAGCATTATCATCCCAACACTGCTTAGTGCGCTGGCCTACGGGCTCGCCTGGAAAGTGATGGCGATTATATAACCCACAAGAATCATTTTTCTAAAACAATACATTTACTTTATTTGTCACTGTCGTTACTATATCGGCTGAAATTAATGAGGTCATACCCAAATGGATAGTTCGTTTACGCCCATTGAACAAATGCTAAAATTTCGCGCCAGCCGCCACGAAGATTTTCCTTATCAGGAGATCCTTCTGACCCGTCTTTGCATGCATATGCAAAGCAAGCTGCTGGAGAACCGCAATAAAATGCTGAAGGCTCAGGGGATTAACGAGACGTTGTTTATGGCGTTGATTACGCTGGAGTCTCAGGAAAACCACAGTATTCAGCCTTCTGAATTGAGTTGTGCTCTTGGATCATCCCGTACCAACGCGACGCGTATTGCCGATGAACTGGAAAAACGCGGTTGGATCGAACGTCGTGAAAGCGATAACGATCGCCGCTGCCTGCATCTGCAATTAACGGAAAAAGGTCACGAGTTTTTGCGCGAGGTTTTACCACCGCAGCATAACTGCCTGCATCAACTCTGGTCCGCGCTCAGCACAACAGAAAAAGATCAGCTCGAGCAAATCACCCGCAAATTGCTCTCCCGTCTCGACCAGATGGAACAAGACGGTGTGGTTCTCGAAGCGATGAGCTAACGCGTCATCTCGCTCAAAAATCCAGATTTATAAAAGAAAAAATAACCGGCCAGCATCGCAACATGCTGGCCTTTTTGGCAAGCAGGTCGGCTCAGCCGATGAGTTAAGAAGATCGTGGAGAACAATATGAGCGCAAATGCGGAGACTCAAACCCCGCAGCAACCGGTAAAGAAGAGCGGCAAACGTAAGCGTCTGCTCCTCCTTCTCACCTTGCTCTTTATAATTATTGCCGTAGCGATAGGGATTTATTGGTTTTTAGTACTGCGTCATTTCGAAGAAACCGATGACGCATACGTGGCAGGGAATCAGATTCAAATTATGTCTCAGGTGTCTGGCAGCGTGACGAAAGTCTGGGCCGATAACACCGATTTTGTAAAAGAAGGCGACGTGCTGGTCACTCTCGACCCGACAGATGCTCGCCAGGCGTTTGAAAAAGCCAAAACTGCACTGGCTTCCAGCGTTCGCCAAACCCACCAGCTGATGATTAACAGCAAACAGTTGCAGGCGAATATTGAGGTGCAAAAAATCGCACTCGCGAAAGCACAAAGCGACTACAACCGCCGTGTGCCGCTGGGCAATGCCAACCTGATTGGTCGCGAAGAGCTGCAACACGCCCGCGACGCCGTTACCAGTGCCCAGGCACAACTGGACGTCGCTATTCAACAATACAATGCCAATCAGGCGATGATTCTGGGGACGAAACTGGAAGATCAGCCTGCCGTGCAACAGGCTGCCACCGAAGTACGTAACGCCTGGCTGGCGCTGGAGCGTACCCGTATTGTCAGTCCGATGACCGGTTATGTCTCCCGCCGCGCGGTACAGCCTGGGGCGCAAATTAGCCCAACGACGCCGCTGATGGCGGTCGTTCCAGCCACCAATATGTGGGTGGATGCCAACTTTAAAGAGACGCAGATTGCCAATATGCGTATCGGTCAACCGGTCACCATCACCACCGATATTTACGGCGATGATGTGAAATACACCGGTAAAGTGGTTGGTCTGGATATGGGCACAGGTAGCGCGTTCTCACTGCTTCCGGCGCAAAACGCCACCGGTAACTGGATCAAAGTCGTTCAGCGTCTGCCTGTGCGTATTGAACTGGACCAGAAACAGCTCGAGCAATACCCGCTGCGTATCGGTTTATCCACGCTGGTGAGTGTCAATACCACTAACCGTGACGGTCAGGTACTGGCAAACAAAGTACGTTCCACACCGGTCGCGGTAAGCACCGCGCGTGAAATCAGCCTGGCACCTGTCAATAAACTGATCGACGATATCGTAAAAGCTAACGCTGGCTAATCCAGAGGTGCGTGTGATGCAACAGCAAAAACCGCTGGAAGGCGCACAACTGGTCATTATGACAATTGCGCTGTCACTGGCGACATTCATGCAGGTGCTGGACTCCACCATTGCTAACGTGGCGATCCCCACTATCGCCGGGAATCTGGGCTCATCGCTCAGCCAGGGAACGTGGGTGATCACTTCTTTCGGGGTGGCGAATGCCATCTCGATCCCGCTTACCGGCTGGCTGGCAAAGCGCGTCGGGGAAGTGAAACTGTTCCTCTGGTCCACCATCGCCTTCGCTATTGCGTCGTGGGCATGTGGTGTCTCCAGCAGCCTGAATATGCTGATCTTCTTCCGCGTGATTCAGGGGATTGTCGCCGGGCCGTTGATCCCGCTTTCGCAAAGTCTATTGCTGAATAACTACCCGCCAGCCAAACGCTCGATCGCGCTGGCATTGTGGTCAATGACGGTGATTGTCGCGCCAATTTGCGGCCCGATCCTCGGCGGGTATATCAGCGATAATTACCACTGGGGCTGGATATTCTTCATCAACGTACCAATTGGCGTGGCGGTGGTGTTGATGACCCTGCAAACCCTGCGCGGACGTGAAACCCGCACCGAACGGCGGCGGATTGATGCCGTGGGGCTGGCACTGCTGGTTATTGGTATCGGCAGCCTGCAGATTATGCTCGACCGCGGTAAAGAGCTGGACTGGTTCTCATCACAGGAAATTATCATCCTCACCGTGGTGGCGGTGGTGGCTATCTGCTTCCTGATTGTCTGGGAGCTGACCGACGATAACCCGATAGTCGATCTGTCGTTGTTTAAGTCGCGCAACTTCACCATCGGCTGCTTGTGTATCAGCCTCGCGTATATGCTCTACTTCGGCGCGATTGTTCTGCTGCCGCAGTTGTTGCAGGAGGTCTACGGTTACACGGCGACGTGGGCAGGGCTGGCCTCTGCGCCGGTAGGAATTATTCCGGTGATCCTGTCGCCGATTATCGGCCGCTTCGCGCATAAACTGGATATGCGGCGGCTGGTAACCTTCAGCTTTATTATGTATGCCGTCTGCTTCTACTGGCGTGCCTATACCTTTGAACCGGGTATGGATTTTGGCGCGTCGGCCTGGCCGCAGTTTATCCAGGGTTTTGCGGTGGCCTGCTTCTTTATGCCGCTAACCACCATTACGCTGTCCGGTTTGCCACCGGAACGACTGGCGGCAGCATCGAGCCTCTCCAACTTTACGCGAACGCTGGCGGGGTCTATCGGCACATCGATAACCACGACTATGTGGACCAACCGCGAGTCGATGCACCATGCGCAGTTGACTGAGTCGGTAAACCCGTTCAACCCGAATGCCCAGGCGATGTACAGTCAACTGGAAGGACTGGGAATGACGCAACAGCAGGCATCAGGCTGGATTGCCCAGCAGATCACCAATCAGGGGCTGATTATTTCCGCCAATGAGATCTTCTGGATGTCAGCCGGGATATTCCTCGTCTTGCTGGGGCTGGTGTGGTTTGCTAAACCGCCATTTGGCGCAGGTGGCGGCGGAGGCGGTGCGCACTAAGTACAACTAAGCCAGTTCATTTGAACTGGCTTTTTTCAATTAATTGTGAAGATAGTTTACTGACTAGATGTGCAGTTCCTGCAACTTCTCTTTCGGCAGCGCCAGTTCTTCGTTGCTGTTGATGCGCACGTCACGTTCCAGAATGTTACGCGCAATATCCTGCGCTTCCTGCAACGAGTGCATCTGGTAAGTGCCACACTGGTAGACGTTCAGTTCCGGGATCTGATTCTGATCCTGCACTTTCAGCACGTCTTCCATTGCCGCTTTCCAGGCATCAGCGACACGCTGCTCATCTGGCGTACCAATCAGACTCATATAAAAACCGGTGCGGCAGCCCATTGGCGAGATATCGATAATCTCTACGCCATTACCGTTAAGATGGTTACGCATAAAACCAGCAAACAGGTGCTCCAGGGTATGGATCCCTCTTTCTGGCATCACTTCTTTGTTCGGCACGCAGAAGCGCAGATCGAACACGGTGATTGCGTCGCCATGCGGGGTGTTCATTGTTTTCGCCACCCGAACTGCAGGCGCTTCCATCCGGGTATGATCGACTGTGAAGCTATCTAACAACGGCATTTAGCCACCTCCGGTAATTTTTTTAAAAATTTTCTGAACTCTTTCTTCCCAGGCGAGTCTGAGTATATGAAAGACGCGCATTTGTTATCATCATCCCTGAATTCAGAGATGAAATTTTGGCCACTCACGAGTGGCCTTTTTCTTTTCTGTCAGGCGTGTTTTTCCAGCCACACCGCAAACGGTTCGGTATCAGCGGCTTCCATTTCCTGCTGACGGCGTTCAGACGCCTCGCGCTCGGCGACAAAATCCTCTTCGCGCAGAATTTCCAGCGGCTCTTCACGCAGCAGATTACGGTACGCTTCAGCAAACGCTTTGCCTGTTCCGCCAATACCAGTATCAATCATAGACCTTAAGATACGGGCAGAGAAAGTCAGATCGGGATTATCGAAGCAGGCGACCAGTTCATCACACACTTTCTGATACGCTTCGCCGCCGTTAATGCTATCCAGCGTTTGCGCGACGCGTTTCAGATCGCGGAACAGATCTTTACCCACCTGCGGTAACGGGAACTGCGCAGTTTCGCAGCCGATACCCAGCGTCAGGCCCGGTTTGCGACCTTCGAGGATCACCCGGTTCCAGTTAACGCGTGTACAGGCAAGTTCGCTACTGCTCATTTCCGGCGCATCAGCCAGCGCACACCAGACCATAAACAGGTCGAGGAATCGCACCTGTTGTTCATCTACACCAATCGGCGAGAACGGGTTGATGTCCAGCGAGCGGACTTCAATATATTCAATGCCGCCACGTAACAACGCATCAGAAGGCGACTCACCACTGCGGGTAACGCGTTTTGGACGAATCGGCGCGTACAGTTCGTTTTCAATCTGCAGCACATTGCTGTTGATTTGCAACCGCTTACCGTCTTTCTCAATACCAATCTTCGCGTACTCTTCTGATGGCGTTTTGATTGCCTGTTTAAGGCCCGCTACGTACTCGTAGAGATCATTGAAGGTGATACCAAGATTGCTTTGCGATTTATTGGTATAGCCAAGATCGCTCAAACGAAGAGAGGTCGCATACGGCAGGTAATACATACCGCACTCGGTTTTCTCAAACGGCAGCGACGTTGGTTTTCCTTGCAGGAAAGAAGAACAAATCGCTGGAGACGCACCAAACAGATAAGGAATGACCCAACCGAAACGATAGTAATTGCGGATAACGCGGAAATAGCCCGCAGAAATTTTCTCTTTGGCATCAGCGCCCGAGATATCACCGCACTTCGCTTGCCAGAATGCCATTGGCAAAGAGAAATTGTAGTGCACGCCGGAAATGGTTTGCATCAGCGCGCCGTAGCGATTTTTCAGCCCTTCACGATACAGCGTTTTAAAGCGTCCGGTGTTAGAAGTGCCGTACTGTGCCAGTTCGATGTCCTGACCTTCTGCGATGTAGCATGGCATACTTAACGGCCACATCCGCTCATCGCCCATATTGCGCGCCGTATAACGATGCAGATCGCGCATAAAGGTCAACATATGTTCAATATCACCATCCACTGGTGTAATGAATTCCAGCAATGCTTCCGCAAAATCGGTAGTAATCCATTTGTGCGTCAGTGCGGAACCTAATGCTTCAGGATGACCTGTTGTTGCCAGTGTGCCATCAGCATTAACACGCAAAGTTTCGCGCTCCAGCCCACGCTGTATCCCCTTTAACGCCTGAGGATGTTTTTCCAGCCAGGCCAGCGCCTGTGATACGTCCGGGATCAAATTGACCTCCCGCCTGTCAAAATCGTTTTAATTAGCATAACTGTAATGGTGACCATATGTGCAGGCCTACAATTAGTGCCACCACATCATGCCCTGAACGGTCGCTGCTGCAACTGCAACATAACGTAACGCTTTACCAAGGCACAAAAAAAAGATTACCGGCCCCCAGGAGATGCGCATCCATCCCGCTAACAGACACAGTAAATCGCCAACCACGGGCATCCAGCTTAATAATAGCGTGACTGCACCATAGCGTTTCAGCCAGCCGGTAGCTTTCTCTTGCCAGCGCGATGTTTTACGCAATGGAAAGAAACGCCCAAGGATAACGTTAGTTAACCCTCCAAGGCTATTACCCATTGTTGCTGTTAAAACTAAAACCCAGGGATGACTGATCCCGGAAAGCAACATTGCCACCAGCACGACTTCGGAGTTGCCGGGTAATAGTGTAGCGCTGAGAAAACTACTGGCAAACAACGAGAAAAGCGATAACGCTTCACTCACAGCAAGCGAACATCCACGGCGTCCATGCCTGCTGCACGGGCCGCCTGAATACCGAAATCGGCATCTTCAAAGACCACACACTGCGTCGGTTGCACGCCCATACGCTGCGCGCACAACAAAAATGTGTCTGGCGCGGGTTTATGGTGTTTGACGTGATCGGCAGCGACGACGGCGTCAAAATAACGGCGTAATCCCAGGTGCGCCAGCAATGCCTCAGCGATGGCGCTTTCACTCCCCGTTCCTACAGCCATTGGGCGACGACCATGCCAACTTTTCACCACTTCAACAAGAGGAAGCGGCTCGACACTATCCAGCAGCATACTTCTTACTGCTTCTGTTTTTTCACGCGCTAACGCATGCGGGTCGAGATCGGCCTGATTCAGCTCAATAATTGCCTGAGCAATACGCCAGGTGGGCGAGCCATTAAGCGCAATCATCGCCTGAACATCGTACTGAAGACCGTAGTGCCCTAATACTTCGCGCCACGCTTTACGGTGCGTAGGCTCGGTATCCAGGATGGTGCCATCCATATCAAAAATTAAACCTGCATAACGCTCGTACATGGTCTTCTCGCAAGTCGAAAAATATGACGCTACTTTAGCGTAATTGCTTGATTTTGTCGCTGATGGCGAAGGAGAAGAAAATTCAGGAAATGGATAAAGTAGTTATTTAGAAATGAGATATTTTTGAAGGAAATTTTTTGGATAATATGGTGCATCCGGGAGGATTCGAACCTCCGACCGCTCGGTTCGTAGCCGAGTACTCTATCCAGCTGAGCTACGGATGCATCGGGAAATTTATTTTACTGCTGATATTGATA
>NZ_JBJQJP010000025.1:0-60423 GCF_046487365.1 Escherichia sp. WS1451
ACAGCGTACCACTTCCTGTATTGCGACCAGTAAATGATCCTCTGTGTGATCCAAGATTACTGTAACTACCGTTAGAGGAACCGGAAGTTCTCCACACACCGGATTGGCACGAAAGTATCGCCCCTGTACTGTCGCGGCCTACAAGCCCGTTAGGGGAGCAGGAAGCGCCAGCCGTTGCTGTTTTTTCAAGCTGTAAATACTCGCCTGTATAGAGGCGTCCATCAGCGCGTACAGTTCCACCTTTTACCTGGCCGCCAGTGTAAATCCCTTTATTATTCACGCTGCGCAACCAGGATGAATCGGACATATACCAGCCGCCACCATAGGTGCTGTTCATCCAGCCTTTGCTGTTTTTTGTGACCAGCCAGCCATTATTCGAAGTGATATCACCGTTGGTTGTGGCTGTATTTCCTGAAATTGCGCCAGAAAACGTACCGTTACGTGCGCTGATATCGCCGGAGAGCGCGGCGGCGTTGCCGTTTAAAGTGCCGACGTTGTTCAGATTGTTGCTGTTCATATCAATCGCCGTATGCATCCTGTTAAGGTCGGGACGATTAGTTATGGAGTAACGATACAAACGGTCGCTTTCCTGCAAATCAGCGCCAACAAGTGCCATTGCAATATGCCCGGTCGCGCAGTTCAGCCCATAGTTTGAAGGCGTGTCAGACCAGCCGCCACCCGCGCCAATCGCCTGCTTGCTGCTGTTGATGTAGCCGCCAAGCCCTTCAATCATGCTTGCTACCGAGCGCATTCCGGCTTCTGACAGGGACTGACCGCCATTACTACAGGTCAGGGCTTCCAGACGGGATGTTTTGCTGTTCTTTGCAATACCGGTAATGTAGCTTTGTCCAAAATTGGATTCAGAAAAACCAGATTTCAGATAGCCTTTCTGAATGAGTGTTGCTGGCGTGATTGTTTTGGGTAAAGAGCCAGCAAGTAGTGTTGATGCATTGTCAGCAACATAATTACGAACAGCGGTGTTATAGGTATTTGCGTGTTCTGCTGCATTCTGCCAGCGAACATTATTCAGATGGTTTTCAATGTTTTCATAAACTTTAGGGATAACCATCACCATTATGCCGATGACAAGTAATACCTCAAGGAGAGATACACCTTTATCTGTCTTTTTCATTGCTCTTAATCCTCAGAATAATATTCCCGGTACGAGTGAGTAAACAAACATTCCGCCACAAAGGAACGGACCAAATGGAATATATTTTTTTTGCTTGTTTAATCCGCCAAGAGTGAAGAAAATAATTCCGCCGATAACGGCAATAAATACAATTGAACAGGCAATCTCAGGCGTTGGAAACCATACGCCAGTTCCTGCAATAAGTAGCACATCTCCCATGCCGAAACTTTCCGTTCCGTTTTTATATGCAAAGTAAAGTCTTACAAACAGCATAATGAAGAACATCAGCATTGCACAAAACAAACCAGACAATATATTGTTATTCCATGTCTGATATAACAGGCCGGAGAAGATAAATGTCACGGTATAAAGGCGTGGTAGTAGAAATGAAAGAAGGTCTATACAGGCCATTAATGTAAGGAAGGCATAGAAAACAATCACTATTATGGATTGAATCAGGGATAGCTGATTTAATGAAAGATACAGAACGGCAAGCGTTGTCAGTATCAGACAGTAATATTTCTCTGTTCCGGTTTTATAAGATACATTAAGTTTATTTAAGCGGAATTTAACTTCATTGTAGGCGTAGCATTGACAGACGATATTTGCACAGCAAAGTATCGCCGTATTAAATATGCTGTTTAGCATAAGTTACCTTACCATGTATTTATTGTAGACATAGCGTGCGTATTTGATTCTTTTCTGTTCGTTACTTTCTTTAAAACCAGCGTTATAACTGCCAAGACAACTCCAGTTTATGCCACACTTCTGAAAATGTGTTGCCAGAATCCACGCGCCAATTTGTATATTGAGACAGGGGTTATCAATAAGCTCTGATTTGTCTTTTATTACGCCAAGTTTTTTCAGGTTAGGGATGTGTGATGAATTAATTTGCATTAGTCCGTAATCGGTGCTTAATATTTTTCCTTTTTCTTTGTTGTGATTTATCCGGTCTGGTATGAGTGAACTTTCTACAGTGGCAATGCTTTTCAGAAGCAGGGGGTCAATCAGGTAACGTTGCCCGGCTTGTGCAAAGCAGGCATCAAATCGGGTCGTTGTCGCTGAATATGCGGGTTGCAATGAAAAGATTAATGATGAAATACATGATAGCAGGATATAAAGAACAGAACGCACAATACTCCTCCTGTAAACATGGAAAAAATAAGCGCCCGAAGGCGCTTATCCGATGCACATGAAAAATCAGGAATCAGTGCTGAAGGTCAGCGTATTGCTGTCAGTTGCGCAAACAGTTGCTGCACTGACGGTTGATGTGGAAGTGCTGTTAATTTTGGAGATTGCGCTGGAAGAACGCAGGGCGTTTACCATTGCCATGCAGTTTTTCTGTGGGACTTTTTCCTCTACAACATTAAAGGAATACTTATCCGTTGATACTGTTATTTTGACGGAGCCGCCCCACGGATTTTTCGCGCTTGCGCCAGTGGAATCTGCGATCATATCGGATGGTAACAATCCTTGTTTATACAGAGTGGAAATATAGTTACTGTCAGTATAACGCCCCTGGAATTTCAGTGATTTCATGTTGGCAATCACTGTCAGGACATTGTTTTGTTCATTGGATGATTGAATGTTGGATTGCACCATTGAATAGAGTTTATATGCACCTGCTGCAAGTACAACAATAGCACCAACAACCAATAACACTTCCATCAGTGTTGCCCCTTTGTCCTGTTCTTTTTTACGGCGTGCAGAAAGAGAAGAAAAAACAGAACGCATATTTAAAACATTAATAGAAGACATAATAAATAATTCCTTATTTATTGAGAGGTTAAAAATATTAGGGATTAGTGTTGCAGGACGTTACTGACATCGTAGAGAGCAGTAATCATCATTACAATAAATGCGAAAACAATTAATGCGGATACTACAGTTATCCAGACTCCTGTTGATTTGACTTTTCCTTTTGCTTCCTCCAGCCATTTATCAGCATAGTTAGACATCATCAATGCATTGTCAGCATTTTCAGAATGAAGTAATAGTTTGTTAATGCATAATTTCGATGGGAAGTCATAACCGCAACTTTTCATTGCCATTGCAAGTGACTGTCCAAGTAAAACATATCTCCTTATTTCTTTTATTCGTTCGAGTAGCCATCTGTTTTGAGTGCTGTTTTTCTCCAGCCTTTCCAGTGCTTTTGCAACGGGAATATCAATACTTAACATGGAGGCCATGTTGAAGAGAAAACTTACACCATTAAATGTTTTATAAAGTGACCAGGGGGGAATGTAATCAAGATACTGACGGCCTGGTCCTGTATAACGCGCAAGCGAATATCTGATCAGGAAAAACAGTACGATGCAGAAGCAGAGAATATACGTCCCGTTTTCTATCAGGAAACCAGACGTATCTGTCAGTAATCGCATAGAAGTTGTCCAGCGTTCTTTCGGTGCGAGAGAAAGGAAAACAGGTGTTATGGTATCGTGGACCATATACATGTTTACCAGACAACCAAAAAACAGAACGGATGGATAAATCATCGACATAACAAGAGTCATTGTCATTTCAGAACGACTTCTGACAATTTTTATGGCCTGAACTAATCCCCCGGCAAGGTCGCCGCGAATTTCACCGCTGGATATTAATTGATATTCATCCTCCTTTATATATTTTTTTAATGCTGAAGATATTGCCCCTGTGTTATTCAGTGCATTAAGGCACTCACAACAAATATAGTAGGTTGCAGAAGACCCCGTTTTCTTTCCGTAGTCTGTTTCTACATCAATCAGGTGTGTAAGAGCACGCTTTACATTTATGCCATCATTTAACATTCCAGATAAATCTTCATATAAACTTATTCTGGAATACCTGAATGTGTATTTTGCCAGCCAGTGGGATATTCCAGAGAAATCAATTTCTATCGAATTGAGTTTCTCAAATATATCTTTTATCGCCATGTCCCCTCCGGGAGCATTGAGTATTTATCTTCGTCAATGGGGGATATGAAGTGTGCGGACAGCGGATCTACCAGGCCATGATTAATCAGGTGTAATAAGTGCTGATTACGGGTAATTCCTCCAAGTTCATAGTGCCAGTATGATTTTGCTTCCAGACGCCCGGACTGACGATATAACTGAAAAAAACGTGCGTCGGGTGAGACGACTTCTGCTATAACCGTCCTTCCCGTTACGCCTTTATAACAGTGCTCGCAACCGTCAAGATTGCGCAGCCGGACCTGTTCCGGCAGGCAATTTTCCTCAATGAGTTTCCGTTCTTCTGTACTCAGTTTGTCTGCCATTTCAGCATAAGTGCGCTTACAGTAAGGACAGAGTTTTTGTACCAGCCGTTGACTCAGCAGACCGATAAACAGAAGAGGATCTGCAATCAGCCTGGCCTGAATATTCTCCATTTCAAGGCGCTCAATAATATTCAGTGCATCGTTGGCGTGTAAGGTCGTCAGCAGAAGGTGGCCTGTCATCGAGGCTTTGATTGCTGCTAATGCCGATGCGTGATCACGAATTTCGCCGTTCAGTATCGCGTCTGGATCAAGTCGCATAGCGGATTTAATCGCGTCAACCCAGCCATCGACGGAATCCCTGACTGCCGTCTGTATTGCGCCGGGAATGCGGCCCTCCGGCGGTGATTCAATGGTGAAAAGGCGTTTTCGGGGGAGACGCATATTATCGTTATGGTTGAAACCAAACGTGCTCAGATAGGCTTCTGAAGCCGTTCTCAGAGTCGTTGACTTACCGGACCCTGTAGGGCCGGATAAAACGATAATTCCTTCCGGGCGTTGTAACATTCGCCTGATTGTCTGGATTTGTTGTGGCATGTAGCCAAGTTCTTCGAAAGTGGGAATATCCTCGCTGTCATCTTTAATCAGGCGGAAGACCGCGTACACACCACCCACGCACGGATAATGCGAATAGCGCGCCCCAAAAAGATTTACAGGCTTCAGAAAATTCTCTGCGATACGTGCATCCTGCGGTATTGCCGGGTCAAACTGCGTACCTTTGATAACATCGCTCATTCCAGAATAGGCAGCACCCAGCAATTCCAGCCCTTCTTTACGCGGGATGACATCCAGAATTTCCAGTTCCCCATGCACGCGTGCTTCGACATAAGTGAACTCGGAACCGTCCCGACCAGGTGTGATGTGCAAATCGGAACTTCCCAGGTTGTTTGCTTTCGCCAGGTAGCTAATGACCTTTTCCTGGTTGCTGTTTAAGTGTTGTGATGAGTTTGAATCAGACCTTCTTTCGCTGTCCTGGTAGCGGGATGCGATAACATCAAGAGTGGTCCAGGTTATATTTACCTTTCCGGGATATTTAACATTCAGAGTGCCAATATAAGCCTGAACAGCACGCTGTCCTTTACTGTTATCAGCGATATAAACATGAACAGGTTTATCGTCTTTTTCAGATATACTGACGTATACAACATCAGAAATATCTTTTCCGGGATAGTCTGCGTCAGAAAAAAACATTATGTGTCGTCTCTTTCAATAGCATTAAAGAATAAGCTGGCGTTTCTCTGTACCATTCTGAATCCAGACGCCATTACCGGTGATTGATGCCACCTTATAAGAAGTACCAGGAATACTTTGCCCGACCTTGACATCAGTTACTGACCCGTCCAGGAGAGAAATTCGTGCTGACATTTGTTGTGGTGTACCAAATATTTCAATAACACGAAGTGATTTAGCGGCTACACGTTGCGCTGGTATATCGGTATCTGCAAGAGAAGAATACCCGGAAGAGGGCGTTATTGCTGGCGTTGCGGACGCTACACCATTCAAATCAAGATTACGCAATTCACTGACAGCCTTCTGACGCGCCAGCTTTGCTTCGTAAATTACCGTTTCAGCCTGAATCTGCTCTACCTGTAAAATGGTCGGAGATGAATATTTTATTTCGTCTTTTGGCGTGCTTTCAGATTCTGTTGCGTAAGCAAGTGAACTGAAAAAACAGACAGAAATAATCGTTGGTTTAATTATTTTTAACATAGAATGCACCTTTAATCTCATAATTCAGTCTTCCTTCTTCCAGTTTTATTCCTGCATACTGGAAGCGAACGGCAGGTTCATGAAAGTTAGCGAAAAGTATTGAAGGCGGGGTGCTGGTCTGAATCATTAATTCATACTCGTTCCACGGGAGAATTATTGGACGGCCTTCTTCATCTGTTTTTGTGTTTTCAATTTCCTGCCAGGTGAGTTTTAACCTCATTTTTTGTGCAAATGTTGTCAGGCGTTCCTGAATATCTGTTGCCTGTGGCAATGTGTCCGGGGTAATTGGATCAGGTGAAACGTCAAAACTGACAGGAAGAGAAAATCCCCCGGCGCTGCCTTCTGGCAATACAAAAGTTGCTGTGGTTGTCCCCTGGAATATTTCTCGTATCCGTGTGCTGAAGTCCTCGACCGTAACGCCGCTCAGTTCCTTATATGATGTGCGTAACAGCCCGTCATTACCGGATGTGCTGCATTCAGCAAGGTCAAAACGCCATCCGGCGATCGATAAGGGCAGTGCATCCCATTTATCAATGCATTTATCAATAAATGGTTTTATTTCAGGTAAATGTTGCCACGGTGGGGCAATCTGTATTGCCTGTTTGTCTGCCATTTCTTTTGCCAGACGAAGACGTGCAGCTTCTGCCGCAGCTTCTTTTTCCCGGTATTCCTGGTACATGGTGATCCCGTTCCAGAGCAGTATGGCCAGAATGGCACTTCCGCCATAAATCATGAACTGACGTTTTCGGGATACGCGAGTAAACGCCGCCTCTTTCGGCGGTTTTTTTACGTCAATCAACGCAGACAGAGTGAGTGAGGGGAGTGCCTGGCTGATATCCCATGATTCAGGCTGGTATAGTTTCCAGCCGGGTTCTGGTGTTTCATTAAACTCAAGAAATGTTGTCAGGGCACTCATGATCTGACTTTTGTTACCTACAACATCGTTGACGAGAACGTTATTGACGCAGGAAACAAAGCCATAAAGATCACCGAGTTCGCAGATAGCGTATCCGTCAGGTTCGATGAGGGGTTTTATCATCAGTGCCAGTGACCAGAATGAGGACGCCCCTGTGGGAAGATCCTCTTTTCTGATAAATGCCACCATCGTTTTGGTTTCATTTTCTGAATCCTGATACTGACAGGAGAGAAAATATTCAGCGTCGTTTTTTCTTGCGAATGTACGCGCATTCTTTTCTTCTGAAGGAAGCGTTTTCCAGTCCAGACCGGAGAAAAAAGCACGCTTGTTTTTAATAACCGAAGTGAAATTCCGGTTATTCTGATTATTCTCAGACAAAGTGACCTCCAAAAAAACTCCCTGTGTTTTTCAGGGAGTTTTCAGTTAATTAGTTCACATTTTTTATTACTGCACTGGAGCCGGAATTAAGCACATTTGGTGTAATTAAAACGACCAGAATCGTGTCGCCGTCTTCACTGTTAACGCCCCCCCCAAGTCCAAAGAAGGAGGGGGTTATTACACCTTGCTTACTGGTTTTCCGGTTTGATTGCTGGAATCCACTCAGAATGACTGTCTGGCCTGATTTCAGGTCAATAGTCTGATTAATCGTCTTCAAATCCACATTCGGTGTTTGTGCTTTACTGCCGCCACTTTCGAACACCTCAAAAGTAGGTTTGTCAGACAGACTCATTGAGAACAGCAATTGCAGGTTTTGTGAATCCGGCTGAATGTATGGAAGCAGAGTCATATTGAATCCGGTCGTTATTGTTGCCGCATTCAGTGACGTGGATGATCCCACATTGGCGGTGGAATCGGTTGTGACACTTTCAATGAAGCCCTGCTGATTGGCAATTTGCATAGGGACGGGCGTCAGGTTTTTAGTCACAGCGGAGTTTTGCGTTACGACACTGACGCTGCCTTGTGACGACAGGGCTTTCAGAAATGCTTTTGAGCCAGCCAGCTTACCGTCCACGATGGATACACCACTGGTAATAACATTCCCGGCGGCATCACCAAATGAGCCACCAAGACTCAGACCAAGATGACCATCATTAAATACAGCGTTCCAGTCGATTCCCGCCTGTTCCTGGCTTGATTTCTTGATACTCAGGATTTCAACGTTCAGCACAACCTGACGACTCATTTCATTATTGCGCTTGTTCACAATCTCCTGAACGCTGTCCAGTACATCCGGGGTATCTGTTACTGTCAGTGAACCAGTGGACAGATACATGCGCCCTGTGCCTGGTGTCAGCATTGAGGAAACTTCGCTTTTCAGGTCGTTGTACAGCGATGATTTCATTTCCACGGTTGTAGTTTGCGTATTTGATGCGTCGCCAGTCATACCGCCAGAGCTGGTAGAGCCGGTACTGCCGCTGGAAGACATTGTGCCGCTCACAACTTTTGAGTTGTATGCCACATTGCTGTCCATATATGTGATCGGGAATGAGCGCGTTTCCAGATAGAAGAATGTGATACGACCTTTATCGTATTTCCAGGATATTCCCAGCCGTGAGGATACGGTTTGCAGTAGGGCAGGAAGCCCGGAGATATTCAGTTCCGGGAGTGATGTACCGCCAGAAGAGACTTTTACTGGCTGACTGCCTACTGACGCCAGAGGAACCATTCCATTTGCATCCGGTGCTGGAATTGATCCTGTCATTTGTTGTGTTGAGCCAGTGCCTGTACCGTTCAGATAGGTCCAGACATCGGCGCTGATTCGTACCGGAATATGACAGGTTTGTGTGATGCGTTGTGCGATCTGGCGTAGCTCAATATCTGAACGAGTATTAATCACAATCGGGCAGGGCGGCGCTGATTGCTTTACCTGCTTTTCAATAATTGGCGTTGTATTAATCCATTGTTTTGTTGAGTCCTGGATAACCGGGTTATTACGAATTTTTTTCGCGTATTCAGTCGCTTTTTGTGCGTCTCTTTCGGCTGCAAGTTCATTAGCATTGATTTTTTTGAAGTTTGCACAGCCTGATAATAAAAAAGAGGATATTAATAAATAAAGCAATTTTTTATTCATGTTTAATTACCTTATGGAATATGCAAAATACTATTTGCTGGTTGCGAGAATTATTCAGATACGTCTGTTTTATCGTGATTATCAAGGTCTGGATTGGTAATTACATTTCCTCCGGCAACCATGACTTTTTTCTGGTCAGAAAGATAAATTTCCGCATCCCTGGCTATTTTATTCATGAGTTCTGTTTTATCTTTGAACAGGAGTGGGATCTCAACTGGATTGTTACGGGCGATATCCACGCGGCGTTTAAACTCTGGTTCTTCAAACCAGATTATTTTGTTGGCAATAAATGGTCGGCTAAATTCACTGGTTATAATTTCACGGATTGCAATATTTCTGGCTTTATTCTTCTTATCCCGGAGAGACACAATTTCTTCAGGAAGAAGAACCGGGCGCTCTATTACATCATCATTCCGTGTACGTGAACTTCCTCCCTTACCACCACCACTGGATATTGAGCGTTTGGATATTTTCATATCACGCACCCCAATCTCTTCTGAAATCTTTTTAGCCAGAGCATTTTTTGATTTCGGCGGATAGTAAAGCACAACAGCACTGTTTTCAGTGAATGTGGTCCATCCTTCCTGACCGTACATATCGCTTTTTTGCCCTTGTCCTTCATTCTGAAGAATGAACATAAAGCGAAGGTTATAACCTGCTGTAAAACCAACAGCGCGTTCAATGACCTCCGATTTACCCATTGATGTAAATTCATCCAGGAGAATAAGGCACTGGTATTTCAGGTCCGGGTTATGTTCCGGCAGTTCACGACAGTTTTCATTAACCAGTAATGAGAAGAAAAGGTTTACAATTTTCTCATGAGTGATTAAGGCATCCGGTGTCAGACCAAGATAAATTGACATGGGTTTTTTACGAATATCCCGGATATCAAAATCACTGAAATTCGTCGCTTCAGCAGTAACAGGGTTGCTGAATATATTCAGTGGTGATGAAAAGTTCGTTTTTATACTTCCCCTTGTGCGATCTGGTGCTGACATGAACTCAAAGAAGAATGATTTTGTTTTATCGCTAATCCAGCTACGATTTTCAACTTCCTGTCCCATCCATGCGGCGAGATCTTTTCCATTATCGGGAACCGACGTTTTCAGTATGGCGCTGATGGAAACAAGAACGTCCGGTACATTATGACCTTTGGTTTTCTGTTCCAGGTGAAAACGCTCCTTGTCCAGCAGGTAAAGTCCTAACCCGACAAAAAGGTTTCGTGCAGAATCAGACCATATAGGATCATCACTTGCCGGGATAAGGATTGCGGCAATTTTTGCCAGGTCCGTTTCACGAAGTAAATCACTGCGACTGACGCAATCCAGAGGATTCCAGCGGTGAGAGCGTATCTGTCCTTTAATTGCCTGGTCGATAGTTTCCGCGTATCCGGCGGGCGCAAAGAGAAAGCATTTTTGCCCTAATTCTTTTTGCCTGAATCCGGCTGATAAAAACCAGTTTTCAAGTTTGATATCCAGTATGACCATACTTCCTGGATAGTTTACGCAGTTGGGGATAACAATCCCCACCCCTTTACCAGAACGTGTCGGGGCATAAAGAATTAAAAATTGTTGTCCGGCGAAATAAATAAATTGTTTTTTGTATCTCCCCTTGAACATTTTACCGATGAGTATTGGTGGATGTTTGTAAGGTGATTTTTTATCCGGGAAAAAACCTGATTTACTCAGGTCCATATCAGTTGCGAGCCGGGCGTCACCGTAGATGACTTTTTTAGGCATAATCCCAATCACGACAATTAACATGAATATGGCAAAGAATATTAATGGAACGCTGAATCCAAACCATGCCATAAAAACGAGTTTTTTATATTGTGGGTTGCCAGAAAATGTTGAGATTACAGAATGGAATGTATCCCACTTGAGCAAAGACATATCAACGGATGAATATCTTAATGCTGTGTATCCACCGAGATAGTTTGAGGCTATAAGCACACCCACAAGAAGCAGTAACAGGAAGAGAATTAACCCCCCCATCTTTTTTGCATTCATAGTTATCTCCACAATTTACATTGTGCTCAAAAAACGATTTTTTTCTTCGGGTTCGTAATACAGTTCAGTCATTCTGGTATGGTTGAAAAAAAGAATGACATCAATTGATGTTTTTATCGTGCGCATGATGAGGTCCATATCAACAGTCATACCAACATCAGATTGTTTTACAATACTTGCCAGTCGTGAAAATGAGGCATAAGTATTATTAGCATGAATGGTACTGATTGAGCCTTCATGCCCTGTATTAAGCGCCTCCAGATAACTCCATGCTTCGTTACCCCTAAGTTCAGCAAGAAAGATGTGATCTGGCTTTAATCGCATACACGCTTCAATGATTTCCTTCGCTTCAACGGTATTTTTTTTGTAGAAAAGCCGGATGTGGTTTGGATGCAGCGGCAGAGACATTTCCGGTACATCTTCAACGGTTATATAACGCCGTTCAGGTGGAAAGATATCTGCAATTGCCTTTGCTATAGTTGTCTTACCGGAGCCAGTCCCACCTACGATTAAAAAATTAAGACGGTCTTTAACTGCCTCTCTTAAAAATTGAGCTTTAGATTGACCATCCGGACGCCGGGATAATTCATACAGGTAGCGTTGCCGTTCAGTCAGTATTGCTTCGTGTTTTGTTGCAATCCTGACATTATCAAAACGCCCTGTTCGGACATAATCATCTAT
Organism: Escherichia sp. WS1451; assembly: GCF_046487365.1. Classification (NCBI taxonomy): domain Bacteria; kingdom Pseudomonadati; phylum Pseudomonadota; class Gammaproteobacteria; order Enterobacterales; family Enterobacteriaceae; genus Escherichia; species Escherichia sp. WS1451. The sequence continues at coordinate 11,770 of NZ_JBJQJP010000025.1, forward strand.
AGTGAAGCGTGTTAATGATGGCTTGCGGATAGATATCACAACGCTGTTATTTTCCGTTGCAGGTGGAATGATGATTTGTCCACGTTCCCCACCGGGAAGAACTACCGATGCAATGGGATTATCATGGCTAAGTGGTATTTTTATCTTTGATAAGTTCGTCAGAGTTTTGGCAAGTGTCATTAAATTATCAAAAGTCGCGTCTGGCGCATCTTTAGATTCCCAGCCATTTTTCCCTTCAAACCATATTGTTCCTGGTTTATTCACAGATATTTCTGTGACATGTTCAATATTAAGAACAGACTGGATACCCGTCATATCCAGATATCGTCTTGCGGTTTTACTGTTATCTCGTGGTTGTGATGTATTACTGGTATCTCTGATGTTATTCATATCAATTGCTTTACTGAATTACTGAAGTTCATATACGGATGAAAAGTCGATATTTCGCGGAACAATAACAGACAATACAGTCCCCTGATTAATATATGCCGTGGGGGGAATATTTATCGTATTGTCCAGCGTTGTTTTTGCCATTTCTTTTGTTGCGTCAGATGTGTTTTCGTAGGTGATATTGCTGTTTGAGCCTGTTTGTTGCGTGCTGTTTTTCAGAATATCTAAACCATCACCAAGTAATGACAGCAGCAATGCACCACCAAAACGCTGACCAAAATGATTATCGACCCATGCAGGAAGGCCGGAAGCGCCCAGACTGTCAGTGCCAAGTGCGCCAATGCGCACATTGACATTTTCATCTTTGAGCGTTGTCCAGTTAACGAACACACGGGCTACTCCCTGTGTCATGACTTTATTCTGCTCCCCGATCAGTAATGCTCCTTTACGGGCAAGAAGCACTTCGCCGTTATCCGACCAGACGTCTCGTGTTAACTGACACATTGTGATACCGGGATAAGAGGTTACGATTTTCGTTTTGAGCACACAGGATAATGCTGTTCCCGCAGATAACAGATATCGGCGGTTCAGCACAGGGGATACCTTTCCGTCTGCGTACTGACTGCCCTGTAAATCATCTCTTTCCTGGTTTTTTTCGCCTGGTTCCTGATTGTCGATCTTCACCATTGTGTCGCCCATCAGTTGTCGGACGGATTTTGGCAATGGTTGTGGTTGGTTTGGATCTCCACTGGCGGTTTGGGGACTGCCGTTGGCTATCACATTGACGGCTGTTTGATCGGCCTTTTGTGATGCTGGCGCTGACGGGGCATTGTCTGCCTGTTTCTGTTCTTGCTCCTCCTGTGCTTTCCTGCGGTTAGCGGCATCGAGTTTTTCCTTTTCTTCGATGTTTTTCATCATTGTTGTCAGTGAAACGCCATTGTTGGTATTTGTGACCAGTGTCTCGTCAGACTTCTCAAGAGGTGTTTGCTGAACGACCTGTTCTCGTGAAAGAACTTTAAACAAGATAATGATCACAAATAACGCGGCAATCAGTAATATGATGAGGATTAATATTTTTTTTGGTGCTGCTTTACCTTTTACTTCGATAATTCCGCGATTTCCCGCGTCATTATTTTTTTCATCATCTTTATTTTTCATAGCTGAACTTCTCTACTCGTGTTTTTCCGTTTGACGTACCTTTTTTATTCCACGGACGATTAACGATTGATGATGTTCTGATATCTGCAACCTGATCACCCAGGCGCAAACGGAGATTTTCAGCCACGTCATAGTAAACCATTGTGTTTTTATTTCTGTCTCCGTTAACCAGATGTTCATTTCCATCGGCATCAACACGATAAAGGACCGGAATTTCCTGTTTATTAGTCCATCTCATGCATGTAAATTCGCCATTATCCCATACCTGATAAGGGAAAATTGATTTGTCCCCCTTGAGTTGATAATGACCATTAATTATTCCACCATCAGTGCATGGAAATGGCTTTTCAGTCATTACGGTAGCTGACGGTGGTTTCGGATAATTAAAACGCAGAATATACGTGGGTTGTTTCGTGGTTGATATCAGGTAAAGAGGATATATATGCTTATTGGTCTGAACGGTAACGTTTGTATCCGGTTCTTCTGCTTTTGGACGCAGAAACAGAGTGTTGTCCCTGACCGATACTGACCAGGCTTCTGGATCACCAATTCCGACATCTTTTATTGTTTCGTCTTGTCCGAACTTAATTGTTGTTTGTGCGCCTGCTTTTACGCGCACATTAAATACATCCTGCTCGTTATAATCTACGGTCTGAATACGCCCGTCTCGTTCCGATGGTGTGCCGTACATAGCTGCTAAAGCACCAGGTACTTGTAGCATCGACAAAAGAACTATCGCAGTAGTGCGTTTAAGCATCATTTTATAACCTCTGGATCAGGTTGGTAGCTCAGAACTTGCAGTCCCAGCGGATTCACAAGGCGCTCTTTTTCTGTTTTGATATCTTTATCCCAGTCAAAAGAAATCGTCGAAATCCACTCTGTTGCTCTGTATCCGGGGGCGGGTTTACCAGATAAATCCAGTACCATTTTTTTGAAACGCACCTGCGCCATATCCTTCCTTAGAAGGATTACTGAATTAATCTGGACCTTAATTTTGTAGTTGTTTTTCAGAATGTTCAGTGGTGAGGAATCAGCACGAATCATGGTGTCATAAGCTGAAAACACCTTTTGGGAAGACATTGTTTTTACTGTATCGGCCTGTTCCTGGATAGTCTGCCAGTCGTATGCTTCATAGTTAATGAGATATTTTGACAGGAAATATTTAGTCTCAACATCCTGATAACTTTCCTTAGCATCAGATAATTGAGGGGCAATATCAGTATATCCAGTGCTGTTATCCACTCGCACAAGGAACGGTACAGCGGTTTTTAATGGAGCAAGGGAGGCTATTGCGAAACCAAGAATGCAAATTACAACAAATTCACCAATGGCGAGAATGGTAAATGTTTTTGCCTTTTTCTTTATGATTTCAATTTCACTACGCTCAAAGTCACGTATGGCCTTGAAATAATCCTTTTTTTCGTTCTTTTCTTCAAATTTCTTTTTGGAGGCTTCTTTTTTTGAATGTTCATAATAGTTTGTGTTTTCCATTAATAATCACCTGCTTTGATCTGTTCAATTGCTGTGTTTAACTCAAACCATCCCCCTTTTTTCTGCACAGGATTGGGGGTGTGAGAACATGCACTAATTAATAGCGCGGAGGCAATTATGAGGGGGATTTTCATATTGTTTTCCGTTCTGTATAAAACAGAGAAATTAACCGTTCAGGCGTTTCAGGAGTTCTGGTATCCAGATATCAGGAGCTACATCTCCTTTTTCAGCAATAATCTCATCAAAAATAGACAGGCCAGTTTCAGAGCCAGAAAGCACGGGGATAAACTCATCGAATCCAAACAAATCCATTTTGGCGAAAACAGAAGAGCCAGATTGCTTGATGAGCATGGTCCTTGACTCCTTCGTCAGTTCTTTGAGTTTTTCAAACTCTTTTTCAGTAAGCCCAATTTCTTTATATCCTTCCCATTTTGCATCGGGATTGGGCAGGAGAATTTTCGTTGCGGTTTGTTGTACCAGCGCCGCAAAAATTGCGCAGTTTATGGCGTCTTCCGGGGACTGTGATGTTAACCACATCATTTCACCTTTCATGCGCCCCGCTTTCAGTGCGCTTTTAATCATGCTTTGTGTCATGGGAAAGTTTGCTGGCATCCAGAACTCTTCAATAATGGAGAGCATCAGATTGCCGCCGCGTTGCATGATTTCTTTGTAGAAAAACAGGACCGCGAGTAAAGGTTCACAGGCAGGATGAATACCGTTTTTTGTGTCCAGGACAACGGTTGTATCAAATCCCACTTTTTTATGATGCAGTGGATTGAAGGTATTCCGGGGGGAATCCACCGCCCAGGCATATTCGCCGTTGTCGCACCATTTGGCGAGACGCGTCTGAAGTTCAGGACTGACTATATCGAGAAGAAGGGCTGTCCGGCGTTCTTCGACAGGCATTCGCATAATGCTTTCCACGGCAGCGTTTAATTCAATGCCATGTTCATCAGAACAGGGGTTGCCCTGGTTGTCTCGTGCCAGAACCTGTGTCCAGCGTTTCAGAAATGCGAGAAGTCTGTGCCAGACGGGAGATTCCGGGCCTTCTGCCAGTTGCCACGGATTGCAGCCGGTATAGATACCTTCCTGCAATGTGAAATAGCTCCCTCCGTATGCGCGGACAAAAAGTTCGGTAGAACGGTTGTAATCCACAACAAACATTAAAGGGTCAAAGCGTTGAAGAAAGCCGCTGGCTGTTGCTTCAAATGTTGTTTTCCCTGTGCCTGTTGCGCCAAGAAACATTGCGTGTCCGGCAATTTTTTGCCCGGTAACATTTTTTTCCGGTGGGCTGTAATGTGTATTGAACCAGTAAACGCTGCCTGAATCCGTTTTTAAAGGCATTATGGCGGAGCCATCACCAATAGGATTGCCTGATTTTTTCCCGGAGGAATAATTGTGAAAAGACATCAGACAGGCCAGGTTGGTAATTGTTCTTCGGGTATCCAGTGGACGCCTCTTATTCAGCGGCATATGACTGAAAAAAACAAAAGGTGATGCGAGTGAGGCGCGACTGAAGCGGAATCCCTTACCCGAAGTAATAAACTCAGCAGAGAGCTTTATACCATTGCTTCTGGCCTGATCTGGTGTATCACCGAATACCGTTAATGCGCAGTGTAGTGAACCAAACAACGTAATTCCGGCTGCGACCGCTTCTTTACCAGCTTCGAGTTCTTCCTGCTGTATTTTGGCTGCATCATTAGCTGATTGTAGTTTGTTTAACTGTGAATCGATATTCTTCAGGGTTTTTGTTGGTGACTCAAAAATAAAGGATTGAGTAAGAATAAATTCATAGGGTTGTTTGAGAAGGAAATCCCATTGTCCGGGGGTTGTTTCTATCGGGAAATCCTTCAAAATATAATTCGTTGCGAATTTTTTACTATCCGATTCGTTGTTACGCAGTTCAAGAACATCAGCACCAAAATACCATTCAGAATCACAAATACTGGATGATAAGGGGGTGGATGATAAAGGAATCATGTTATGTTCTGCATTTAGCAATAGTGATAGATAGTCTGCCACCTCACTAATATAAGTATTGTATACGGATAATAAAGAAGCGTTAAATGGTAGAAGTGCTTTTTGCGCCTGTTGTGTCATTTCATTCATGCGCTCGATTCCGGTATCAACATCATCGTAGGGTATCCCAAATGTCAGATACCATGTTGATTTATAGAATGCGCTGGATGTGAACAGAGCAAGGTATTTTTTTGAAAACCTGCTTAGAAAATCATTGTCAAAATTCCATTCTCCATTGATGGTTGCTCTTTTCTTGATAAGATGAGTCCATAAATACAGGTCGCCTTCCTTTCCTAACCCAATCAGGAAGTTTTTAACGCTGTTAAATAAATTTGTAAGAACATTATCGTTCTCTGTCTCAAATGGAATGCCTGCTACAACAAGTGAAGCCAGCATTTTCCTGTCAGAAGTAAAGATAATACTGTCTGTTATATGGAAGCGATAATCGGGATATTCACGAGCAACATCCATATTGTCACTGTTTTTTAATTTGATTTTGTGCATATATGTTACCTGACAGATGAATAACCAATAATTAAATCTCTGTGGCGGATTTTTAACAAAAGCCCCATAAGGTTTAAACGGATGACTCTTAGTGCGTTTGAGTCATTTTCACAGGCCAGTTTTACTATAAAAAGAAACAGCGCACATATGACAGGAATAATTATCCCTTTTATACCCCAAAGGAAAATAGCGGGGAAGCCTGTCAGAACAGCGAAAAAAGCCGTGAACAATAACAACATTAAGGGTATACCAGCAATTAACGCAGGACGGTTAAACCCGTTATAAGTCATGAATGACTCACTGACATGTTCATTTACTTTGTCCATAACTCACCATGAAAAAAGCCGCAATTCACACATAAGGTAAATATGCGGCACAGTTGTATATATGGATTACTTATTTGAAGAGTTCCAGCGCCCAGTTCCCGGCGTAAAGTGCACCGCCAGCGAGGGAACAATAGACAAGCGCCATTCCTACATCAGACCAGCTTTTCTTCTCCATGAATGCCATGATGACGTTATAGATCAGGTAACACAAAGCACAAACACCACCAAAGCTAAATGCCCATGTCTTAAGTTCTGTCATGGTATTTGTTGCGGTGTCGAGTCCACCTGCATAGGCAACGGAGGCGGTTAGTGACAGGAAAAACGCCAGGATAAAATACTGCAAAGTTGATTTGACTTTCATTAATTAAAATCTCCAAAAACATCCCAGTCCGGTGATGTTTTCTCTTCATCATTCGGGGGGTTTATTTCTGATTCATCAGTTTTTTCACGGATTGATGGCACGATATAGTTATTCGCGTTACGAATAACCCGTTCCAGATAAGAAGTGTTGTTAAATTTCTTTTCTTTAATAAATCCTGTTGATTCGTTACCCGAATAATACAAAGATAAAGCGCGGAGAATTTTTTGATTACTACTACCCTCCTTTTGTCTCAGATAATTGTCCGTCAGGACTGCCGCTCCTGCTTTTATATTTGTACACGGGTCAAAAACTGTTTTATTAGTCAGATTGAGTGATGGGAAATTTTTGCTGTATATCTGTGTCAGACCTGCACTAAATCTTTTATTTTCTGCTGTTAATTTTTCTGCATATTCAATAGCTCCTTTTTCATCTTTAAAATACTTACTTGTTCCGTCAGAAACATTCGCTATTACATATGGATTAGCCCCTGATTCAGTCATAATCAGGGCATTCATCGTATCGGGTGATACATCAGGGGCACACTGACTTATCAGTGCTGCCAGAACAGCCGCTGATAACTGCATAAGGGATTTATCTCCTGATATTAAATTCGTGAAGAACGTTTTTTCCTGCGGGGGCGACGAACGATACTGTCCAGCTCATTAGCGCCGGAAAGAAGTTCTTTCAGCGAGACAATTTTTTCCCTGACAGGTATAAGGGATTTTGCCCCCGGACATTGTTCAAAGTCTGATTTGTACAGGTCGTATAAAACAAGCGTATGTTTTACATCCTGTGACAGATAATTATGTTTATTCTGGATGTTACCTTGTTCGATATTTTTGATAACATCTGCTGAACGATGAATTAAATCTGTATAGATTCGGGTGTTTTTAAGGGGATTTATTTTTATATATTCAGAAGCAAGCTGAATAAGATTGCATCGTAAGATAAGGACTTCACGAGTGGCAATATCAAGCTCGCTGAGATCATCATTATCCTGCATGGGTATCTCCGGTAAAGATTTTCTGGACTGAAGTCCGCGCCGTAGCGATATATCCGGCCCACATAATGATGTGTCGGATATGCAGACTCCAGTTCAGAATCCCCTTGTCAGGGGATATTTAGTTAATGAGTACAATAGCCTCTTCTGGAATGGAGGAAGGAACGGGAACGCCCATATCATTCCCCTGATTATCGACAATCTTCTTATTTTTTACTCTTCCTAACATTGCTGAATGTTTTGTTTGCTGCTGCAAAGCAGACATCAGACCTTCTGTATCGGCAGACCAGATATAAACTCGCTTACCGTAAATAATATGATGAATATCATAAACGGGTGTTATACCGATTTGCTCAGATGTTAACGTTCCTCCTGAATTACGTTTGTCTGGATATTTATAAAGATAGTCATTGATAACATTTGCGAAATGGACAAATTCAATTGCTTCCTGTTTTGCAGGAAGCAACTTCATTCGCTGTATGGTTTGGTTATTGTTATCTGTCAGATAGTAACTGCCTATTGACAGGAATATCAGGAGCAAGCTGAAGAACCAACCCATAGCGATTACTCCTGTTGTGTGTCTTTAATTGTGATTACGCATTGTGAAATATTCCTGAATGCGTATAACGGTTTATCTCCTGAAAGATAAAGCATCAGCGTATCTTTTAATGCAGATTCAAAGTTTCCCCGGAAAATAAGAGGAGCATCTATTCTGTAGTTCACAGGAGTATCCCATACAAGATTCCAGGTTGAATTACCACACGGTGAACTTGACGCCCATTCGGTGAGGCCATCCCGCAGCGTCGAACCTTTTTTAAGATTCCAGGTGAGTTTTTCTGTCTGTTTTTGCGGAACGGTGACAGGCGTTAGCGGTTTTTGAGGTAACTTGTCAGAGGAAACTGGTGTCCTGACAGGAGATGCAGGGGTTTTGTCAGGAGATACAGGTGCTTTTTGTGATGTTTTCCCTTTCTGTTGTTGAAAATCAATCAGAAGATGTCTTTTTTCGGTGTTCTTAATTACCGTCAGACCGTAGTTGCGAAGCATTTTATCCAGGACATAAGGCCATTGATCGTTGCCCTGCCAGGATATCGTGCGACGGAAAGTTTTCGTTACCTCCGGGGATATTTCAGCCGTCCAGTCCGATGGGACAATTTCTTTTAATGCTTTTTGCAGCGAGCCTTTACCATCATGGCGAACAAAGTAAATTTGCTTTTCAGGTGTTGATGGGCCTGTAAGCGTGGTGGCCGGAACAGCGTTGTTAGCGTTTTTTTTCAGAAAACCGCTTTTTGACATTAGCGGTGGTTGTTCAGGACGCGGTTTTGTCTGCTGATCAGTCTTTTGTGCCGTTTGTGCCTGATGGTTGTTGCTACTGATTGGCTTTGCGGGAGAGAGTGCTGGTTGTTCAGAATGCTGTTTAGTTGCTCCTTTGGCTGCTGTTTTTATCTCACCAGATGAAGTTATGCTGTTTGTTGTCGGCTTCAGAAAACTATTATTGCTGCCCTGGTTTTTTGGCGCTGTCGCTGATTGCTCAGAACGTGGTTTTACGGTTTCTGCAATACGAGGCGCGGGAGTTACGTTTATGGCTTCCTTTTTGAGATAATTATCATTGCTGTATTGAACAGTGCTGTTTGGCTGTGACACGGGCTGCTGAAGGGCCACCCCGTTATAGTATGTGTCTGCTCTTACCTGCTCAATTGTGGTATTCAGTTCATACCAACCTCCTTTTGCCTGTGCGGGTTCAGGGGCATGGGAACACGCATTCAGCAATAATGTGGTGGGAATAATAATGAGCTTTTTCATGGTTAACCCCAGGAACGTCCGAACTTACTCATGATTTTTGAGATCGCCGCAGGGTCTGCGGTCGTGCATTGATTAAGAAACGCTTTTCGGGCATCAAAGGTTTTGCTCCAGCGAATAGATCCCTTTTTCTTTTTGATGATATTAAAGAAGTCCTTTTCGGCGCTTTTGCATTCGCTCCCGCCGCCGCTACCGATAGCTTTACCGTACAGACAAAGAACGGAAGCACACGGATCAGACGCATATACGGGGGCAGTGAGTGCGATACCACTTGCGGCAACCATCGATAAAATGATGGATTTCATGGTGTTCCTCCATATTTCAGGCAAAAGAAAACCCGCACGAGGCGGGTTACTTGACAGGTTTAAAATATCAGCGGGTATCTGCCATGTGATAGACGTCGCTGCCTTCTCTTTTTCCCACAGAAATCACAAGCAAAACGACCTTCTCATCAATTACCTGATAAACGAGCCTGTAACCGGATGCGCGAAGCTTAATTTTGTAACGGTCAGTATGACCATGTAGCTTGGCTGCGGGGACGCGTGGATTTATCAGGCGTTCTGACAGTTTCTTTTTGAATTGCTCACGAACAGTGTGACCGAGTTTTTGCCATTCCTTCAGTGCTCTGTGGTCAAATGCCAGTTCATAAATCATCCAGGTTAACCCTTACAATGTCTGGATTTTTCATTCTTTCATCAGCAATTGCGTTGAGTTCAGCGTCTTCAGCGAGTTCCCGGTAGTAGGCATAAAGTTCTGGTGGGACACAGTAGAACGCTGGTTCATTTCGGTTCAGGATTGCGACGGCATCCCCTTCTCCTTCGGCTACAGTTCCCATAGGATTTTTTTTCAGGTCAGTAATACTGGCTGCTGTCGTAGTCAGAATTTGGTAGCTCATAAGTCCTCCATTTGTATCATGGAGATTGTAGCACCTTAAAAAGACTTTTAAAGGTGCTTTTGATTGTGGGGAACGACAAAAATGATCCGGGGTTGGGAATCAACGCACGTGTGGCGTAATGATGACAATCCGGTTCTCACTTTGGCTATCAGCATTAACTCCAGTAAAACCACTCACGATAAGGGGCTGGTCCGGTTTGAGTAAAATATTCTGCTTGACAGTCAGTTTCCGTATCGGGTCAGTGGTTGTGAGTAGCAGGTGGAAATTTCCACGCTCAATCTCCGGTGCTATCCGCATTGTGAAGCCAGCAGTCCGATCTTTTTCAGCCAGTGTAGTGTCACCGGATATTGCCTGACGGGGGATCAGTTCCGTGGCAGGTTCCCAGCTTCCGGCAGATGTTGTTTGTGATTCAACGCACGGGGTACTCTGCATTATTTTGCGGATTGTTTCGGAGGATATCGCCTGACCGTCATCAAAGAATGCACTACGGAAAATCACGTTCTGATTTTTGGCAAACAAGCCTGGATGCCGCTCGCTCAGACTTTCGTATATATTCATACCATTCAAACAAACAGGAGAACTGTCCGGCAGGTCTGTTCGCACGGTATCAATTTTCAACGTTATCTGGTGGTCATTTGAGGTTAACGGTGACTCAGGTACTGGTTGTGTTTTGCTATCCGCGCAGCCTGACAGTAATGCGGTGGCGGCAACCATCGATAAAATGATGGATTTCATGGTGTTCCTCCATATTTCAGACAAAAGAAAACCCGCACGAGGCGGGCTTTGTGACGGGGGGAGAGGAGAACGTTATTGTAGACGTTCCATTAATTCATTTACTTTCTTCTTGTGCTCTTCTTTTTCCTTGTAGGATTGTCCAAGCATCTGATTTATAATTTCTTTTCTCTTGATATCATACAGTGCTTCGTTGGCATTCTTACAGTTATTATTTGTAATTTCACCAGCTTTGCATTTATCAGATATCTTTTGGGCTTCATCCTGGTGTTCTTTATAGTAAGAGACATCATAGATTTTGTCCTCACATCCAGTTAGCAAGCCACAGAATAAAGCTAGAGAAATGATAGTACCTTTATTCATGGTATGTATTCCTTAATCAAGGCGTCTTCTCATTTCACTAACTTTCTTTTTATATTCACTATCTTGTTTTTGCTGAAGTGCAGCACGAGCATTATCGCAGTTTTGATCGGTTATTGTACCTTTCTTGCAATCTTCTAAAGTTTTAGTGGCTTCACTGATGTTGTTTGAGTAATATTCTACAGAATATATTTTTTCTTTACATCCCACTAACATTAAACTGGCGAAGATAATTGATGAGGCGATAATTGCATTTCGTGACTTATTCATATCAGCTTAAATCTCTTCTCTTTTGGCGAACATATGTTTCATATTGAGCTTTCCGCTCATTCTCTAGTTGCCGTTCAGCAATATCATATTGCTTCAATTGTAGCTCCATTGTCAATTTTTCTGTATTCAATTGGTTAGATAAGTCAGCTTTTTTTTGCGGAGTATCTGCTGACGCGAACTCCTTCTGTAACGTGGTTAATCTCTCAGCCCTTTCATGCATTTCATTGTTGAAATTTTCATAGAATTTGATCTTAGCCAGGATTGCATCATATTTTTGTTGCGTCTCTGCAACGTTGCTTGATAAGTCATATTGCGATCGCAAAGAGCTAAGATCTGATTTTGCACTATTTGTTATTGTTGATAGAGAATCCTTCATATAGCTGGATGCGCTATCAAAGCCATTGCTGAAATCAGTGAAGCCTTCGAGTCTTTTCTTCTGTTCTTCAGCGTATCTTATGGTCTGTTCATATTGTTGCTTGAGTTGCTCAAGCTGTCTTGCCGCTTCAGCGGCACGATTTAGCCCTTCTTCAACTGTTTTAGCTATCGCCGTAACGTCTACTACTGGAATACCAGACGCAAAGATTGATGGTGATGTTATGGTAATTATTCCAGCAAAGAGAAATGATAATACTTTATCTTTCATGTTAATCACCCCGCTTTAAGTTTACTTCCACGGTTTAATCCCTGAACTAATGCTGATGCAGAACGACTTCCTGCATTAAAGAATGGATTTGGCATTTTGCTGGCAAAACCATTGGTGAAAGATCGGAGTCCTGATGCTCGCATAAAACCGGATGCAACCTTACCTCCAAAGCCATTAGCGGCTGATGTAAGGCCATTTATACCTACCCCGCCAGTAAGAGTTGAGCAGAGAGTACCTACTTGCTCAACAAGGAATATAGATATAACAGTCACCATAAAGAAATAAACTACTGTTGTGAGAGTTATATTTCCGCTTGATGGGACTGTTTGCTCTACAAAGCTGATGACGAAGCTGAACGATATACTATAAAAAAGATTTAGCAATATATAATTTAAACAGCTACCTACCCATGCGCTAAACATATTTCTTGTCGAAGCAAATAAAGAAAAACAGATAAATAATATTCCGGCGGATAAGAGAATGCCAACCATGAATGTTGATAGGGTTAGAAATACAGTGGTGTAATAAATAAGCAGCAGCCCGCCAACATATCCAACCCCCCAAATTAGATATATGTATAGTTGATCTGTGAAGCTATACCACTCCAGAGTATCTAACTCATTATTCTTAAAATCATTTAACGTTACTGAAAGCATATTCCACAAATTATCAACACTGGTTGCAGTTCCTGAACCTCCAGTAACAGCAGCAGAAAGGTCGGAGCCAGCGTGCATTACAAAAGGAATAACAAACTGGCTGTAATAAGGCGCTGAATAAGTGAATGCACCAACCAGGGCGAATGCACCGATATTCTTAGTCACCTCGCTCATCAGGACGTCACGTTGGGCATACGTGATTTCATATATTAGATAAATAACGTATAAGGCTATAGCCGCAAAAAATGTAGGAGATATTGCCTGTGCGACCTTAGCGGCGTTCGTCGCCGCTGTGGATTCAACAATGGTTGTTACTTTCTCAAGAAATTCTGAAACAATGTTCATAGCTTAGTCCTTCTGGCAGATGAAGAGTTCACCAGAGGCACTAATATTTGGCTTCAGCTTAATTACCAGGTCTGTGCCGAAAAAAATTGCTTCTCCAATTTTTTGGAAATTTAATGTGGATTCTTCTTTATTGTAACTATAAACGTTGTGGGTCGCTGTCGATGTTTTGGTTTTACGTGGTGTAAACGCTTTTTTAATGATGTAATCGAGAGCGTGGCTGTTATGAGATGGTAAAGTGATTAAATCGTCGTTTTTTTTCATAATGTAGTTCTGATTTTTGAGGTTGAAGATAATTGTCGGTCAATGCTTTTGATTTTTTTTCGTATCTCAATTGGATTCGCCTCAGATAAGTTAGCAATGGATAAAGCCAGTTCGATTTGTAAAATTTTCCTTGTTTCGATGAGATTGATTTTTACTTGTGGTATATCACGGAAGACACCACAGCCTGTAATTGCTTTTGAAACGACACGTTCTGTATTCGCTATGCTTTTCTTTACTGTTCGAGGGGGGACATAACGTGCACGGCGAAGTTTTCTCAGATTAGCTTTTGCTTGAGTCATATTTGTATGCCATGAATAAATAAATGCTTTCTTCAAAGCCTGAATAAGCATAAACCAGTAATATGGTGGCTAAAGGCAAAGAAAAGGTGAAATGAATAACGGCATTCAGAACTGAACCGGTTAATGTATATAAGACAAACGGTGCTGAAAGTATGAAAGCACCCAGCAGGAAAGAAAAAACATTGCACGCCATTTTTAATAAAAATATTTTTATTAGGTGATGTTTTTTTCTGTACATTTCATCGTATCCTTCAGGGGGCTGTCACCTTCTCACGTTGTTGCTTCCATCGCGAGAGCTTCAACAAGTTCATTGATACAAGTCCGTTCTGCCGGAACTTCCCGACCTGTAACCGGGTCGAAAACGATATGCTCATTTTCAACGTAACGCAGGCGATCGTAGATTTTTTGACGAGCTTTTATCTTAATCACGTCCAGCTCTGCATGTTTTAACTTTTCTCGTCTATCGCCGATGAAAAATATTATCCATATGACAGCCATGATAATTGCCGTACAGGGGAGCATGTAGCTTAATACTTTTACAGCCACAGCAAATGTATCTTTGGCCCTTCCTGCTGCTGATTCAAGGATAAAAAAAGCTACAGTTATTATTATGACTGTGTATGTCTCGTATTTATTTACACCTCTAATACCAAATTTGCGTAATGTGGCTTTAGTTACAATCTCTGAAAGAGAAACACCTTCATTTGCGTTTCGCATTGAATTTTCCTCATACTATTCCTGTGACACTTAACACCATCAATAAAATATGTAATGCAGTAATGTTTTTTAGCGTTTTTTTGTAGGCTTCAATAAAATCCTTATCCAGAAGTCTGATAATAAAAATACATAGTGCATTCATCGCTGCTCCTGTAAGCGGAATTAACAACGAAAGATGCATGATTTATTCCTTGTTTTCACTCTTGTCTTCGATGGTCATTACTTTAAGAGTTATTCCTTGCATGTCTGTAACAATAACTCTTGTTCCCGCAGGGTAGTTTTCATTGTGTAACGTCTCAACAGGCCAGAATGTATCACCAATGAGTAATTGCCCCTTGCCGTTAACAATATCGTCACTGAGCGTAAATTCTTTTCCTTTAAAACGTGAATGCCCTGTGTTCACCAGGAGAGTGTCTAATTTCTTATGTTTTTTGTCATAGAAGAACTTAATTATCGACGCCAGTATGCTGATTGACGCAAAGAAACATATATTGGCTTCTTGTGATATCGGAAGAAAAAAGCCCATAATGGCGCTTGATAATGCACCAAGACTGATTAAGAGTAACCATCCCGTTCCGGTTATAATTTCAAGTGCAATACACAGAAGAAACAGTGTAAACCATAACATGGCTAATCTCCATGATAAAAGGCGGAGAGTGAATAAAGATAATAAAGGTGGTAACAAACGGCTAATACATTAAACAACAGACATAAACCGAAGAATATGCCATTCAAACTCCATATAAGCAGAGGCATCGTTGCTATCATGAGCGTCGAAGATCCCCAGTCTAGCCATCTTGGAAATATGGAGTCGATAATATGCTGTAGTCTTTCTCTTTCATTATTATCTCTTGTAATAGAAAGGAGAAAAAACCATGTTGACATGGGAATTATATACAAAATGATAATGATGCATGTATAAGTTTTCATTTTAATGGCTCACTCAGGAGTTAAGATAAGGACGGTGATTAAAATAATATTGTCACCGTCCGCTATCTTTTTTAAGACAAATATTGTTGAGCCTGTTTCATATCAACTTTGGGAGTATCCTGTGATACGTTTTTTAGCAGTTCACTGATACCTGCAACCGAACTCACCAGGCTACTTGAATCAAGCGGCATCATAACCAGTTTACTGTTTGATGCTGTGCCAATTGCCTGGAGTGCTTCAGTGTATTTCTGCGCAATAAAGTAATTAACAGACTGAACATCACCTTCAGCGATTGCATCCGACACCAGTTTTGTTGCGCGAGCTTCCGCTTCTGCCTGACGTTCGCGTGCTTCAGACTGAAGAAATGCTGATTGCCGTTCCCCTTCCGCTTTCAGTATTTGAGACTGTTTTTCCCCTTCTGCCTTCAGAATTTCTGACTGGCGGATACCTTCCGCTTCAAGAATCCGGGCACGCTTAGTTCGTTCCGCTTTCATTTGCGCGTTCATCGCTTCAGTCAGTTCTTTTGGTGGTTTAACATCCCGAATTTCAATACGTGTGACCTTAATTCCCCACGGGTCAGTCGCATAATCGACAACCGTTAACAGTTTAGAATTGATGCTGTCACGTTGAGAAAGCATATCGTCGAGATTCATTCCACCAACGACAGTTCGGATATTGGTCATAACAAGATTTGAAATAGCTGATGCAAGATTATCGACTTCATAAGCTGCCTTCGCTGCATCAATGACCTGGACAAAACAAACAGCATCGATAGTTACGTTTGCATTGTCTTTCGAAATAACTTCCTGTTTAGGAATATCCAGGACGGTTTCCATCATGTTGATCCGTTGACCTATGCGGTCCATAAACGGGATCAGGAAGTGAAGACCGGGGGAAAGCGTATGGGTATATTTACCAAAGCGTTCCACTGTCCAGGCATTACCTTGTGGCACGATTTTGACGGCAGATTTAACGAATATCAGCGCAACTAAAATTAATAAGAGTAACGGAATAGATGTAACTATTGGCGTAATTATAGCGTCAATCATGATTAATCCTCTCCCAATTCATCACTGTGGATGTATCTCTTTGCAAATGAAATCTGAAATATGAACATCAACAGAAAAACACTTTCCTGCTTCTTTTTCTTTTGAGAAGTTTTTTCTGCATTCTTCAGCGGTCATAGGGAAGTCGCTGTAATGAGTCCATTTCACGGGGCCACCACCTGGTTTTTTGATGGTTGCGTTTATTTGGTACTTAGGCATTCAAAAATACCTCCACTCGATCACCTGTCTTTCTTGAACACATCCAGCGGCGCAGTTCTGTAAAACTATCCTGGATCTCACAACGGGTACTTTTCATTGTGACAGTTGGTATATTGTCGTAGCTGGCATATGCAATCTCTTTTTTGGGTGTGCGCAATATGCCTTTGTCAATATCAAGAATCCTGAACGCGCTAATTCTTCTTTTGTGCTCGTTAAATAGTGTTCGTTTAGTTGCTGTTATCTGCTTCTGTGCTTCCTGGTAAATGTAGGTAAGCACATCATAAGATTGTTGCTGTGTAATAAGGAAATTACGGCTAACATCCGTTGTTGTGAGCGTTTTATTATTTCTTAATCCCCAATAAGCCACGATGATATAGAGTGGATATCCTTTCAAATCTGCCACACATTCAGGAATGACAGGATTAATTTTTAACTTACGCGCCATATTTTCTCCCGGTTGTTTGTCTGAAATAGAAACATCCCCGGAATACAGCGTCATAAGCTAATTATGAAAAGTTGCAGCCACTCACTACAGGCTCTTTATCTGATTGTTCATCATCATGCATAGCTAAACCCCCTTACCTGGAGTGGAGACTGGCAAATCTGGTGTACTTCTGCGTTGCAGCCTGTACGACTTGCTCAGGGAGAGAGTGAGTGAGATTAACTCAACGCGAGTTCACCAAATAAGGGGGTTTAAGTATGCAGAATGATATTTGCGGATAAAGAGTCGTTACCTGTGTAGATGGCGCGGCACGTCACTCTGTTACGTAGCCCGTTGCTGACAGATGCCAGCGGTGCTTGAAATGCACGAATAATAACCTCCTTATGCCAGGGCTTTAGGCAATGACCGCTGTCCGGGGTTGTTAAAGAGCATGAGATGACAAGCGTTCTAACGGGCGTCAAAGAGTGCTCATTTTCCAGGCAATGAGCACAAAAAACGCGATGAACGCGCTTTTTACAATCATCTGGATAGTATTGTGTGTGCGACATTTAAAACCTGTCAATGCCAGAAGAGCGATCTAATGATCTGTATAATATCTAAAAAACAGAATAATATTCTGTTTGTTAAATGGTGTACGATCTAAAAATCTAGATAATACTGTTTGCGTGGTTTATTCGATCGTGTGAGTGGGTGTATGTAGTCAAAAAAACTTTTTTGAATATACAAAATTCTGAATTTCTGATTTTGTAAGGTTTTGTATGGGGAACGTCAGTAAAGAAGGGGCTTCACTAGCTGTTCTGAAAACGATTTTGAAGCTGTCAGAGATGTGTGTTGAATCAAAAAGGAAACGAGCCAGGCTTGAACATCGTTGATCGATTGCGCCCATGCTGCTAAATTTGCAGGCAAGTTTTCCGCGATTTGTAAATGCAGAAAACGAGGTGCTGAAATTTTGTTCGAGAACGTAAATTTCAGATAAAGAAAACCCCCGTAATCTCGTCTTTTCCAGGGAGCGCAGATTAGCGGGGGCTGACATCAAGGCAGAGCCTTGAGCTTATTTATTTCAGGTATGCTTGTTACCTGAGATGGAGTTTAATTCCATGAGAAGGAAATATCAACTCTTACAGTGCAAGCTAAGTGCAGCTTGCTGTGATTAGCAAACGTCACTGGTCTGAACTATCACCGGAAGAGCAGGTCCGTTTCTGGCAGGACTACGAAGCGGGTATTGAAAGCTCATTCCTGGTCCTCCAGGAAAACAAAGGCGGAACAACAAAACGTCGCCGGGGTGAACATTCCACTAAGCCAAAGTGTGAGAATCCAGCCTGGTTCCGTCCCGACAACTATAAGGCGCTGGGCGGACAGTTGGGCCACGCTTACAATCGTCTCGTTAAAAAAGACCCGGTCACTGGTCAGAACACACTCAGAATGCACATGTCGTTGCATCCATTTTATGTACTGAAACGTCAGAGTGTCGGTCGCAAATATAAATTCCGACCGGAAAAACAGCGGCTGCTTGACGCAATATGGGTTGTACTTGTGAGTTTTTGTGATCGTGGATTGCACACTGTCGGCATGTCTGTCTCCCGCCTGGCAGAAGAAATAAGCCCAAAAGACAGTAAGGGAGACGTGATTCCTGAAACCGCAGTCACAGTATCGCGCCTTTCCCGTCTGCTGGCAGAGCAGGTTTCCTTTGGCACGTTGGGAACGTCAGAAAAGACGATATGGGACCGTGAATCCCGCCAGCGACTGCCGAAATACGTCTGGATCACCGAAACTGGCTGGAAAATGCTGGGAGTTGATCTGGTGAAACTTCAGGAACAGCAACGTAAACGCCTTGCAGAAAGTGAAATCCGTCTGCAATTGATTAAAGAAGGCGTTATCCGCGAGGGCGAAGAAATCTCTGTTCACTCGGCTCGTAAACGCTGGTATGCGCAGCGTTCTCTCGATGCCATCAAGTCCCGACGTAAGAAAGCAGCGGAGCGCAAACGTGCTAATCGCCTGGCAAAACTGCCGTATGATGAACAGCGAAACGAAATTGCGCGGTTTATTCTGAAGCGTATGCCGCCGGACGAAGCGTACTGGTGCACTAAAGAAAGATTAGAGCAACTGGTAGCCAGAGATCTACGTCAGCTTGAACTGGCTCTGACAGCTTCGCCACCCCACTAGTTTAGCTGCCTGATACAATCGGCACTCTCTTCAGCCCCTTCGGGGCTTTTCGTGTTGCCTGCATTTCATGAAATTCCTCATATTTGACGACCGTTTTTCATTTTGTCCCGCTCTGACAGTTTTTTGATGGCCGCAATAGGGTATCGGAGTAAAAACGCCTTCGGTTATCCACAAAAACCCGCAAAGGAATAGCTTCAGAAAGCAGCAAACATAGAACATCAAACCCGCAATATATTCTTAACCCCTGTTCTTTAATCCCCTGCGTTGCTTCGCCGCAGGGAAAATATTTATCTTTGAAACAACTGTGGATAATTACAAAAATGCCTTCGCTTGCAGCGGCTAACGCCGCGCCGCTCAGAATATAAAAGTACCTCCCACCGCTTCGCGGCGGGCATATGGACTTCTGCCTAATGAAAAACAAAGCCCCTCCAACCCTCTTACAAAAAAACGCTGCAAATACTCAGCCACAGCGCCCAACCCATCACTGAAAAGCGCCGCCGCCCCCGCCCGAAGGGCGGGAACAACATCGCTTTCAATAATGGATGTTGTAACTAAGAAATCACATGGCTGTCAGTCTTCTGGCTGGAAGTACCAAGTACACGCTCGTAAGCGGTCCTGGCGGCCCGCTAACGCGGAGATACGCCCCGACTGCGGGTAAACCCTTGTCGGGACCACTCCGACCGCGCACAAAAGCTATTTCATGGCTGAAAGCGGGTATGGCTTAGCAGGATGGGGATAGGTAAGGTGAAACCTATCAATCAGTACCGGCTTACGCCGGGCTTCGGCGGTTTTACTCCAGTATCATATGTAACAACGGAGTGCCGCCTTCCATGCCGCTGGCGCGGCATCAAAAAAGAAAGCCCCCCAATGACGGGGGAAATAGCGTTTTGATCAAAATAATAATGCTAGTGTGCTTCTTGCGTGCCATCTTAACTTCCAAAGGGTACTCCCGCCGACATAAGGCGGGAGGGGAATTTGGACGGGCTTGAAAAGCCCGAAAGGTGATCAGCCACGCTGATGTTGAATGTATTGCTTCACAACTTCCAGCGGCGCACCTCCGCAGGAGCCAGCAAAGTATGACCTCGACCAGAGCACGGCTTTTCCGTATGCCCCCCGCAAATCAAGAAATTCATTTCGCAGACGGCGGGATGTCACTGCTTTCAGTGAGTTAACCAGTACCGAAAGTTGCACTGTTGGTGGGTATTCGATCAGCATGTGGACATGATCGACGTCTCCGTTACTTTCTTTAAGTTCTGCCCCAAAATCACGGCAGACTTCTGCTGCATACTGATGGAATGCTGCACAGTGTAACTCTCCCAGTATCTTTCGACGGTATTTTGTTACAAAGACAAGATGAACATGCAAAAGGAAGGCAGCATGTCTTGAACGATTGATTTTATATTTTTGCATTGAGGTTGGCCGTAAAAGCAGTAATATTGTAAGCAAATCTACTACACACTGAATGATGATGCTAATCCTGAAAGCCTACAAATTCAGACTGGAACCAACGCATGAGCAGTCGCAGCGTTTGCGGCAGTTATGTGGTTGCGCCCGTTTTGTCTGGAATTTAGGTCTTGCGGAGACAAAGCGCATACTTGGCTCAGGCGAAAAGCTACCTTCGGCTTTCGAGTTGAACCGGATGATTACGGTGTGGAAAAAAATGCCGGAATACATCTTCTTACAGGATGCTTATACCGACAATCTGCAACAAAAGCTGAAAGACCTGCATACCGCATGGAAACGTTGTTTTGATAAAAAGCTCGCAGCTAAGGCTCCGGTATGGAAACGAAAAAATGAGGGCAGAGACTCAATCCGTTTTGTGAACTTTGAGAAATATTGCTGCCTTGAAAATCGCAGAGTGAAGCTACCGTCAGGTCTTGGGTGGGTAAAATTCCGGCAATCTCAACGTGTGAACGGTAAAATCAAAAATGCGACAATCAGTCAGTTAGCGGGACAGTGGTATATCTCGTTTCAGGTTGAAATTGAAACGGCAGAACCAAATCACACAAGCACAACGATAGTCGGGCTGGATGCTGGCGTGGCTAAACTTGCCACGCTGTCAGATGGCACAGTCTTTGAGCCTGTAAACAGTTTTCAGAAAAACCAGAAGAAGCTGGCGAGACTCCAGCGTCAGTTAAGCCGCAAGGTCAAATTCAGCAACAACTGGCAGAAGCAGAAACGCAAAATACAGCAACTGCATTCCCGTATTGCAAATATCCGCAGGGACTACCTTCACAAAGTCACAACGACCGTCAGCAAAAACCACGCAATGATAGTCATTGAGGATTTGAAGGTCAGCAACATGTCAAAGTCAGCAGCGGGTACGGTCAGCCAGCCGGGGCGCAATGTCCGGGCAAAATCAGGTTTAAACCGTTCGATACTGGATCAGGGCTGGTATGAAATGCGCCGCCAGCTTGAGTACAAGCAGCTCTGGCGTGGCGGTCAGGTGCTTGCTGTTCCGCCAGCGTACACTAGCCAGCGTTGCGCGTGCTGTGGTCATACTGCGAAAGAAAATCGCCTGTCACAAAGTAAATTTGTGTGTCAGGTATGTGGATATACAGCGAACGCCGATGTAAACGGCGCTCGTAACATTTTAGCGGCGGGGCACGCCGTGCTTGCCTGTGGAGGGATGGTGCAGTCAGGCCGCCCGTTGAAGCAGGAACCAGAGGCTGAGCAATCAGCCGTCACCCACTAATGGGAATCCCCCTCCTGAGTCACGAAGTGCGAAGGTGGGGGAGGATGTCAATCCAGGCACAAACTAAATTTAACGTTTCGTTAACTACAAAGAAATCCGATGAGTTAATCACTTGCGAAATAAAAATCATATAGTAAATTACTATATGATTTTGCGTTGTTTCGGAGAATTAAAAAATGCCTTTGATTGAATACATCAACAAGTTCTATCGGGGGAATCAGGCATCGTTCGCCAGGCTGACCGGAGTTCAACCTGCGCAGGTAACACAGTGGATCAACAAAGGATTCATCGTGGTGAATCACACACTGTATAGTCCACGCCGAAAGCTGGGAATTTAATTCCTGGTCAATATTTGACATCCTCCACGCCCTGAAGGACGGGGATATAAGGCGCACTGTATCCTGTTGTCTGGCAGAAAAAAGAAAGCCCCGTAGTTAATTTTTCATTAACCCACGAGGCGATCCCAATGCTTCAACAACACCAGGATAGAGTTTTACCGCCCTTTACGCAATACCATGTATTTTCAAGTTTCTGGTCGATATATAATGTTGTTGGCGCTTGAGGCTTTCTGCCTCATGGCGAAAAGGTGGTTTGTATCTTGTTGTGCGGCAGAAAGAAGAAAGCCCCGTAGTTAATTTTTCATTAACCCACGAGGCGATCCCAATGCTTGAACAACATCAGGATAGCCTCTTACCGCGCGTTACGCAAGGAGAAGAAGGCCATGAAACTACCGGGAAACGCCCTTATCTGGTGCGTATTAATCGTGTGCTGCACGTTGTTAATATTCACACTCCTGACCCGGAATCGCCTGTGCGAAATCCGGCTGAAGGACGGATACAGGGAGGTTACGGCAAGCATGGCTTACGAATCCGGCGGTAAGTAGCAACCCGGAGGCGGGCGAAAGCCCGCCTTTTTGGGGATGATGTGGTTCTGGCATTAAGCGCCTTTACAAAGGGGGTATTCTGTACGGATACCCCCTTTTTCCATGTATTTTCAGGATATTAACTGGTGAATATGGTATAATTAGTCAATATGACAGCAATTATTGAGGCGAGTATGCAGCCCAAAAAAACACCCGTGATTGTGGTCAAAAAACGCCGCGTTCTGGTCATGCCAGAAAATCCTGTGGTGAATGAAAAGCCGCAGGAAGTACAAAAATCAGCAGTTAATGAAAACAAGAAAGTACAGAAGAAAGATGCTGTAGCAGAGAAAACACGTAAAAAGCAGCCTCAGCCCTGGTATTTGAAAAAACAAATCACTTTTCCCCCAAAATATCCGAAAGAATATTTTGAAAAGTGTTTCAATAAAGTTCGTGCTGTTTTTCCTGAACTATGGACAGACGAAAAAAAGAACTTGCCCCTGAAAAGCGGGATTCTCCAGGACGTTGAGAAATACCTGGCGGATAACCCGGATGTGGATCTGACGATTGAAGAGTGGAATTGTGCGGTTCAGGTGATGACGTTCCGGTGGCAATATCTTCAGAATTGTACTGTACCAGGCGCAACACGTTACGACCTTTACGGGAAACCTGCTGGTACAGTAAAAAAAGCACACGCAACTTATGCGCAACTGGTTCTCGATGCCCGTAAGAAAGCCAGCGAGAAGAAACAATTAAAACGTAAGGGATAAAGCCCCGAAGGGCTTTATCATTTCAGCCTGGCTGACTGTAGAATCCAGTGATTTTTTCCGTTTTCGTCCAGGCCGTGTTCGTAAGCTGCAAGAGCCGCTTTCATTATTGCTGTTTTTGTCTGGCCTGTTCGCAGTGCTTCCCGTTCCAGAATATCTTCGTAAACGTCCCCAAGCCGGACATTGGTCACT
Organism: Escherichia sp. WS1451; assembly: GCF_046487365.1. NCBI lineage: Bacteria > Pseudomonadati > Pseudomonadota > Gammaproteobacteria > Enterobacterales > Enterobacteriaceae > Escherichia > Escherichia sp. WS1451. The sequence goes on from NZ_JBJQJP010000025.1 coordinate 35,307, forward strand.
TTAGTTGCTCCCGATTTTTTGCGGGTAGCTTCATTGATGAATCGGGCTGTGTCTGCATTGGTTTGTTCTGTTTTTTGTCCTGGTATTACCGGAGTTTTCAAGTCAAGAGCCATTATATCACCTTTCGTGTGTTACATTAGCTTTACTGTGTAAAGTTAATGATGTAAAGCTGTCGTATTACATCCATTAGGGATTGATGCCTAACTCTTGCGCCAAAAGCTCTATTTGTGCTTTAGCTGTAGAAAGGCTGGATGCGCGACGTACATCATGAACGCCAGCGCCTTCATTACAGGCCGCTTCAAAAATATCTAAATCTGAAATACGTGTACGAAGTGGCTGTATCCACACCGGGTTCTCCCGGAGTAACTTGTCGAGATCAATCGCTGCTTTTCTGTGGCGTGGTTTTGTCGTGTTAATTCTCGTGAAAAGTACCCAGGGTTGCAGGTCTGGATTGATCTGTTGAGCTGTGCGAACTTTTTCTGTTACATGAGTCAGCGTTTCTGCTTCGAAATCGGAAGACGGCTTAACGAGAGTAAGCAGAATGTCAGCTACAGTTAAGGCACTGCGAAATTCCTTGCTGTCATGCCCTGGACAGTCAATGATCAGCACTTCACATATTTTTTTCAGGCGCTTAATGACTTCTGATACATCGCCATACTCTTCATAAACAGGAACCGGTAATAAGCCATTCTGCTTTCTTTTTTCGTTCCAGCTAAGAATATCATTGTTTTTATCGGTCTTCAGAATGATGACCGTTCGTGAATTATTTACCAGATAAGAAGCCAGGTTTGTTGCTGTGGTGCTTTTTCCTACACCGCCTTTATCTGATGCGACAAGTAATGCTCTCCCCATAGAAACCTCGGATATACAGTGTAAAGGTTTATTTGTCTTTACATTGTATTCATTATAGTTACGTTGTAAAGATGTTTGTGTCTTTACAATGTAATTGTTTTTGTGCTTTACATTGTGTGTATGTTACAGGGTAACTTTTCAGGATGCGATTTTGCCTGGTGTGTTGTTGCGCCCGTAGCTCGCTGACGCTCACACGCGCAGTACAGCGCCCCGCCCTGCTGCAATGCACCAGGACGGCGTAAACTCGCTGGCGCTCGCGCTAACTGCGGCATTCTGCGGCGCAAATCAGCATGATCATGGCCTGTCAGTCCGTTGGGCTTTGCAGGGTGAAGGGATGGCCCTGTGCATCCTGGTATGTTCGTCAGCGGCTGCGCCGCGCTTCGGGGCGATGTGGCCCCGCTGCTCCCTGGTATTTTCTTTCGCCCCTTCCATGCCCTGTCGGGCATCACATGAATGTAACTATATGTATTTGATGGTGTTTTTTTTGAAGAATGGAGGGAAAAATACTTGATAATAGGTCAGTTCTGACCTATTATAAACACATCGGGAGGGGATGGTCCCCAACCACCAAAGCCGCTCAGCGGCAGGAGATAAAAATGAAAACATTAACTTTTAATAACGGCACTGTTTCTGTTGGCGATGTGTTTGTATCTTCCTGGGGATATGAGCAAACGAACGTTAATTTCTATCAGGTTATTTCTGTTCATGGCAAAAAAACCGTAACTGTTCAGGAGATTCGCGCTTCGGTTCATCGGACCCATTCAATGAGCGGATATAAGACCCCATTACTCAATGATTTCTGTGGTGAGCCATTAAAACGGCGAGTGCGTGATTATTACAGTACGCCAGCAATTGAAATTGAGTCATTCGAAACAGCATATAAAGGATCACCGGAAGAAAAACACGAGTTCACATCATACTACTAAGAAAATAGTTGCAGGGGGTATCCCCTGCAACCATGTTAAATTGTTAATAGTGAATACAGGGGCTTAATCGCCCCTTTTTTATTTGGTGCGCAAAAACTCCGTCCTTCAAGGCGTGGAGAATGCCAGGCGAATGCAGCAATGTAATGTTGCGCCCGTAGCTCGCTGACGCTCACACGCGCAGTACAGCGCCCCGCCCTGCTGCAATGCACCAGGACGGCGTAAACTCGCTGGCGCTCGCGCTAACTGCGGCATTCTGCGGCGCAAATCAGCATGATCATAGGTTGTTGGTCTGTCCTGGCTTTGCAGGGCGAAGGGATGGCCCTGTGCATCCTGGTATGTTCGTCAGCGGCTGCGCCGCGCTTCGGGGCGATGTGGCCCCGCTGCTCTCAGGTATTTTCTTTCGCCCCTTCTATGCCCTGCCGGGCATTGCATGAATGTAAATATTTGTATTTAACGATATTTATTTTAAAGAAAGGAGGAAAAAATACTTGATAATAGGTCAGTTCTGACCTATTATAAACACATCGAGAGGGGATGGTCCCCAATCACCAAAGCCGCTCAGCGGCAGGAGCTTAAAAATGGAAAACCACGCCAAATTTGTTGCTACTGAAATTCTTAATCAGCTTGGTGGAAACCGCTTTATTGCTATGACAGGCGCAAAGAACTTTGCCTGTTTTGATGAAAATGGTGAGTGTGGTCTTTGCTTTCGTTTGCCTTCAAATTTTGCAATGAAGGGAATTAATTTAGTTAAAATCAAATTAACCTTCTCTGATACATACCTGGTGACATTTTCCCGTGTCCGTGGAGCTACAGTAAAAGAAATATCAAAATTTGATAATATTTATTGTGATCAGCTTGAATGTTTATTTAATGAACAAACCGGACTTGCAACCAGATTGTAATTTTTAATATGGGGGGATTCCCCCCATATCAGGAGGATAAATGAAAGTTCTTATTGGTAATATAAATATTGATAATTATCATATGTTGTCTGCATTAGCTGGGATTGCGGGATTTGACAGGAGCATTCAGTTTACATGTGAAATATCAGCAAGTATCGAAATTATGGAGGATGATTTCGTAAATAAAGCTGGTATATTAAAGATGTTAGATGAATTTATTGAAAATGATTTTTCAATAAAGCTCGTCTAGAAAATACTTGATAATAGGTCATTTGTGACCTATTATTAATGCATTGAGAGGGGATGGTCCCCAATCGCCAAAGCCGCTCAGCGGCAGGAGATTAAATATGAAACAATCTACTTTTCCTGTTATCGTCTCTACAACTGGTCATGTGTTTTCTGTTGTGCGCGTGACGCTTTGCACCATTTGCCTTAAACATGAAAAAACAGGCGAGGCTTATGTCGTCATTTTTACAGACTGCCATAATATCCGTGATTATAAAAAGGGCGTTGTTCCGGCTCTTGGGGAGCTTTATCAGGAAGATGTCGATTTGATTACCGGAAAAAGTTAAAAGAAAGGGGCTATATGCCCCTTTACAGTTAAAAGGGGAGAATATCTCAATATGAAGATAAGAAAAGGTGACAGACAATATTATCTGAATAAAGAAGGTGATACGTTTCATCTGGTGAAGCGAGTAAAAACTTTTTCTAAGTCTGCGACTTTAGGAAAAACGAAAGCAACGGTGAAAACTGTTGCTGATCTTGTTTTTCATGAGGAGGCATTCGACACTATCGACTTTGCCAGCGACGGATTAAGAGAGAATGATAAAGAAATTGTTTCTATGATGATTCAGGAAATGAGCGAGGGAAAAAATGCTAAATGAAAACACACCAGAAAACATTAAACGTCTGCGGCAAAAAATTGGCCTGACACAGAAAGAATGTGCCGAAATATTCAGCATGAGTCCGCGTACCTGGCGTCGCAAAGAAGAACCTGTCGGAACTGCAAGCGGTACAGCACTTACACCAGTAGAGTTTAAATTTCTCCTGCTTTTAGCTGGAGAACACCCTGATTATGTACTTTGTAAAAGGAATAAAAAGAATTCTGATTCTGGAAGTAATTAAGGAATATTAAGATGAAAATAGAATTAACGTATGACGAAATCACGGAATAAGCTACAAAAAACATAACTGAATTTATGGCTGGACTTAATAGCCCCAGTTGCATTGAACAATGAGCAATTGCGCCCGTAGCTCGCTGACGCTCACACGCGCAGTACAGCGCCCCGCCCTGCTGCAATGCACCAGGACGGCGTAAACTCGCTGGCGCTCGCGCTAACTGCGGCATTCTGCGGCGCAAATCAGCATGATCATGGCCTGTCAGTCCGTTGGGCTTTGCAGGGTGAAGGGATGGCCCTGTGCATCCTGGTATGTTCGTCAGCGGCTGCGCCGCGCTTCGGGGCGATGTGGCCCCGCTGCTCCCTGGTATTTTCTTTCGCCCCTTCCATGCCCTGTCGGGCATTACATGAATGTAACTGTCTGTATTTGATGGTGTTTTTTTTGAAGGATGGAGGGAAAAATACTTGATAATAGGTCAGTTCTGACCTATTATAAACACATCGGGAGGGGATGGTCCCCAACCACCAAAGCCGCTCAGCGGCAGGAGCATGAAAATGCATTTCACAACTTTTCTAAAAAAACATTTCGATATAGAAAAAGTCGTTGGTACTTCTGATTCTGGAAATGATACCGAATCTATTTATGTTTATGAAAAAGGAAATGATTGCGAACCGTTGTTTATTCTGCATGAATCCTGGCTAAATGCAGAAATTAAAAAGTGTGGGGTATGGACTATTGGCGATATATATTCCACATTGGAACACGGAAAAGAATATTCTGAACAGGAACTAATAAAAATGATTAAGGAGGGTAAAGTAATCAGCAAATACTAATTTGGGGTTGGTAACAGGCTGTGGGGCAGCCTGTTACCAAATGACAGATGCATCTTTGGAGATTCTCAAATGTCAGTATGTGAAATGATAGAGCTTGCAAACCGCATTGTAAATGGGGAACCTGTAAAAACACCCGCGATAGAAGCATGGATTATTAGCGAAATCATTTGGTGGGCGCATAACCGGGATAATGCTTTAGTTTGAGTCATATATGGGGAGAGTGTCATGCTCTCCCTTTCTTATTGTGTAGTGCGTTGTATTACATGGTTAGCTTTACGTTGTAAAGATTTTGTTGTCTTTACAGTGTGGTGTGTTTTCCGGCGGTTGCGCTGCGCTTAGGGGTATGTGGCTTCGCTGCTCCCTGGTATTTTCTTTCACCCTCCTATTTGTCCGATGACTTTTGACAACAACGCTATTTGTAACTATAATTAGTTGCATGTTGGCAAGGGATGGGATTATAGCGTATGGGGAAAGCAGATAAGCTACTGGCAAAATTTTTAAACAGTAAAAAAACGTTTGAATGGGATGAACTCGTTGTTTTGTTTTCTTCTCTAGGATATGTCAAAAAGGAAATGCAGGGATCAAGAGTGCGATTTTTCAATGCTGAAATTAATCACACAATATTAATGCATCGCCCACATCCAGAAAGTTATATTAAAGGTGGAACGCTGAAAGCTATTAAACAGAACTTGAAAGAGGCTGGGGTTTTATGAAACATTTAAAATATAAAGGATATTTAGGTACGGTTGAGCCGGATTTTGAAAATAATATCCTGTATGGAAAGCTGGCATTTATTCGTGATCTGGTGACTTATGAGGCAGAAACATTGGCTGACCTGGAACGGGAATTTAAAACATCGGTTGATTTGTATTTACAGTCCTGTGTGGAGGACGGAAAGGAGCCTGACACGCCCTTTAAAGGTGTGTTTAACGTCAGGCTTGATCCAGAGCTGCATCGTCGGGTCGCTGAAATGGCGATGGAAGAAGATTTGTCGCTGAATGCCTTTGTCAATAAGGCACTGGAAAAAGAAGTCAGTCATCATCGCGCAGGGGCTTAATCGCCCCTTTTTGTTGCTCGCAGGCGTTGATGTTTCTTGGTATTACGGTGTAGTGTGTTGTATTTACAAACAATGCTTTACGGTGTATTACGATGCATACTCTTTAATTGCTTGCAATCTCTTTTCACGTTCGTTGCTTTGTTCAGCTTTTTTCAATTCACTGAATATGTACTCTTCATCTTTACCCGTGAGTTTTGAACCGGAGAGCAAGCGATTAACAACTTTACGTCGAATTGCAGGGTAATCTTTGGTTTTATCGAGTATGGACAATATGCGGTCACTACTAAGAATCTGGCCTTTCCCTGATTCCACATAATGTAGAAAAAATGCGATTGCGGACACGCCCAAAAGCACTGTAAGGACGGCTACACCATCAAGACGAAACTTTGATATAAAGGAATACGCGACCACTCCAATAATTGCTAAGCAGAGACATAAATAAATTAAGAGGTTTTTGTTGCGTTGTTTTTTTTGTGCGCGATCATGATCATCTATGATTGCCAGTATCTTTTCTGGAGTTGCTTGAGCCATTTTTTTTCCTTATCAGGGAGACGGAGTGTTCAATCATCTGGCTTTACAATGTAAAGCTGTGTTTGTCTTTACGGTGTAAATAATGAGATGTGCAGTTAAAAGTGTCAATCAGGTATCATATAGTAAAACACTATATGATTTTTCTGTAATAGGCTTAAAAAATTCTCGCTTACATTGTAAAGGTCTTTGTGTCTTTACAGTGCACCACGTTGTAAATCACTGCCTTCTGTGGAGATAATCATGTTTTTTTCTGTTGGTGTCGAAACACCGAAAGATGATCAGACTGCATACGGCATCACTGTTCCGGCTTTTGATTGTTTTGGTTTTGGATGTGTTTCTGCGGCTGATTCTCAGGCAGAAATACCCGCTATGGCGCGTGAAGCGATATTGGCAATCGTGGAAGATATGGTATTAAGCGGTGCTTATTCTGTTGATGATATTCATGATGAAGGGTGTTTGACTTATTCGGATCACTCCAATTATAAGCACTGTGATAGCTGGTTTTTGGTTGATGTCGATTTAACATTAGACATGCCGTAGTCCGGCTATCGGGTCATGAGGACGCTGAAGAATATCGCAGGCATATATTTACAGTGTAAAGGTGTTTCTGTCTTTACATTGTAAGGCTTATTGAATACTACACTGTAGTGCAATGTATGTGTTTTTATGACCTATCCCCGCGTTGTGCGGGGATTTTTTTTGATAGCTAACCGCTCGCCGCAGTCTAGCGACCGAGCATAGCGAGCGAGTGACGAGGAAGCGGAAGATCCACCGTTGCCAGGAGAAAAGCAGGTACGCACTATGCATTCTGCCCTAGTGATGCTTTCACAAACCACGCGGCCTGAACTATTACGCCATGAATCCAGCGCAAATCGGCATCACGATTTTCTTTTTTCATTTTTTCGCCACTTAAAGCCTTGCTTACGTGACTTTTTACCAGATTTTCGTGTAATTCTTTTGCTTCTTCAATTGTGAAACCACCAGGCAAATTTGGCGCTTCTGCTTCCAGTGATGCCAGAGCAATTTCATAAGCCCGGCGCTCAATATTGTCTCGCACGTCCAGGCTGCCGATTCGCTCCCTGATTTCTTTAATTAGTTTCTTGTCGTCGTCGGTAAATGTTGTCATCTCACTCTCCTTTGGCGTCAATGTTTACAGCCTGGCAAGCCTCTTTGAGCACCCAGTCAATAGCGTCTTTCCATGCCCCTGTTTCGACGGGAGGATTCGTGTGCTTTACCTGATCGTAGAAGCGTACTGCGTTTACCAGTCCTCTTGTTGGTGCTGCTATCGCAGGTGGTAAGTTGTAGAGTTCCTGAATTTCATAGTTCGGCCTGTCGTTGCAGTCTTCTTTTGTCGGCACGTATTTCCAGTCACCAACCCACGTTTTACCCTGAGAGTCCGTAACGTCTTTTTTCACGTAACGATACCTCCATGCAACAACCCCAGCTTCCAGCGATGCCAGTGCGATTTCATAAGCCCGGCGTTCAATATTGTCTCGCACGTCCAGGCTGCCGATTCGCTCTCTGATTTCTTTAATCAGTCCCTTGTCGTCGTCGGTAAAAGTTGTCATTAGTGACTCCTTTTCATATCTATGGTTTTCTTGAATCAATTTCGTCTAGTTTGAGTTTTATATTTTGCTGGTCTGATTTTGGTAATTTTCTCATGCTCTCTTCAGTTATTTTTTTCATATCAAGAAAAGCTCTTGCATAGAAGCGCAGGCTTGCCTCTTTTTCATGTTGTGCAACATACCAGGTTGCGCCAGAAAATGCCGCAGACAGGCATAATGTGCACAAGGCACAAATTGCAATGGCTGTTCTTGTACTGAAGGGTTTTACAGCCTTAGATAATGACTTCAACTTTTCTTCATATAATTTGTTGTTTTTTTCCTGGTTGCGTTTAATTCCAGATATGAGTTCAATAATATCATCTGTTAATTTTTCTTTTACCTCAACACTTGTTTCTTTTAGATCGTTTTTTCCCTCTTCTACTTTTTCTTTTATTTCATTATCCAGATCGCCGCACGTCTCAACAATATTCTTGAATCTTTGAATATAGTCATTTTCTACAGATGAAACGACCTGTCTGAAGCCCTCAGACAGGGCAGTGAAGTTAGCTTGTAACTCATTGCTGAATTTTTCCTGTATCTTTTGGTTCAGAAAAATTAATGAAATAACTGGATCATCTTTTGATATTTTATGCCCTGTCTCCTTGAATACATCAACAATAAAATTATCAATATCTTCACTGGAAACAGCCTTTTCAGGCTGTTTTAATTCTGGCTGATTAACTGTACTCATATTATTCACCGTGTTCATCGTCATAGATGCTATCTAATTGTTTGTAAATGTCATTGAAGACTCGTTTTAATCGTGATTTAGCCATTAATCCAAAATGGTCGGACTCAAGAGCTTCTTTCAGTGTTAGTGATTTTTCTGTTAGCTCTTTGATGTCAGAGGCAAAGGCATCACTTTTTCTGTCCTGAATAACCACAACGCCAGCGATTACATCCTTGTTTTTTTCAATGAATTTAGTTTCTATTAATGGGATATTTTCAAGTGCTGGAATACCCTGAAATTCATTTATCCAGACAATAAGTTTTACCTTACTTCCTTTAACCAGTTCTTTCAGTTCTTCAAATCCCTGCAAGGTATCCGCAAGAGCTTGTCCACCAACGATAACAGTATGGATATAAACGTCTTGTTCTACATCTTCAAACATGTCCATAACACAGTTATCATTGAAATACTGAATTAACGGTAAAAATGTAGATGCGCCATTGTCAATAACAAAAGTATTCTGACTATTGGTCAGCATTGATTCGAACATTGGATCGAATTTGGATTGTATTACTTTGCTGTTTTCAGTGATTTGTATCAAATCTGCATTTAATCTTTTTACTTTAACCGTAGTTGTATTAACCGGGTCTGTGTCACCGACTACGATATTATCCATGTGATTTTCATCAATAAAGTATTGTGCCAGTATTGCGGTCGCGAATGATTTTCCAACACCACCTTTACCCTGAAGGATGAAATTGATTGAGTTTTTCATTTATAATGCTCCTTTACTTAAAGATATTTATTTATGAATTTTTCATTCGTAGCACTTGGATCGTGCTCTATTTCTTTTTTGTTCTCACTAATGTTTGAAAAAAAACCTTTTACCCCCCCTCTCGGTTCATCGCCTTTAGCTTCATTCTGATCAATTACATCTATGGTTTTTGCCTGTTCTTTTGGTTCAGTGCATTTTTGTCTTTTTTTAGCCCTCTCTGTCATATTTATATAAGTCTTTTGGGCTAGTTCTGTCTTGGTGTTGTTGTTTATGTAATCAGCTATTTGCTCCCATGTATAATATTTCTTTGCTTCAAGTATATTTTGCAAATACATATTGAAGACAGCCTGTTTTGATTTCGATTTTGTTTCGTTTATAGCCTCGCATATTGGAGATAATAAACTCTCGATCTTTTTCATTTGTTACATTTCCTCTCTCTCTCTACCTCCTACATTGGCATAATACCTTATTTAAAGCAATTTGCTCGCCGTTTGTGTGGGTGATTATGTGGGTTGTTTTGTGGGTTGTCAATGGGGTTGTGGTCTTTTTTGTGGGTTAAAGTGTGGGCGATTGTGTGGGCTGTGTGTTTTGAGTTGTGGGTGATTATGTGAGTCATTGTGTGGGCTGTATGCACGGCATTTTTTTGTTCTTCTAAAACACAGGCACGATAAGCTTTGTACACAAGCCCGTTCCGGGCATGTTACAATGCTTGTGCCAAAGGGGACGCCCCTTTGCAACCCCGAACGGCGCAGCCGTTCTAGTGCGGTTCTACGAACCTTGAGGACTTATGAAGAAAAAAGCCAACAAAAGTGTTCATGTGACATTCAGACTTACAGAAGAAGAGTATGCTCCATTTGACAGAGCAATCAGAGAGCTTGAAATTAGTAAGTCTGAATTTTTCAGGCTGCTTACTATTGGTAAAATAAAAAACTACACATCAGATAAACGCCATATCCCGGAATACAAACGGTGTCTTTCTCAGTTAAGTTGGGCTGGGAATAATATTAACCAGATAGCTCACCGCTTAAACTCAGATCATTTAAAGGGTATTATATCAGAGGCGCTTTATAAAAAGATTTTAAATGTGCTGATTGGTATTCGTGATCGCCTTCAGGAGATAGCCAAATGATTGTCAGATATGGTGGTGGTAATGACGGTATTGTTGATTACCTGATAAATGGTCGCAAAGCAGAACGTCAGTACACACGTGATGAACTTGATCATCGTGTTGTTCTTGATGGTGATCTCCAGACTACAGATAAGATTATCAATTCTATTGAAGACAACAAACAGGACCGTTATTTGCACATTACGTTGTCTTTTCATGAAAGTCACGTATCAAATGAAATGTTAAAGGCGGTTGTGGATGATTATAAAAAATTATTGATGAATGCTTATCATCCTGAAGAATATTCTTTCTATGCTGAAGCACATTTGCCAAAAATCCGGCATATTCAGGATAATAGTACAGGAGAGTTAATTGAAAGAAAGCCTCATATTCATATTGTCATTCCAAAGGTTAATCTAGTTACAGGAGATAAACTTGATCCTGTTGGCCTTATAGGGAAAGGTCATACTATCGAACAGCTAGATGCAATACAGGAGCATATTAACAATAAATATAATCTTGCCAGCCCGAAGGACTTTCCGAGAAAAAATAGTGATTATAGTGTTATTTTAAAGAGAGTAAAAGCAGATCTTGATGTAGAGCATAATTCTGCATTTAAGAATGAATTGAATTATCGAATTGAAAAAGAAAAAGTAAGTGATTATGCTGTATTCAAACAGATTGTTGCAGAATATGGTGAGGTTAGGATAAGAAATGAAGGAAAGGCCAGTGAATATATTGCTGTTAAGTTACCGGGAGATAAAAAGTTCACTAATCTGAAAAGCCCGTTGTTTCGTAAAAACTATATTGAAGAGGGAAAGTTGACTCTTCAAAAACCTACGCCTAAGCAAATAGAAAAACGTCTCAATACCTGGGTAAACAAAACCAGTCACGAGATTAAACATGTTTTTCTCAACGCCAGCGTTCGTAATGACTATACAAGTTTATCTGAAGCAGAGCAGATTGAATTTCTGAAAGAGAGGATAAAAGAATATGACTCAAGAGAAAAACTTAACGAAAGAAATTCTCAGCAAACGTCAGGACGAGCGGGAGGTTACAAGTCGTGTCCTAAAAAGTTTGCCAGAATCCGTCAATCTGAAGCAACAGTCGGATTGTCACGTATGCCCCAACGCGGTATGGTTTACGGAATCAATGGATTCACAAGACCCGACTCTATCAGTGTATTGTCAGATATTTCGCAGCGTGATCTGGCAGAGCAATTACCGCAAAGAGAACATCCTGGTCAGGATGTGCGACGGGATTATGATAGACAATTCACAGAGTCAGGAATAAAAAGTCTTGAACGCTCTTCTTTTTTGTGTGAAACGATGTTTCAGACTCTGAATGAGGCGGCAGAGAAAAACGAAATTACAACGATGGCAGAAATTCGCAGAAATATTGATCCTGTCAGGTTTCTGTCTTCTGCCGCCGAGCGTTTTAATATTATTCCAGCGCAGCATAAAATCAGAACAGCAAAGGACGGCTCCCCCCGGTTTTCTGTGGGGAATCGTAATATGAACGCATCTGATTTTCTGACAAAGCATATTAATCTTGCCTGGAAAGATGCGAAATCCTTTCTGCTTGAAGTTTATTCACAGCAGTTAGAAAACACGCCATATACGCGCTATCCAACCTACAGACGCCTTACGCATCATGAAGCCCGTGAGCGTCTTAACTCACTGAATTTATCGGAAAAAACATTACGAAATACTATCAGGTTTGAGCGTGGCAAGCTGTATAATGATCTGCGAGAGATGAGACGCGAGTTGAAGTTAATACCACGTGAACAGCGTGATATTGCCGTGGGTGTGATTGTTTACAAAAAACTAACCACACTTGAGCGTCTTTCTGAACTCGACACAGAGGGGCGACACATAATTCGTCAATATCATGCTGACTGGCATAAGGATAAAGATGAAATGAAAGCCCTTGAACGTCTCAAAAGCTATCTCAACTTCGATGAAATCAACGCCATTTCTGCTGACGAACCCGAACTTTCGCTTCAGAAAGCGGTGGATTCCCAGCGCCGCTTAGAAGAGGCGAAAAAGGTTAACTCCAAACTAAAAGATCTTGTGATGGATAAGCAGGATTCCAGGATTGTTTATCGCGATCAGGAATCGGAAAAGCCTGTCTTTACCGACAAAGGGAACTTTGTCGTTGCGGGTAAAAATCCCTCAAAAGAAGAGATCGGAATAATGCTTGAGTATTCCAGGGAAAAGTTTGGTGGTGTACTCAAACTTACCGGCTCTGAAGATTTCAAAAAAATGTGCGCTGAAGTTGCCGCAGAGCAGGACATGAAGATTATTTTACGACCGGAGCAGTATCAACAGATGATGCTGGAATTGAAAGCAGAACTTCAGGGTAATAAGTTTGAGCAGGTGGAAACACAGGAAAATAGCCAGGAGTCCGAATCCAGAATAGAGAAAGGTGATGCATTGAAGGAACAGGCCACCGAACAGGAACAGGCCACCGAACAGGAACAGGCCACCGAACAGGAACAGGCCACCGAACAGGAACAGGCCACCGAACAGGAACAGGCTACCGAACAGGCACAGGCCACAGAGCAGGCACAGGCCACAGAGCAGGCACAGGCCACAGAGCAGGCACAGGCCACAGAGCAGGCACAGGCCACAGAGCAGGCACAGGTCGCAGAGCAGGCACAGGCTACAGAGCAGGCACAGGCCACATCTTCATATGATCCTGGTGTTATTACCAGGGCAAACACCCTGGATTCACAGATGCTTAGTAAAGGCACAAATGGTGAATTTGGCTATTTGAAATCTCTGGATAGTGATGAAAATGAGATTTGGGAAGTGCTGGGGCATGTACCTGGAGACAGCGATGATATTTTTGACGTTGCCAGTTTTGATAATGAAAACGACGCAAAAGAATTCTGCAAAATTGTTAATGAGTTAGGTATTGACAGAACACAGGCTTTGATTCATGAGCAGCTTTCTTCTCAACAGGAGCAGGCTGCTGTGCAGGAGACGTACCAGGAATCACCAGAAGAGATACTCGCCAGTATTTCAGCTAACGAGCATATGATCTCCGGGCTTGAAAACTTCCTGGTTAAAGACCGTTCTCAGTTCAGTTCCTGCAATGGGGATATCGTTGTGGAGGCGGAAATTACCAGGGGGGAAGGTGGTCTTTATCACCTTGCGGTCGCTGGTAAGCATGGCTTAGAGCGTGGTGATGCAGTTGCCAGAGTGGATGTTACGGAGCAGCAATTTGCCGCGATCACTGGAAAAACACCTTCTGAAGTTTTAACGGGGGACCAAACATCGGCTCGTGTTCCGGTAATTACAGGTATCCATTTCAGTACAAGGGCTATTGAAAATGTGAATAAACTGGAACAACAGAAGGATTATGTCTATTTCTCAACACATGAAGGCCTGAATGCTGAAATAAAAGATTTCAGCTCTCTCAAGGATGCTATTGAGTGGGGCCGGGTTGAATGCGAGCTACATGATCTCAATAAGCGCGATACTGTCATTTATCGCGTCGAGTCTGAACATATTTCTCAGGGGATTGACGCTGTAATGAAAAATGCTGAACGCGTGGAGCGTCATGAAATTGAGAAAGCACAGGGACGGGATTGCACGCCGGAAGACGGCAAGATTCTTGAGGCAATTGATCGCTTTGAGGACAAGTTCAGAGGGGAAGGACTGAAGTTCGAAAGGGAGAAGGCCGAATCCGATTTGCTTAATCACGGATTCACTCGTGAAATGGCAGAAGATGCTCTTGGAAAACAATTTGTCCAGGCCAGAGAAGAACATCTGGAATTGCAGCAACAGCGTGACAATTCACAGGACATGCACTAATTAAGAAAAAAGCCCGGTTTTCGGGCTTTTTAAGATACAAATTATAAATACTCTCAAGTGTATATTCAGTATGGGATTGCGCAATGATTGCCTAATAAAATTTCTGAAATATTTCTGTATCGCATAATTTTTTATATCAGATAAATTGTACTGGATTTCTTAAAAAATTGCAGTATAATTGCCACAATTATCCCACCGTTTATTTTTTGATTAGTTTCTCATGATGCAGCATACTTCTGTGTGGTACCGACGCTCGGTCAGTCCGTTTGTTCTTGTGGCGAGTGTTGCCGTTTTCTTGACCGCGACCGCCAATCTTACCTTTTTTGATAAAATCAGCCAAACCTATCCCATCGCGGACAATCTCGGCTTTGTGCTGACGATCGCTGTCGTGCTCTTTGGCGCGATGCTACTGATCACCACGCTGTTATCATCGTATCGCTATGTGCTAAAGCCTGTGTTGATTTTGCTATTAATCATGGGCGCGGTGACCAGTTATTTTACTGACACTTATGGCACGGTCTATGATACGACCATGCTCCAAAATGCCCTACAGACCGACCAAGCCGAGACCAAGGATCTATTAAACGCAGCGTTTATCATGCGTATCATTGGTTTGGGTGTGCTACCAAGTTTGCTTGTGGCTTTTGTTAAGGTGGATTATCCGACTTGGGGCAAGGGTTTGATGCGCCGATTGGGCTTGATCGTGGCAAGTCTTGCGCTGATTTTACTGCCTGTGGTGGCGTTCAGCAGTCATTATGCCAGTTTCTTTCGCGTGCATAAGCCGCTGCGTAGCTATGTCAATCCGATCATGCCAATCTACTCGGTGGGTAAGCTTGCCAGTATTGAGTATAAAAAAGCCAGTGCGCCAAAAGATACCATTTATCACGCCAAAGACGCGGTACAAGCAACCAAGCCTGATATGCGTAAGCCACGCCTAGTGGTGTTCGTCGTCGGTGAGACGGCACGCGCCGATCATGTCAGCTTCAATGGCTATGAGCGCGATACTTTCCCACAGCTTGCCAAGATCGATGGCGTGACCAATTTTAGCAATGTCACATCGTGCGGCACATCGACGGCGTATTCTGTGCCGTGTATGTTCAGCTATCTGGGCGCGGATGAGTATGATGTCGATACCGCCAAATACCAAGAAAATGTGCTGGATACGCTGGATCGCTTGGGCGTAAGTATCTTGTGGCGTGATAATAATTCGGACTCAAAAGGCGTGATGGATAAGCTGCCAAAAGCGCAATTTGCCGATTATAAATCCGCGACCAACAACGCCATCTGCAACACCAATCCTTATAACGAATGCCGCGATGTCGGTATGCTCGTTGGCTTAGATGACTTTGTCGCTGCCAATAACGGCAAAGATATGCTGATCATGCTGCACCAAATGGGCAATCACGGGCCTGCGTATTTTAAGCGATATGATGAAAAGTTTGCCAAATTCACGCCAGTGTGTGAAGGTAATGAGCTTGCCAAGTGCGAACATCAGTCCTTGATCAATGCTTATGACAATGCCTTGCTTGCCACCGATGATTTCATCGCTCAAAGTATCCAGTGGCTGCAGACGCACAGCAATGCCTATGATGTCTCAATGCTGTATGTCAGCGATCATGGCGAAAGTCTGGGTGAGAACGGTGTCTATCTACATGGTATGCCAAATGCCTTTGCACCAAAAGAACAGCGCAGTGTGCCTGCATTTTTCTGGACGGATAAGCAAACTGGCATCACGCCAATGGCAACCGATACCGTCCTGACCCATGACGCGATCACGCCGACATTATTAAAGCTGTTTGATGTCACCGCGGACAAAGTCAAAGACCGCACCGCATTCATCCGCTGATTTCTCCCTGTATTTTTTCCAAACCCACCGCACACTCCATTCGTATTATGGGCGGTGGGGTGGGGTTTGTTATGCCGTATTTATCAAATAAACGCCTACTTGCTGAGATGAGTATCGCTCTTGTCATGGCGATCGTTGCCACGCTGACCCTTGAGCACAGTCAGATTGATCTGATGGTCGCTGATTGGTTTTATCTGGGTATGGGGCATTGGATGGTTGCCAAGCAAGCTTTTTTGCCAGATTTGCTACTGTATTCTGGACTAAAAAAGCTGCTGATGGCGATGCTGATCTACTTGCTGGTTGCGACCATTTGCCGTGCTTATCATGAGAAAAAGGGCAATGCTATCACTGCCAAGTGGCTTGTCCCAGTGACAAAATTTCGCGTGCGTGAGCTTGCGTATCTGGTGCTGACTTTGATCCTAGTGCCGACAGTTGTCGCGTCATTGAAGGCATATACTCATGTGGTCTGCCCTGTGCATTTGACGATTTTTGATGGTACGCTGCCGTATTTGCCGATGCTTGATAGTATGCGTAACACCATTCCTGATAAGTGCTTTCCTGCGGCGCATGCCAGTAGCGGATTTGCGCTGTTTGCCTTTGCGTTTGCGCCAAGTTTGCGCCGCCGTCGTGGTGCGATCATCATCGTGGTGATGGCATTGGGCTGGGCGATGGGCTGCTATAAGATGATTATTGGCGATCATTTTTTGAGCCATACGGTGGTGTCGATGATGCTTGCGTGGGCGATGTCGGCAGGGCTTGCGTGGGTGTTTTTTAAGAAGGGTGAACAATTCAAGGAAAAAAAATCAACCCCAAACAGAAATAACAGCTACAAAAATGGACAGTAATAATGCAATAAAAGTAATGTTGAGCCATATGTTGGACGAGTCTTTTAAGACTAATGAGGCTGTTAATGCCATTGTAATGAAACTAATGATAATAATGGCTGCAAATAAATATTGTACAATGTTTTTTATTGTACTTGGTTGCTCCCCAATTCTTTCTCTGTAATTTGCATCAACATTAGATATCCATTGAAGTAATAGAGCAATAAAACAGCCTACTCCGCAAACGGTGAATTGCACAGACGTCGGGTTTGAATCAAACAACGAGATCGCTAAGTTATATAAGTATACCGCGCCTGAAATCACCCCGACAACTAAAATAGAGATGAGTATAATCCGAAGAACTAATGTATTGCTTTCCTTTAAGGAATATATTAAAGCCGCTTTTTCGTATTCTTTCATGATTTAATCCAGTCTATAAGTATAAGAACCAACAAAACTGTCCAGGATTCATTTTCTGTGAGCATATGAAATCCCATCCAGAGTGATGATACTGGCAGAAACACGCCCACAGCCGGAATTATTAGTCTGGCGGAGAATATCCTTATCAGGAGTATCAATAGTGATAAGAACAGAAAAAGAGTGATCATGTGGAAAAACATTCACATCACCTATAACACTATTAAGATAGCCTGCCAGATATCCATTTCAGACAGGCTATATACAGGGTTCAATTCATTCTATGAAAGGTGTATAGGGATTGCTGATGTTTGTGTCGATCAAAAATCTAATATTAATAGATGAGAACTAATATACATATTTCCAGACGGATGGGGGGATTTTATCGTAGAGTTTATTCATTGTGAGTTCTGCAAGCCTGTGATCGGCGGCGGCATTAAACGACTCAAGCTCAGAAGGAGGGAGGCTGTTTTGGTTTTTTTCAATAATCTTTTCAAGTGTGTCGAGTGTTGAGCAACGTCTTAACTGAAAGAGCCAGTCTTGTTTTGTTTTCATTGTACAATTCCTGAAGAACATCCTTGTCCTATAGTAGCTACAACGATGTTTGATTTCTACTGCTGGATTTATTTCTTACTTTTTTGTGTAAACTCAAATCCCAGTTTCCCGGTTGCTTTGTCAACCAGTTTTACTTTTGCTGAAAATTCTTTGTTTGTTTTTTGACTAATGAAACCTTTCAATTCACTTGTAACTCCTTTTGTTATTAACGTTTCAATTTGTTTATCGGTTAATGATTTGCCGCAGAAATCTTTCCATATCTTAAATTCACATCCTGTACAGAAATAACCTTTTGGTCTGATAACAATCTGTTTACCACAGGAAGGACAAGGAGAGGGCAGGCGTTGTGACTGACCAGACGGCGCGCTGGGGGCAACTTTTATTTCAGCACTGTTCGCATTACTAATCATCGGTATCAGATCATTGTACAGTTCGTCAACGAACTGTTCGATGGTCATTTCTCCGTTTTCAATGAGTGTCTGTTTTTCCGCCCATAATGCCGTCATATCTGGATTAACAGCTATATCCGGCAGAGCATCAATAAGCGCATACCCGGTATCAGTCGGAATAAGTTTTCCTTTTTCCAGGGTGATATAGTTCCGTTTTTTCAGTGTTTCCAATATGGAAGCCCGCGTAGCTGGCGTACCAATACCGCCATGTTCGTCTTTTTTATCCCGATCTTTATCCTTCAGTAACTTTTTAATCACTGGATCAGTGACAAAATCTGCGACACGAACAAGCGCGGCAAGTAAAGTGGCTTCGGTGAATAATGGCGGTGGCGTTGTTTTCTTCTCATTCACAACCACTTCTTTTGTCGTCACTGTTTCTCCTGTGCGAATTTTACAGAGCAGATCAAAAGCGGAATCATCATTTTCGGCTTCTGATTCCTCATCCCCGGTATTTTCCTCACCAAGAAACGCTTCAAATCCGCTGTCTGTTGTTTTCCTGGCACGGGCATAAAACGACTCATCACCACACTGAATGGCAACGGATACTTCCTGGTATGTTTTTTCAGGCATGAACTGAACAAGATAGTGTTGTGCGATTGCCAGGTAAACATTGCGCTCGTCACTGCTCAGCGCGTTTACATCCGGTACGTTAACGGTCGGGATTATCGCCGTATGCGCAGTCACTTTCGCACTGTTAAACGCCTTGCTTTTACGTGTCGAATCAACGTCCAGTGGCTGATCGAATACTGACTTCAGGGCATCGAGAACCTGTGGTGCTTCGCTGAATTGTTCATCAGAAAGATATGAGCAATCTGAACGGTTGTAAGTAATTGCTTTGTATTTTTCACGTAGCTGCTGTGTGATATCCAGCGTTTGTTGTGCCGTCATTTTGAACTTCTTGTTCATGTACTGCTGAAGCCGGACCAGGTTAAAGGGCAATGGCGCAGCCGTTTTTTTATCGTCTGTTGCTGCTGCTTCAACTGTCGCTGGTTTTCCTGCAAGGGAAGCCGCTGTTCCATTCGCCCACGCCTTATCAAGTAATTTACGGTCTGTCAGTGGTGCGAACTCACCAGGTTTCCAGTTCGCCCTGATAACATCAACGCCGCGTTGAAAATGCCCGGTCATGGTGTAGTAGAAACTGGATTTATGATTCTTGTTGGCACGGGTGCGATTTACTATCAGGCCAAGAATAGGCGTCTGAACACGCCCGACCGAAAGTGTCCCTTTATAGCCTTTAGCCCGTGCCGGGATCGTATAAGCACGCGTCATGGATAAACCGTATATCGCGTCGGCTACAGAACGCGCCAGAGCCTTGAGATAGAGTCCTCTGAAGTCACGGTTATTTTTGGGATTTGCCAGTGCCTTTTTCACTGCCGGAAGGGTGTTGTCGTTGATCAGAACGCGCTTAACGGGTTTTGTGTTGCCTGCATATTCCAGGACCTCATCGACAAGTAGCTGTCCTTCGTCATCTGGATCGCCAGCATGAATAATTTCGGTCACATCGGCACGCCTGATAAGCTCAATAATCGTTTTAACTTGTTTTGCGGCGCTTTCTACTGGCTGGTATTTTACGGGATAAAGACGCAAAGGGAGTGTTTCAATCTTCCACTCTTTGTATTCAGGATTATAGTTTTCGGGGGGCTGTGATTCGATAATATGACCAAAACAGTTAGTCACAATAGTATTATCACTTTCAAACCAGCCATCATGACGGGTAAAATTGCCACCAAGCGCCTTAACAATATCATTCGCTACTGCGGGTTTTTCTGCGATAAAAAGTTTCATTTTGTTATCCTTTACATTGAATTAATCTTTTGGCACAACGGATAGCACGTTCTTCTGATACTGCCTGTTGCCAGTTATCTTCACTTACTGGATGTCTGAATCTGCGTTCACAGCCATTAAAAGCAAAAATCCCCTCACGGTTAAGTATATTAGTTGCAATATCCTGGTCTTTAATTCTCAAAAAGGCTGTTACGGCAAAACCAGAATACGAAGAAATTTTTGAAATGATGCATTCATCAGCTTTTATTAACGCGGCAAAAGGAACTATCTTTTGATGACCACACGAAATCAGAGGGAGTGTGTGAATATCATAATAAGCTATTGAATGACAATCCATGCGGGTATCATCAATAGCTGCCAGCCAGAATCCTGTCTGGTCTTTTATTTTTCTGCTAATATCTGAATCTGAAACACCAGGATTTAATAAATATCCACCATAACAGACATGGAAGGGGTGAGCAGATTCATCAATATCAGGAAGTTCTTTTACCGGATTTTCTTTCCAGTCCTTCAGAACACCGAATTCAAGAGCATCCAGCAAAAACTTTCGTTCAAATCCATCAAGCAATGCATATTGCATGTTAAACCTCTCAAAGAAGCTCTGATTTGTTGACCTCATGGTGAACCAGTTCACCATTGCGTAAGACAAACAGGTAAGAAAACTTTCTTTCCTTATCTTTCAGTCAGTTTTTGTATTCAGAAAGAATAAACACCCAGTCATCGGTGCTGTAATGAGATGCGATGACTCATTATCTTTTTAGTGATGAGTTGATTATTTTTAAAATATGCCTGCCTTTAATTAGCATGTTTCTGGAAACAGCCTGATTACGAATACCTCTCATCTGGTCAAACTGATAGGTTAAATCATGTTCTTTTCGTGAAAGTCCAAGAGTGGCTCTTTCATTATCCATCAGGACTGAAATTGCAATATATTCTCCAGATGCACACCAGTCTGCATAACTGGCAACGCAATGTTCCATCTCCTGACCTTCCTGACACAGAGCATCAAATGTAATTAATTCATTTACACCGTTATCAACTTTCTGCCAGTTTATCCCAGTTCCTTTCCATTTTGGGATTACGGGAATAACGTTATTCTTCACTTGTCGCGTCCATTCATCAGATAGTCTCCAGAAAGAAGGCCACTCCTGGTTTTTATGAATTAACCGTTCTTCTGCTAACAACCAGTCAATTGCATGACACAACTGATTCGTTTCCATTTCCCAGCGTGATGTTTGCCTGGATTCAGTATTACGGTCATAAAAGCCAATGTTTTTAAATAAATCACGATGATATTCTAGCCATTTTGAGCATATACGATAAATATCATTTTCTTTTTCTGAGTAAGCTCGAATGCTAATATAATCGATAATCCAGTAAATTGCTCTCACAGGATAGTTCTTGATAAGTGGATGGCGTAATAATCTGACTGTAAATCTGAATGATGCATTATCATGTTTATCATTTAAAGCATATACTAATGACAAACTAACATGTCGTAAACTTCTGAACTCACCATAACTAAGTTTGCAGGGAAAACTGATTTTTTCATATAACTCTTTTGTCTTTCCAGATAGTATAAACTGACCATTTTTATGTTGTTGTCTTAGACGACCAACCATAGGCCACAATCCGAAAAAATCCATATCATTCACAATATGGATTCGCTTTGAAAAATCCAGATAGTCCTCAAATAATGCCTGACGAATTGAATTGTAAGCTATCGAACAATGTGAAGCTCTGGCATATTGTGCAAATATCTTTTTATCTACCATTATCCATATAGCTTTACTCAATGCTTTTGAAGCATTAAATTCATTATCCACCCCTATAATTTTTAATGCTCTCTGATAAATTTTGTTTTTTATCTCTGCGAGTAAAATATGTCTGCTGATATATCGTGTATTATAGGGGTAGTTGAATGATGCTATTTTACCAAGGCAATGAACAATGTCATGTATTCCATACTCATATGAGTAATATACATTGGATGGATATAGTGTGGAAATATAACGACTCTCACTGTTTTCCTCTTCCTCTCCAATGCGTAACAAATAGAGTTTGTCTTCAATTGAATATCCAGCCTCAATCAATGATTTGATGATGTAGCTAATCGCATATTTTAACCAGTCGTCCATGTCGTATGCAGATTTTTTAGACCAGAATAAAAAAATCTTACCAGGAAATGAATTTCTTCTGGTCCATACCCCAGTGTGCTTATCTCTTAGCTTGTATCCCCACAAAGTGATTTTGTTATTCTTTTTGTTTTTTCTAATACGAAAAACGCCACAAATGATAATGGAGATGTACTTTTCATTCTCCTCTGTTTTTACAAGACGAAGCCCCCCTGTATTTTGATAGATTTTAAAAACATCATGCAACGTAAGAATATTATTGTCCCTTGTCTGTTGATTAATTACATACATGCCGCCCCCTGTTAAAAAGAAGCCTTTAATATTGCACAAAGATAAAAAGACAGAATCATGGCAAACCAAAAGAAGAATGCATTTTCTTGCCCCCTTAATTTCTGATACGCCATTCCCACGGTGGAACCGGATTTGCATCGGCCCACAAACCACGTTTTTGTTCCTGCGCTTCCCGTTGCAGAGCCGGTAATGACTCATCCACGTTGTAACGTTCATATACCCATGCAGCGCCAGACTGAACCATAAAGCGGCTGGCATCCGTGCCGTTCGTCGTGAACACATGACCGATAATGCGTCCGTAGCGGTCTTTATGTGAATAAGAGACTGTCACCTGTTTACCTGCAACCAGAGTTTTAAGCTGACTAGTTGACCAGCGTCCAAAAGGTTGTTTCTTTTCAGGGGCATCGATGTTTATCAATCGGACTCGGATCGGAACTTCATACACAACAATTTTTGCGGGTAGTGTTTTAATTTCTATGGTGTCGCCATCGAGAACGCGAATAACTTTCCCCTGAAGAATTTTCTGGTTAAATGTATAAGGTATTCCACCTGCATTTGCAGACTGAAAAGCGGTAAGCAGATAAATAAATATTGTTAATAAGATTTTCATAAAAGATTAACGTTAATTTGTCTGTGCAATGGATAGAGCGTTATTCTTATTTTCTTCCTGCCGCTTCATCGAAAAATGATGATTTTCCTACTGCTGCGGCATCATACTGAAATGAATATCCAAAATCATCGTCATGCTCAAAACCTGTATTTTCTCCATTTTTTAGTCTGGAAAGAATAATCTCAAGTTGACTGATTATATCTTCCCTTTCACTATGACGAGTGCCTTGTAAGAGAATAGTTACTTGTTGCAAAGGATATGCATGTTCAATCCATGCCTGGCTAGGTCCAGAGTGCGTTGTATATAAATTTTTTTGTGCCGAAATATTATTCAGAAAACAGTTTAAGTCATCATTGGAATAAATTTCTTTAATATTGTTGATGTTGGATGTTAGTTTTCCAAGTTGGAATGGTGGAGAATTTTTGTCTTCATTGTTGTCTCCTTTATCGTATTCTGGAAACACAATTAACAAAGGTGCACCATTAGTTCTCTTCATAAAACGGGTTACTAGCCGCCCAATATATTTATTGGACATATGCTGTTCAATGTCCAGGACAGCATATTCCTCCGCTGGGAACATTTTGTTTTTTTCGATGGATTTAATTTTTCTGGTAAGATGAATGTTTCTGATAAGCAAACCTACTATCAGGAAGTAAATAAATATCCAGAATAAAAAATCACTCTGTAGTTGTTCTATCATAAGTGAATCCTCTAATTTGTTAATGGACAAATCATTACCCGTTCATCAATGTTTGTAGGAAGTTCGCCAGGAGTAGGGACGCGTTCTCCTCGCTGGGCGGCTTGTGCCAGTGTTCGTAGCAGCAACACGCTGGCATGAAATATGGCCTGTTCTTTTGTGGCTGCGCTTGTTTCCAGGTCGAAATCACTCAGAGTCACAACGACTTGCCCGTTTCTGTTCTCGACCGTTGCCGGGTAGGGAACAAAATAGGGAGCGATTTTGCTGGTTTGCTTGCGTCGGGCATCGAGTTTACTGACAAGTTGATAAGCCCGAAGGTGTGTGTATCGTTTCAACATGTTCAGGGAGCGATGGCCTGAAATCGCGGCAACTTCAATGACATTCAATGTACCAAGTTCGAAAAATCGGCTGATAGCCTCATGACGGAGGTCATGAAAATGCAAGTTTTCTATCTTCAGTTCCTGAAGTGCTGTTCGCCAGGCACTTTTGAATCCCGAAGATGTATAAGAAAAAATATTACCGTTAAGCTGTATTGGCAGCATTTGCAGGTAACTACGGGCTTTCCTGGATAGCGGAACATCGCGTGGAGCACCATTTTTGGTTGTTGGAAGATGAGCTACCCCATGTTGCAGATCGACGTGTTCCCAACGCAATGACAAGATTTCACCTTGTCGCATTGCTGTTTCCAGCGCCAGATGAAAAATGACGTAAAGAGCCTGGTTTTTTTCTTTGAAATACCGCGAAAGTCGGCGTTCTTCTCCTGAAGTCAGGCGACGATCGCGCCCGCTACTGATTTTGGGTTTTCTGACCAGTTCGACAGGATTCATGCGGCATGTTCCCCATTCCACACGGGCGATATTGAATAATGATGACAACAGGGCAAGTTCAAGACGGACGGTGTTTCCGGTTATTTGACGCCCCGTTCGGGGGTTAATTTGCGCCAACCGTTGATCCCGATAATTGGCAATATCAACAGTGGTAATGTCATCCATATAGCGTTCAGCAATAGGGTGACGTTTAATCACATTTACGCGATAAAACTCCTGTAGATGACCTTTTTTGTGGATGGATACTGTCTTCAGGTATTTGTCCAGCGCCCGGCTGATTGTCATTTTGCGAATTTTGATTTTCTGAAACATATCCCCTCCAGACAAAAAAGGGGGGAAGGTAGAGATTCTTGCTTCGAAATGCAATATCACCGTGCCAATCCGGTGTGTGGAGAACTTCCGGTTCCTCTAACGGTAGTTACAGTAATCTTGGATCACACAGAGGATCATTTACTGGTCGCAATACAGGAAGTGGTACGCTGT
>NZ_JBJQJP010000026.1:0-56444 GCF_046487365.1 Escherichia sp. WS1451
AGAACCCCGCTGACCCGGCGGCGTGTTTGCCGTTGTTCCGTGTCAGTGGTGGCGCATTATAGGGAGTTATTCCGGCCTGACAAGAGGAAATTTAAAATAATTTTCTGACCGAGCATTTTTTCAGCAAAAGCCCCGTTAATGTGCCATAAAACAAGCAATTTGCCGTTTTTGCAACCGTAATCACACTTCCTGGTGGCATACTAAGGAGGAATAAAAAGAAAAAGGAAGATTAGTAATGCCTTTAAGCGCACAACAGTTAGCTGCACAGAAAAACCTTTCGTATGTTCTGGCTGAGAAGCTGGCGCAACGCATCTTAAAAGGTGAATATGAACCCGGCACCATTTTGCCTGGTGAGATTGAGCTGGGCGAGCAATTTGGAGTGAGTCGTACAGCGGTACGCGAAGCGGTCAAAACGTTAACGGCAAAAGGGATGGTTTTACCGCGACCGCGAATTGGTACCCGGGTCATGCCACAATCAAACTGGAATTTTCTTGATCAGGAATTGCTTACCTGGTGGATGACAGAAGAGAACTTTCATCAGGTCATCGATCACTTTCTGGTTATGCGTATCTGTCTGGAGCCGCAAGCTTGCCTACTGGCAGCAACGGTTGGCACCGCGGAACAGAAGGCGCATCTCAATACGTTAATGGCCGAAATGGCGGCATTAAAAGAGAACTTTCGCCGTGAACGCTGGATCGAAGTCGATATGGCCTGGCATGAGCATATCTATGAAATGAGCGCCAATCCGTTTTTGACCTCATTCGCCTCGCTATTCCATTCGGTTTATCACACTTACTTCACGTCAATTACCAGCGACACAGTGATAAAGCTGGATCTGCACCAGGCGATTGTTGACGCGATTATCCAAAGCGATGGCGACGCGGCATTTAAAGCTTGTCAGGCGCTGCTACGCTCACCTGATAAGTGACACCCCGATAACAGGACATTGAATGAGCGATAAAAAGAAGCGCAGTATGGCGGGTTTGCCGTGGATCGCGGCGATGGCCTTCTTCATGCAGGCACTTGATGCCACTATTCTGAATACCGCCTTACCCGCAATCGCTCATAGCCTTAATCGTTCTCCTCTCGCGATGCAATCAGCCATCATCAGTTATACGCTGACGGTGGCGATGCTTATTCCGGTAAGCGGATGGCTAGCCGATCGCTTCGGTACACGTCGCATTTTTACCCTTGCCGTGAGTCTGTTCACGTTGGGTTCTCTGGCCTGCGCACTTTCCAACTCGCTACCACAGCTGGTTGTCTTCCGGGTTATTCAGGGGATAGGCGGCGCAATGATGATGCCTGTTGCTCGGCTGGCCTTACTGCGCGCTTATCCTCGTAATGAACTTCTTCCTGTATTGAATTTTGTCGCCATGCCGGGTCTGGTGGGGCCAATTTTAGGCCCCGTTCTTGGCGGCGTGCTGGTCACCTGGGCAACCTGGCACTGGATATTTTTAATCAATATCCCCATAGGTATTGCGGGCCTTCTTTACGCGCACAAACATATGCCCAATTTCACCACCGCACGACGCAGATTCGATACCACTGGCTTTTTGCTGTTTGGCCTCAGCCTTGTTCTCTTCTCAAGCGGAATAGAGCTATTCGGGGAAAAGATTGTCGCCAGCTGGATTGCCTTGACGGTAATTGTCACCAGCATCGGGTTACTGCTTCTCTATATTCTCCATGCGCGACGCACGCCAAACCCATTAATTTCATTAGATTTATTTAAAACCCGCACTTTCTCGATCGGTATCGTAGGCAATATTGCAACCCGTCTGGGGACCGGCTGTGTACCGTTCCTTATGCCATTGATGTTACAGGTAGGATTTGGGTATCAGGCGTTTATTGCTGGCTGTATGATGGCACCGACAGCGTTAGGTTCCATTATTGCAAAATCGATGGTTACCCAAGTCTTACGTCGTCTGGGCTATCGCCATACGTTAGTGGGGATCACGGTGATTATTGGGCTAATGATCGCTCAGTTCTCTTTGCAATCACCAGCAATGGCGATATGGATGCTGATCTTGCCGTTGTTTATATTAGGGATGGCTATGTCGACACAATTTACCGCGATGAATACCATCACACTTGCCGATCTGACCGATGACAACGCCAGCAGCGGTAACAGTGTTCTGGCGGTCACGCAGCAACTGTCTATCAGTTTAGGCGTTGCTGTAAGTGCGGCCGTCCTTCGCGTTTACGAAGGGATGGAAGGCACAACGACAGTCGAACAATTCCACTATACGTTTATCACGATGGGGATTATTACTGTTGCTTCAGCAGCAATGTTCATGCTACTGAAAACAACCGATGGTAATAATTTGATCAAAAGACAGCGTAAATCTAAGCCGAACCACGTTCCATCAGAATCGGAGTAAGTTGTAATCGTTGTTGCTGTAGGGCCGGCTGGGTTATCCGATGGATGAGTACATCAATCGCCAGCTCCCCCAGTTCATCTTTCGGTTGGTGGATAGTTGTTAATGGTGGCGTCATAAAGCTTGCCAGTTCGATATCGTCATAGCCAATCACCGCGATATCCTGCGGAACCTGTAACTCTGCCTGATATAACGCTTGGTAAACGCCAACAGCCATAGCGTCATTTCCGGTAAAGACAGCCTGAGGACGCAGCGGATGTGATAACAGTTGGCGCATGGCGTCAAACCCGCCGTTAAATTCAAAATCACCAGTGACTTCATAGCCATCAGGAATGTTGAGACCCGCACGTTTCATCGCCGCCCGATAACCTTCCAACCGCAGGCGCGCCGGAGTTTTATCCAGCGGACCGGTAATACAGGCAATACGGGTATGACCTTTATCGATCAGATATTGCGTTGCTAAGTCTCCGCCCAGCAACGAGTTATCCTGAATAAGATCGCTGTCGCCATCGAACGGAGCCCAGTCCATCATCACGGTAGGCACTGTCGGATAACGTTGCATGATTTCACGCGAAGGCTGATGCGTTTCGGTGCACAGTAACAGCAAGCCATCAACGCGTTTTTGCATCAGCGTTTCCAGATTACGATTCA
This sequence comes from Escherichia sp. WS1451, assembly GCF_046487365.1. Lineage (NCBI taxonomy): Bacteria > Pseudomonadati > Pseudomonadota > Gammaproteobacteria > Enterobacterales > Enterobacteriaceae > Escherichia > Escherichia sp. WS1451. The sequence continues at coordinate 3,027 of NZ_JBJQJP010000026.1, forward strand.
TCCGCTGTTCATCGCCTTCGGTATTGCAAAGGACAAGACTATAACCGCGTTCGAAGCAGCTGCGTTCAACGCCACGCACCAGTTCTGAATAGAAAGGATTGGTACTGGCAGTGATCAACATGCCAATGGTATGTGTTTGATTGAGTTTGAGGCTACGCGCCAGAGCTGATGGCGCGTAATTGAGTTCTTTAATCGCCGCTTCAACTTTGGCTGTAATCGCTTCACTGACGAAGCGATCTTTATTGATAACGTGAGAAACTGTTGAGGTAGAAACGCCCGCCAGGCGGGCAACATCTTTCATTGTAGCCAAGCGTCACCTCTGCCTGTCTAAAAATGCGTCGATCTCTTCACGCCACGGTACGGAAGGTTGTGCGCCTTTACGTGTTACGGCAATCGCAGCGGCTGCATGGGCAAAACGAATCGCCTCTGGCAATGGTTTTTCTTCCAGCAACGCCGTGATTAACGCGCCGTTAAAGGTATCTCCGGCAGCAATAGTATCGACAGCCTGCACCCGGAATCCAGGAACGCGCTGACCTTCACCATTCACGCTAGCCCATACACCACGACTTCCTAAAGTAATCAGTACAGTACGGATACCTTTTTCATGCAGTACCTGCGCCGCCTTCGCTGCATCTTCATCATTTTCAACACGAATACCGGTGAGCTTTTCTGCTTCCGTTTCGTTTGGCGTAATAATGTCCACCAGCGCCAGCAGTTCGTCAGGAAGTTCGCGAGCCGGAGCCGGGTTAAGCGCAACGATAGTCTTATTTTGATGGGCGATTTTCGCCGCTGCCATCACACTTTCGAGTGGTGATTCCAGCTGCATTAATAATGCTGACGCGTTGGCAATACGCTCACGTTGCGCTTCCACCAGCGCCGGGGAAAGGGCAGCATTAGCGCCGGCATGAATACCGATGACATTCTCACCTTCGCCATTAACAAAAATCAGCGCCACACCTGTTGATTCGCCTTTGATCACGCTGACCGGAGAAATATCGATGTTATCAGTGGCGAGCTGCTGGCGAACGCTCTCACCAATGCTGTCATCGCCAGTGCAGGCAATAAACGCGATATTCGCACCGCTACGCCCAGCAGCCACCGCCTGATTCGCGCCTTTGCCGCCAAATGCAACCTGATAGTGGTTACCGGTTACGGTTTCGCCTGGAGTAGGAAAAGATTGAAGATTAAGAATGTGGTCAGCATTAATGCTGCCAAGAACAACGAGGCTGCCTGCGTTTTGCATATTCGGGATGTCCATAAAATGCGCCACCGTGTTAGGGTGGCGCGTGCCCTGCTTTTCTTTATATTACACGTTCATCTGTCGATGACGTATTTATGTCACCATCAGGTCATACAACCTGATTAAAACTACTGCTTAACAACCAGTTTCAGATCAACCGGATACTTAGCCTGAACTTTCTCGCCTTTCAGCACTTTATCTGCGGTTTCGACGCCTTTCGCGCCAATCTGATCGGGTAGCTGAGCGATAGTCGCTGCTAGTTTGCCATCATTCACCGCTTTTTCGCCATCCGGTGTACCGTCAAATCCGACGACCATCACATCCGATTTACCGGCAGTTTGCAGTGCGCGCAGCGCGCCAAGCGCCATTTCATCATTCTGCGCGAATACAGCCTGAACATCCGGATGAGCGGTCAACAGGTTCTGCATTACGTTCAAACCTTTGGTGCGATCAAAATCTGCAGGCTGGCTGGCAAGAACATTAAACTTGTGAGCAGCAACGGCCTGCTGGAAACCTTCGCCACGTTCACGGGCTGCGGATGTACCGGCAATGCCTTGCAGCTCGATAACTTTGGCACCTTCACCCACTTTCTTCGCGATGTAATCACCGGCGATTTTGCCGCCCAGTACGTTATCAGATGCAATGTGGCTCACCACTTCACCTTTCGTTGCCTGGCGGTCAAGAGTGATAACCGGGATGTTCGCCTGGTTAGCCATCTTCACAGCATTACCTACTGCGTCGGAGTCGGTCGGGTTAATCAGCAGAATTTTGGTGCCGCGGACGGTTAAGTCCTGCACGTTCGCCAGCTCTTTCGCCGGGTTGTTCTGGGAGTCCAGCACCACCAAGTTATAGCCAAGTTTATCCGCCTCTTTCTGCGCGCCATCTTTCAGCGATACAAAGAATGGGTTGTTAAGCGTGGAGACCACCAGCGCGATGGTGTCTTTTGCCATCGCATTCGCACTGACGGTGGCGCTTAGCGCAACAGCGGAAACCAGGGTAGCCAGTTTTTTCATGTTCATATTCAAGATGTCCTGTAGTCGTTATTACTGCTTTTTGTTGTCTACCAGCACCGCCAGCAAAATCACCACCGCTTTGACGATCATCTGGTAATAGGAGGAAACACCTAACAAATTCAATCCATTATTAAGGAAGCCAAGAATTAATGCGCCGATCAACGTCCCAACAATGCGACCTTTTCCGCCCGCCAGACTCGTACCGCCCAGAACCACCGCAGCAATAGCATCCAGCTCATAGCCAGTCCCCGCCGTGGGTTGTGCGGAGGAGAGACGCGCCACTTCAATGATCCCGGCCAGCGATGCCAGCAGACCACAAAGAGAATAGACGATGATTTTGATTTTATTGACGTTGATACCAGAAAGACGCGTTGCCGCTTCATTGCCGCCCAGCGCGTAGATGTAACGCCCCAGACGCGTGTGATGCAGCATGTACCAGGCCGCGAGGAAGACAATCCCCATGATCCAGACTGGCGTCGGTACGCCCAGCGGACGACCAATACCAAACCAGCCAAACAGATCGGCGTTCTCAGTAAAGCCGGTATTCACTGGGCTACCATTGGTATAAACCATGGTCACGCCGCGCAGTAAAAGCATCATAACCAGCGTAGCGATAAACGCCTGGACGCGACCTTTCGCTACAATCACCCCAGTTACCGCACCAATTGCGGCACCTAACGCGAGAGCGGCAGCGACAGCCACCAGCGCATTGACTTCAATGCCGACGATAGATGCAGCAACTGCGCCGGTCAGCGCCAACAGAGAACCTACCGACAAGTCGATACCCGACGTCAGGATCACCAGCGTCATCCCGACCGCCATAATGGCGTTCACCGAGGTTTGCTGAAGAATATTGAATAAGTTATTGATGGTGAAAAAGTTCGGGCTTAACGTCGAGACAATCGCGATCAGCACCAGCAGAGCGATAAGCGATTTCTGCTCCATCAGCCACGCTTTCGTGAAATAACGGCGACCAGAGACAGTCTGGGTTGTCATTTTTTTACTCCTGATTCACGCGATTAAGCTTGCCCACAGCGGCAGCCATTAACACTTCCTGGGTGGCCTGCTCACGAGTAAATTCCCCGCTGAGATGCCCTTCATGCATGACGATGATGCGATCGCTCATGCCTAATACTTCTGGCATCTCCGATGACACCAGAATGATGCTCAAGCCATCGGCTTTGAACTGGTTAATCAGTTGATAGATCTCTTTTTTCGCGCCGACATCTACGCCACGGGTAGGCTCATCGAGGATCAACACTTTAGGGCGTGTCATCAGACCACGGGCAATCGCTACTTTTTGCTGATTGCCACCGGAAAGCAGACCAATTGCCTGTTCCATTGACGGCGTTTTCACATTAAACAGACGAATGAAATCACTTACTGCCTGCTGTTCATCGGCATGCTTCAAACTGCCGCCAGCGCGGCTGAAGTAGCGCAGCGCTGTCAGCGACATGTTCTCTTTTACTGACATGCCCAGCACTAAACCGTCACGTTTACGGTCTTCGGAGATATACACAATGCCGTTTGCCAGGCCATCCTGCGGTGAACGGGTAACGACTTCATGCCCATCCAGGGTGACGTAACCGCTGGTGCGCGGCAGTGCGCCGTAGAGCACTTTCATCAGTTCGGTACGACCTGCGCCCATCAAACCAGAGACGCCAAGAATTTCGCCTTTGCGTAAAGTAAAAGAGACATCGTTAACGCCAGGTCCGCAGAGATTATCGACTTTCAGGCGGATATCTCCCGGCGCTTTGTCCAGGTGCGGATATTGCTCTTCCAGCTTGCGACCCACCATCATCTCAATCAGCGAATCTTCGGTCAGTGATGCTACTTCACGCTCAGCAATAAATTGCCCGTCACGAAAAACGGTAACGTCATCGCAAATCTCGAAGATTTCTTTCATGCGGTGGGAGATATAGACAATACCGCGGCCTTGCGATTTCAGCTCGCGGATGACGCGGAACAAGGATTCGGTTTCGGTATCGGTCAGCGCATCGGTCGGTTCATCCATAATGATGACTTTCGACTCAAAGCTCAGCACTTTGGCGATTTCAACCATTTGCTGGTCACCGATGGAAAGATCGCCCACCAGCTTGTCGCTTTTAAAGCGCAGGTTAAGTTTAGCCAGTAATTTATCCGCTTCGGCATACATGGTTTTCCAGTCAATTTTGCCAAAGCGATTAACAAACTCACGACCGAGGAAAATGTTTTCGGCAATGGTTAACTGCGGGATCAGGTTCAGTTCCTGGTGGATAATCCCAATCCCGGCTTCCTGGGAAGATTTCGGCCCGGTAAATGTCGTTTCTTTCCCCAGCCATAAAAGCGTGCCGGCATCGCGAGTATAGATACCAGTAAGCACTTTCATCATGGTGGATTTACCCGCGCCGTTTTCGCCCACCAGCGCCATCACGCGGCCCGGATAGACATTTAACGCTGCGCCCGAGAGGGCTTTTACGCCCGGGAAGGCTTTATCGATGCCTTTAAGCTGAAGTAATGCTTCCATGACGGCCTCAGAACGTCACGCCAGCACAGAGAATGATATTCGCATACGGAGAACATTCTCCGCTGCGAATTACCGCCTGACTTTCTGCGGTTTGTTGTTTGAATTGTTCATGCGTGGTGTAACGAATTTCAATGGTATTTCCCTGGTGTTTTTGCAGCTGCTCAAGGTGAGTGAGCAACGTTTCGTGGAGTTGCGGATTATGTTGTTTGATCTCTTCCGCGATAATGGCAGCTTCGACCTGCATTTCATTTGTGACGACGCCCAGCACCTGCATAAAAGAAGGTACCCCCTGGGTTAATGCCATATCGATACGCGTTGTACTTTTGGGGATGGGTAAACCAGCATCACACACCACCAGCGTATCGGTATGTCCCAGACGGGAGATCACCGATGAAATATCAGAATTAAGAACGGTGCCTTTTTTCATTTTTTTCTCCATCAGCGAAACGTTTCGCTGACCCGCAGTTTAATCCTGACTGAGTTGGGAAAACCATCGTGACGTTACGGAAATGTGATCAACCTCGAAACGTTTTACATGGTGATTAACCATGAAAACAAAAACGCCCCCTTATGGAGAAAGGAGGCGTCTGGCGTTAGATTTCGACCTGAGTACCCAGTTCGATAACCCTGTTTGGCGGGATTTCAAATTGATCCGGCGCACGCAGCGCATTACGTTGCAGCAGCAAGTACAGCTTGCCGCGCAGACGCAAATACCACGGGCGTTTGCCGAGGATCAACGACTCATGCGACATAAAGAAGGAGGTTTCCATCATCCGGCAACTTAATCCTTCCAGACCGCAGCGGTGGAAAACTTCTTCCACGTTTGGCGTTTCTCGCCAACCATAACTTGCCACCACGCGCCAGAAAGTGGGCGACAGTTGTTCAATCTGTACCCGACGGACGTTATGGACATAAGGCGCGTCTTCGGTGCGCAGAGTTAACAGAATCACCCGCTCATGCAATACCTTGTTATGTTTCAGGTTATGCATCAGCGCAAAGGGAATGACGTTGATTGCACGCGACATATACACCGCGGTCCCAGGCACGCGAACGGGCGGTGATTTCTCCAGCGAAGCAATCATCGCCTCCAGAGAGTTACCATGTTCATGCATCCGCCGCAGCAAACGGAAACGTTCGCTCTTCCAGGTGGTCATCACGATAAACATCACCGTACCGAGGCTCAATGGCAACCAGCCGCCGGAGAGCAGTTTATCGAGGTTAGCGGTGAACAAGGGAATATCGACACAAAGGAAAGCAATCAGGATCAGCGCAACAAAATACTTATTCCAGTGCCAGTTCTGACGTGCCACGGTAGTCGAGAGAATAGACGTCAGCACCATGGTTCCGGTCACCGCAATCCCGTACGCCGCCGCCAGGTTGCTGGAGTGCTCAAAGCTGACAATCACAATCACGACCGCGACATAGAGCATCCAGTTCACAAAGGGAATATAGATTTGCCCTGACTCCATTTCGGAAGTGTGAATAATGCGCATCGGCGACAAATATCCCAGACGTACCGCCTGACGCGTCAATGAGAAGACGCCAGAGATAACCGCTTGCGAGGCAATTACCGTCGCCAGTGCGGCGATGATCAGCAGCGGGATCAGCGCCCAGTCCGGTGCCAACAGGAAGAACGGGTTCTTAATCGCTTCCGGATTCTTTAACAACAGCGCTCCCTGGCCGAAGTAATTAAGGGTTAAGGAAGGCAATACGACGGTGAACCACGCCAGACGAATAGGGAACTTACCAAAGTGCCCCATATCAGCATACAGCGCCTCGACCCCCGTAATCGACAGCACCACTGCCCCTAATGCAATAAAAGAAACCGTTTTGTATTCAAGGAAGAAATGCACCGCCCACATCGGATTCAGTGCATGCAGCACTTCCGGGTTAGCAATAATGCTACGTAACCCCAGCCCTGCCAGAATCAAAAACCAGGTCAGCATGATCGGCGCAAACAGCTTACCGACCATAGCCGTGCCATGTTTTTGAATCATGAATAATAATGTGAGAACGATAATTGAGAGGGGAACTATCCAGGTATCCAGCTGCGGGGCGACGATTTCCAGACCTTCAATGGCGGACATCACCGAAATAGCGGGAGTAATGACGACTTCACCATAGAAAAAGCTGCCGCCGATTAGCCCCATAATCACCAGCATTGATGTGGTTCGCGCCGACGTATTACGCCCGGCAAGCGACATCAACGTCAGGATCCCCCCTTCACCGGCGTTATCTGCCCGCATCACGAAGGTGAGATATTTAATGGAAACCACAAAGATTAGCAGCCAGAAGATCAGCGATAAAAAGCCAAACACGGCATCGCGTTCAACGCCAAAACCAAACTGGCCGGACAAACATTCACGAAGTGTATATAACGGGCTGGTACCAATATCGCCGTAGACAACTCCAATCGCCGCGAGGGTAATCGCGGGCAATGATTGCTTATTATCAGTGCTCATAGACTAGTCTTTCGTTGAAATATGAAATGTGTGCTTAGTCCCTTGGCCCACAAAAAAGCGCACAGTATGCACGATTAACGGCAAAATCGTACTCCTAAATGCGGCCACATTAACCTGGCTCAAAGAAAAATACCCCTCCTTTGAGACTATTTTAGCCACCAGCAAGAAACGTCTATACTCGCAATTTACGCAGAACTTTTGACGAAAGGACGCCACTTCATTATGGCTCACCCTCATTTATTAGCGGAAAGAATTTCCCGCCTGAGCAGTTCGTTGGAAAAGGGGCTTTATGAACGTAGCCACGCCATCCGCTTGTGTTTATTAGCGGCATTAAGTGGTGAAAGTGTGTTCCTCCTTGGCCCACCAGGTATTGCCAAAAGTTTGATCGCCCGGCGCTTAAAATTCGCCTTTCAGAATGCCCGCGCGTTTGAATATCTGATGACCCGCTTCTCCACGCCGGAAGAAGTTTTTGGTCCCCTTTCTATTCAGGCGCTAAAAGATGAAGGGCGCTATGAACGTTTAACCAGCGGTTACCTGCCGGAAGCTGAAATCGTCTTTCTGGATGAGATCTGGAAAGCGGGTCCGGCAATTCTTAATACCCTGCTCACCGCCATTAACGAGCGCCAGTTCCGCAACGGCGCACTCGTAGAAAAAATCCCGATGCGTCTGCTGGTGGCGGCCTCCAACGAGCTGCCGGAAGCAGACAGCAGTCTGGAAGCGTTATATGACCGCATGCTGATTCGTCTGTGGTTAGATAAAGTGCAGGATAAAGCGAATTTCCGCTCCATGCTGACCAGTCAACAGGATGAAAATGACAATCCGGTTCCTGCCTCCTTGCAGATCACAGATGAAGAATATGAACGCTGGCAGAAAGAGATTGGTGAAATTACGCTGCCCGATCATGTATTTGAGCTGATTTTTATGCTGCGCCAGCAACTGGATAAATTACCGGATGCGCCTTATGTCTCGGATCGTCGCTGGAAAAAAGCGATCCGCTTATTGCAGGCCAGCGCCTTTTTTAGCGGTCGCAGTGCTGTCGCCCCGGTTGATCTCATTTTGCTGAAAGATTGCCTGTGGTATGACGCGCAAAGCCTGAATTTGATACAACAACAAATTGATGTATTGATGACCGGTCACGCCTGGCAACAGCAAGGGATGTTGACCCGCCTGGGCGCGATTGTGCAACGTCACCTGCAACTCCAGCAGCAACAAAGCGATAAAACAGCCTTAACGGTAATTCGTCTGGGCGGCATTTTCAGCCGTCGTCAGCAGTATCAACTTCCTGTTAACGTTACTGCTTCCACTCTGACTCTGCTGCTGCAAAAACCGTTAAAATTGCATGATATGGAAGTGGTTCATATCTCCTTTGAGCGTAACGCGCTGGAACAGTGGCTGAGTAAAGGTGGTGAAATTCGCGGCAAACTGAACGGTATTGGCTTTGCCCAGAAACTGAATCTGGAAGTTGATAGCACCCAACATCTTGTTGTACGCGATGTAAGTTTACAAGGCAGTACGCTGGCACTTCCCGGTTCATCGGCTGAAGGTCTGCCAGGTGAAATAAAACAACAACTGGAAGAGCTTGAAAGCGACTGGCGCAAGCAACACGCTTTATTCAGCGAACAGCAAAAATGTCTGTTTATCCCTGGCGACTGGTTAGGTCGCATTGAAGCCAGCCTACAGGATGTCGGCGCACAGATTCGCCAGGCACAACAATGCTAACGCTGGATACGCTTAATGTGATGCTGGCCGTCAGCGAAGAGGGATTGATCGAAGAGATGATCATCGCGCTGCTGGCCTCACCGCAGCTGGCGGTCTTCTTTGAAAAATTCCCACGACTGAAGGCGGCTATCACTGATGATGTTCCCCGCTGGCGTGAGGCGCTGCGCAGTCGGCTGAAAGATGCCCGAGTCCCGCCGGAACTCACCGAAGAGGTGATGTGCTATCAGCAAAGCCAGCTCCTCTCCACGCCGCAGTTTATTGTGCAGCTACCACAGATCCTGGACTTACTGCATCGTCTGAATTCCCCATGGGCAGAACAAGCCCGACAGTTGGTTGATGCTAACAGTACGATCACTTCAGCGTTACACACGCTTTTTCTCCAGCGCTGGCGTTTAAGCCTGATCGTGCAAGCAACGACGTTAAATCAGCAGCTATTAGAAGAAGAACGCGAACAACTGTTGAGTGAAGTTCAGGAACGCATGACGCTGAGCGGGCAACTTGAACCGATTCTCGCAGATAACAATACCGCAGCTGGTCGTCTGTGGGATATGAGCGCCGGTCAGCTTAAACGTGGCGACTATCAGTTGATTGTGAAATACGGTGAATTTCTTAACGAACAGCCGGAACTGAAACGTCTGGCAGAACAACTGGGGCGTTCCCGGGAAGCCAAATCAATACCGCGCAACGATGCGCAGATGGAAACCTTCCGCACCATGGTGCGCGAACCGGCGACGGTTCCTGAGCAGGTTGATGGTCTGCAGCAAAGCGATGATATTTTACGTCTCTTGCCTCCAGAACTGGCGACACTAGGGATAACGGAACTGGAGTATGAGTTTTACCGTCGGCTGGTGGAAAAACAGTTGCTCACCTATCGCCTGCACGGTGAGTCGTGGCGTGAAAAAATGATCGAACGCCCGGTGGTGCATAAAGATTACGACGAACAGCCGCGCGGACCGTTTATTGTCTGCGTGGATACTTCCGGCTCAATGGGCGGCTTTAATGAACAGTGTGCGAAAGCGTTCTGCCTGGCCTTGATGCGCATAGCCCTCGCTGAAAACCGGCGCTGCTATATTATGCTATTTTCCACCGAGATCGTCCGTTATGAGCTTTCAGGCCCACAAGGTATTGAGCAAGCGATCCGCTTTTTAAGTCAGCAGTTTCGTGGCGGCACCGATCTTGCCAGTTGTTTTCGCGCCATTATGGAACGCTTGCAAAGCAGGGAATGGCTTGATGCCGATGCGGTGGTGATTTCTGATTTTATCGCCCAGCGGTTGCCTGACGACGTGACGAGTAAAGTGAAAGAGCTACAGCGGGTACATCAGCATCGCTTTCATGCCGTGGCGATGTCGGCACATGGCAAACCCGGCATCATGCGCATTTTCGATCATATCTGGCGCTTTGATACCGGGATGCGAAGCCGCCTGCTCAGACGCTGGCGGCGATAAATTATTACAGCAGAGAAGGGACGCTCTCGCGAACAGCTGCCGGCCATACACCACACTGAACCTGGCCGATATGTGGCAGTTGCAGCAGCAGCATGGTCAAACGAGACTGCCCGATACCGCCGCCGATGGTCTGCGGCATTTCACCGCGCAGCAGCGCCTGATGCCACTCCAGCTGCAGGCGATCTTCGTCACCGGTCAGCGCCAGCTGATGCTTCAGCGTGTCGGCATCCACGCGGATCCCCATGGAAGAAAGCTCAAACGCATCTTCCAGTACCGGGTTCCATACCAGAATATCGCCGTTCAGACCCGCATGGCCCAGCTCTGACGGGGTGCTCCAGTCATCATAATCCGGTGCGCGCACGTCGTGGCGATGACCATCACTCAACTTGCCGCCAATCCCGACGAGGAATACCGCGCCAAGATCTTTCGCAATCGCCCGCTCACGCCCTTTGGCATCGAGATCCGGATAACGAGACAGTAACTCCTGGCTGTGTACGAAGTGGATCTGATCCGGCAGGAACGGTGCCAGGCCAAACTCTTCGCTAACTGCAGCTTCGGTTGCTTTAATTCCCGCCCAGATCGCCTCTACCGTGCTTTTCAGAGTCGAGAATTGACGCTCGCCGTCGCCCATTACGCGTTCCCAGTCCCACTGATCAACATAGACCGAGTGCAACGGGGAAAGACGGTCTTCATCGGGGCGAAGGGCTTTCATGTGCGTGTACAGCCCTTCGCCCGCGCTGAAGTCGTGTTGCCCTAAGGTCTGACGTTTCCACTTCGCCAGTGAATGAACCACTTCGAACTGGGCATCAGGCAGAGCTTTCACTTTTACCTGCACCGCTTTTTCACAGCCCGACAAGTTATCCTGCGTGCCATCCCCCACACGGCTAAGAATCGGCGCCTGGACTTCGATCAGCCCCAGACGTTCTTCCAGTTGACGAGAAAAGTGAGATTTCACGAAGCTAATTTGACGTTGTTTGGCAATGTAAGCGGTTTTCATTTTTTATACTCCTGCGTCCTGTTGCTTATGATTAAGCAACAAAAACCGACACACATGCAATAATCATTCAATAAAAAGCCTCATGCACTTTTGATTCATTAAAAAAGAAGGCTAAAATAGAATGAATCATCAATCCGCATAAGAAAATCCTATGGAAAATTATCTGATCGACAATCTGGACCGTGGCATCCTGGAAGCATTAATGGGCAATGCGCGCACCGCTTACGCCGAACTGGCGAAACAATTTGGCGTCAGTCCGGGGACGATTCACGTTCGAGTAGAGAAAATGAAGCAGGCGGGGATCATTACCGGGGCGCGTATTGATGTCAGCCCGAAGCAGCTCGGTTATGACGTAGGCTGCTTTATCGGCATTATATTAAAGAGCGCCAAAGACTATCCTTCCGCGCTGGCAAAGCTGGAAAGCCTCGATGAAGTCACTGAAGCCTATTACACAACTGGCCACTACAGCATCTTTATCAAAGTAATGTGCCGTTCGATCGATGCTCTCCAGCATGTACTTATCAACAAGATCCAAACAATTGATGAAATTCAGTCCACCGAGACATTGATCGTCCTGCAGAACCCGATCATGCGTACCATCAAGCCCTGATCGGCTTTTTTAATCCCATACTTTTCCACAGGTAGATCCCAACGCGTTCACAGCGTACAATACGCCACTCTTAATAAAGGTGGCGGTTTATGGCAGATATCACTCTTATCAGCGGCAGCACCCTCGGCGGTGCCGAATATGTAGCAGAACACCTGGCTGAAAAGCTGGAAGAGGCGGGTTTTACCACCGAAACGCTGCACGGTCCGCTGTTGGAAGATTTATCTGCCTCGGGGATCTGGCTGGTTATCAGCTCCACCCACGGTGCCGGAGATATTCCGGACAACCTTTCTCCTTTCTATGAAGCATTGCAGGAACAGAAGCCCGATCTTTCTGCGGTCCGCTTTGGCGCAATCGGTATTGGTAGTCGTGAATATGACACCTTTTGTGGGGCTATTGATAAACTCGAGGCTGAACTCAAAAATTCCGGTGCAAAACAGACGGGCGAAACACTGAAGATCAACATTCTTGATCACGACATTCCGGAAGATCCGGCAGAAGAATGGCTGGGATCGTGGATTAATTTACTCAAATAAGTATACAGATCGTGCGATCCACTGTGGATAACTCTGTCAGGAAGCTTGGATCAACCGGTAGTTATCCAAAGAACAACGGTTGTTCAGTTTTTGAGTTGTGTATAACCCCTCATTCTGATCCCAGCTTATACGGTCCAGGATCACCGATCATTCACAGTTAATGATCCTTTCCAGGTTGTTGATCTTAAAAGCCGGATCCTTGTTATCCACAGGGCAGTGCGATCCTAATAAGAGATCACAATAGAACAGATCTCTAAATAAATAGATCTTCTTTTTAATACCCAGGATCCCAGGTCTTTCTCAAGCCGACAAAGTTGAGTAGAATCCACGGCCCGGGCTTCAATCCATTTTCATACCGCGTTATGCGAGGCAATCACCATGTTTTATCCGGATCCTTTTGACGTCATCATCATTGGCGGGGGTCATGCAGGCACCGAGGCCGCGATGGCCGCGGCGCGTATGGGTCAACAGACTCTGCTTTTGACACACAATATCGACACTCTGGGGCAGATGAGCTGCAACCCGGCGATCGGCGGTATTGGGAAGGGACATCTGGTAAAAGAAGTGGATGCACTCGGCGGTCTGATGGCGAAAGCGATCGATCAGGCGGGTATCCAGTTTAGGATACTAAACGCAAGTAAGGGACCGGCAGTTCGCGCTACCCGAGCTCAGGCGGATCGTGTGCTCTACCGGCAGGCGGTACGTACGGCGCTGGAGAACCAACCGAACCTGATGATCTTCCAGCAGGCGGTTGAAGATCTTATTGTCGAAAACGATCGCGTGGTCGGTGCTGTTACCCAAATGGGACTGAAATTCCGTGCCAAAGCCGTCGTGCTCACCGTTGGGACGTTCCTCGACGGTAAAATTCATATCGGTCTGGATAACTACAGCGGTGGCCGTGCTGGTGATCCGCCGTCCATTCCGCTCTCTCGCCGTTTGCGTGAACTGCCGCTGCGCGTTGGTCGTCTGAAAACCGGGACACCGCCGCGTATTGATGCGCGTACTATCGACTTCAGCGTGCTGGCGCAACAGCATGGCGATAACCCAATGCCGGTATTCTCGTTTATGGGCAATGCGTCCCAGCATCCCCAGCAGGTGCCGTGTTATATCACTCATACCAACGAGAAAACCCATGATGTGATCCGCAGTAACCTCGATCGTAGCCCAATGTACGCAGGGGTGATCGAAGGTGTCGGCCCACGCTACTGCCCGTCGATCGAAGACAAAGTCATGCGCTTCGCCGACAGAAATCAGCATCAGATCTTCCTTGAACCGGAAGGGCTGACCTCTAACGAAATTTATCCGAACGGTATCTCCACCAGCCTGCCGTTCGATGTGCAGATGCAAATCGTCCGCTCCATGCAGGGGATGGAAAACGCAAAGATCGTGCGTCCGGGTTATGCCATTGAGTATGACTTCTTCGATCCACGCGACCTGAAACCGACGCTGGAGAGCAAGTTTATCCAGGGGCTGTTCTTTGCTGGTCAGATTAACGGCACTACCGGTTACGAAGAAGCCGCTGCGCAAGGTTTGCTGGCCGGTCTTAACGCTGCCCGTCTGTCTGCTGACAAAGAAGGTTGGGCTCCGGCGCGTTCTCAGGCGTATCTCGGCGTACTGGTTGATGACCTGTGCACTTTAGGAACCAAAGAACCGTATCGTATGTTTACCTCGCGCGCAGAATATCGTCTGATGCTGCGCGAAGATAATGCGGATCTGCGTTTGACTGAAATCGGTCGTGAACTGGGCCTGGTGGATGACGAACGTTGGGCGCGCTTTAACGAGAAACTTGAGAATATCGAGCGTGAGCGTCAGCGTCTGAAATCGACCTGGGTAACCCCGTCGGCGGAAGCTGCAGCCGAAGTGAATGCTCACCTGACTGCGCCACTTTCCCGTGAAGCCAGTGGTGAAGATCTGCTGCGTCGTCCGGAAATGACTTATGAAAAATTAACCACGCTGACGCCGTTTGCCCCTGCGTTGACAGACGAACAGGCGGCGGAACAGGTTGAGATTCAGGTTAAATACGAAGGTTATATCGCGCGCCAGCAAGATGAGATCGAAAAGCAACTGCGTAACGAGAACACCCTGCTACCAGCGACGCTGGATTACCGCCAGGTATCCGGTCTTTCTAACGAAGTGATCGCCAAACTTAACGATCACAAACCGGCCTCTATCGGTCAGGCTTCGCGTATTTCTGGCGTCACGCCTGCGGCCATCTCCATTCTGCTGGTGTGGCTGAAAAAACAGGGTATGCTGCGTCGTAGCGCATAACGCATTAAAAATGCCTGGTAAGCACCCGCTTACCGGGCAACGCATCAAGAACAGGTAATCACCGTGCTCAACAAACTCACCTCTCTGCTGAAAGACGCAGGAATTTCGCTTACCGATCACCAGAAAAACCAGCTAATTGCCTACGTGAATATGCTGCATAAATGGAATAAAGCGTACAACCTGACTTCGGTCCGCGATCCTAATGAGATGCTGGTACGCCATATTCTCGATAGCATTGTGGTGGCACCGTATCTGCAAGGTGAACGGTTTATCGATGTCGGCACCGGACCAGGACTGCCTGGCATTCCACTCTCTATCGTGCGTCCTGAAGCCCACTTCACGTTGTTGGATAGCCTTGGTAAACGCGTGCGTTTCCTTCGTCAGGTGCAACATGAGCTTAAACTGGAGAATATTGAGCCAGTACAGAGCAGGGTAGAAGAGTTTCCTTCTGAGCCGCCATTTGATGGCGTAATTAGCCGCGCTTTTGCCTCTCTGAACGATATGGTGAGCTGGTGCCACCATCTTCCTGGTGAGCAAGGTCGTTTCTACGCGCTGAAAGGCCAAATGCCGGAAGATGAAATCGCTTTGTTGCCCGAAGAATATCAGGTCGAATCAGTGGTTAAACTTCACGTTCCGGCCCTGGATGGCGAACGTCATCTGGTGGTGATTAAAGCAAATAAAATTTAATTTTTATCAAAAAAATCATAAAAAATTGACCGGTTAGACTGTTAACAACAACCAGGTTTTCTACTGATATAACTGGTTACATTTAACGCCACGTTCACTTTTTTGCATCAACAAAGTAACGTGGCTTTTTTTGGTAAGCAGAAAATAAGTCATAAGTGAAAATATCAGTCTGCTAAAAATCGGCGCTAAGAATCATCATTGGCTGTTAAAACATTATTAAAAATGTCAATGGGTGGTTTTTGTTGTGTAAATGTCATTTATTAAAACAGTATCTGTTTTTAGACTGAAATATCATAAACTTGCAAAGGCATCATTTGCCAAGTAAATAAATATGCTGTGCGCGAACATGCTCAATATGTGATCTGAAGCACGCTTTATCACCAGTGTTTACGCGTTATTTACAGTTTTTCATGATCGAACAGGGTTTGCAGAAAAGTCGCAATTGTATGCACTGGAAAAATATTTAAACATTTATTCACCTTTTGGCTACTTATTGTTTGAAATCACGGGGGCGCACCGTATAATTTGACCGCTTTTTGATGCTTGACTCTAAGCCTTAAAGAAAGTTTTATACGACACGCGGCATACCTCGAAGGGAGCAGGAGTGAAAAACGTGATGTCTGTGTCGCTCGTGAGTCGAAACGTTGCTCGGAAGCTTCTGCTCGTTCAGTTACTGGTGGTGATAGCAAGTGGATTGCTGTTCAGCCTCAAAGACCCCTTCTGGGGCGTCTCTGCAATAAGCGGGGGCCTGGCAGTCTTTCTGCCTAACGTTTTGTTTATGATATTTGCCTGGCGTCACCAGGCGCATACACCAGCGAAAGGCCGGGTGGCCTGGACATTCGCATTTGGCGAAGCTTTCAAAGTTCTGGCGATGTTGGTGTTACTGGTGGTGGCGTTGGCGGTTTTAAAGGCGGTATTCTTGCCGCTGATCGTTACGTGGGTTTTGGTGCTGGTGGTTCAGATACTGGCACCGGCTGTAATTAACAACAAAGGGTAAAAGGCATCATGGCTTCAGAAAATATGACGCCGCAGGATTACATAGGACACCACCTGAACAACCTTCAGCTGGACCTGCGTACATTCTCGCTGGTGGATCCACATAACCCCCCAGCCACCTTCTGGACAATCAATATTGACTCCATGTTCTTCTCGGTGGTGCTGGGTCTGTTGTTCCTGGTTTTATTCCGTAGCGTAGCCAAAAAGGCGACCAGCGGTGTGCCAGGTAAGTTTCAGACCGCGATTGAGCTGGTGATCGGCTTTGTTAATGGTAGCGTGAAAGACATGTACCATGGCAAAAGCAAGCTGATTGCTCCGCTGGCCCTGACGATCTTCGTCTGGGTATTCCTGATGAACCTGATGGATTTACTGCCTATCGACCTGCTGCCGTACATTGCTGAACATGTACTGGGGCTGCCGGCACTGCGTGTGGTTCCGTCTGCGGACGTGAACGTAACGCTGTCTATGGCACTGGGCGTATTTATCCTGATTCTGTTCTACAGCATCAAAATGAAAGGCATCGGCGGCTTCACGAAAGAGTTGACGCTGCAGCCGTTCAATCACTGGGCGTTCATTCCTGTCAACTTAATCCTTGAAGGGGTAAGCCTGCTGTCCAAACCAGTTTCACTCGGTTTGCGACTGTTCGGTAACATGTATGCCGGTGAGCTGATTTTCATTCTGATTGCTGGTCTGTTGCCGTGGTGGTCACAGTGGATCCTGAATGTGCCGTGGGCCATTTTCCACATCCTGATCATTACGCTGCAAGCCTTTATCTTCATGGTTCTGACGATCGTCTATCTGTCGATGGCGTCTGAAGAACATTAATTTACCAACACTACTACGTTTTAACTGAAACAAACTGGAGACTGTCATGGAAAACCTGAATATGGATCTGCTGTACATGGCTGCCGCTGTGATGATGGGTCTGGCGGCAATCGGTGCTGCGATCGGTATCGGCATCCTCGGGGGTAAATTCCTGGAAGGCGCAGCGCGTCAACCTGATCTGATTCCTCTGCTGCGTACTCAGTTCTTTATCGTTATGGGTCTGGTGGATGCTATCCCGATGATCGCTGTAGGTCTGGGTCTGTACGTGATGTTCGCTGTCGCGTAGTAAGCGTTGCTTTTATTTAAAGAGCAATATCAGAACGTTAACTAAATAGAGGCATTGTGCTGTGAATCTTAACGCAACAATCCTCGGCCAGGCCATCGCGTTTGTCCTGTTCGTTCTGTTCTGCATGAAGTACGTATGGCCGCCATTAATGGCAGCCATCGAAAAACGTCAAAAAGAAATTGCTGACGGCCTTGCTTCCGCAGAACGAGCACATAAGGACCTTGACCTTGCAAAGGCCAGCGCGACCGACCAGCTGAAAAAAGCGAAAGCGGAAGCCCAGGTAATCATCGAGCAGGCTAACAAACGCCGCTCGCAGATTCTGGACGAAGCGAAAGCTGAGGCAGAACAGGAACGTACTAAAATCGTGGCCCAGGCGCAGGCGGAAATTGAAGCCGAGCGTAAACGTGCCCGTGAAGAGCTGCGTAAGCAAGTTGCTATCCTGGCTGTTGCTGGCGCCGAGAAGATCATCGAACGTTCCGTGGATGAAGCTGCTAACAGCGACATCGTGGATAAACTTGTCGCTGAACTGTAAGGAGGGAGGGGCTGATGTCTGAATTTATTACGGTAGCTCGCCCCTACGCCAAAGCAGCTTTTGACTTTGCCGTCGAACACCAAAGTGTAGAACGCTGGCAGGACATGCTGGCGTTTGCCGCCGAGGTAACCAAAAACGAACAAATGGCAGAGCTTCTCTCTGGCGCGCTTGCGCCAGAAACGCTCGCCGAGTCGTTTATCGCAGTTTGTGGTGAGCAACTGGACGAAAACGGTCAGAACCTGATTCGGGTAATGGCCGAAAATGGTCGTCTTAACGCGCTCCCGGATGTTCTGGAGCAGTTTATTCACCTGCGTGCTGTGAGTGAGGCTACCGCTGAGGTAGACGTCATTTCCGCTGCCGCACTGAGTGAACAACAGCTCGCGAAAATTTCTGCTGCGATGGAAAAACGTCTGTCACGCAAAGTTAAGCTGAATTGCAAAATCGATAAGTCTGTAATGGCAGGCGTTATCATCCGAGCGGGTGATATGGTCATTGATGGCAGCGTACGCGGTCGTCTTGAGCGCCTTGCAGACGTCTTGCAGTCTTAAGGGGACTGGAGCATGCAACTGAATTCCACCGAAATCAGCGAACTGATCAAGCAGCGCATTGCTCAGTTCAATGTTGTGAGTGAAGCTCACAACGAAGGTACTATTGTTTCTGTAAGTGACGGTGTTATCCGCATTCACGGCCTGGCCGATTGTATGCAGGGTGAAATGATCTCCCTGCCGGGTAACCGTTACGCTATCGCACTGAACCTCGAGCGCGACTCTGTAGGTGCGGTTGTTATGGGTCCGTACGCTGACCTTGCCGAAGGCATGAAAGTTAAGTGTACTGGCCGTATCCTGGAAGTTCCGGTTGGCCGTGGCCTGCTGGGCCGTGTGGTTAACACTCTGGGTGCACCAATCGACGGTAAAGGTCCGCTGGATCACGACGGCTTCTCTGCTGTAGAAGCAATCGCTCCGGGCGTTATCGAACGTCAGTCCGTAGATCAGCCGGTACAGACCGGTTATAAAGCCGTTGACTCCATGATCCCAATTGGTCGTGGTCAGCGTGAATTGATCATCGGTGACCGTCAGACCGGTAAAACCGCACTGGCTATCGATGCCATCATCAACCAGCGCGATTCCGGTATCAAATGTATCTATGTCGCTATCGGCCAGAAAGCGTCCACCATTTCTAACGTGGTACGTAAACTGGAAGAGCACGGCGCACTGGCTAACACCATCGTTGTGGTAGCAACCGCGTCTGAATCCGCTGCACTGCAATATCTGGCACCGTACGCTGGTTGCGCAATGGGCGAATACTTCCGTGACCGCGGTGAAGATGCGCTGATCATTTACGATGACCTGTCTAAACAGGCTGTTGCTTACCGTCAGATCTCCCTGCTGCTCCGTCGTCCGCCAGGACGTGAAGCATTCCCGGGCGACGTATTCTACCTCCACTCTCGTCTGCTGGAGCGTGCTGCGCGTGTTAACGCCGAATACGTTGAAGCCTTCACCAAAGGTGAAGTGAAAGGGAAAACCGGTTCTCTGACCGCGCTGCCGATTATCGAAACTCAGGCGGGTGACGTTTCTGCGTTCGTTCCGACCAACGTAATCTCCATTACCGATGGTCAGATCTTCCTGGAAACCAACCTGTTCAACGCCGGTATTCGTCCTGCGGTTAACCCGGGTATTTCCGTATCCCGTGTTGGTGGTGCAGCACAGACCAAGATCATGAAAAAACTGTCCGGTGGTATCCGTACCGCTCTGGCACAGTATCGTGAACTGGCAGCGTTCTCTCAGTTTGCATCCGACCTTGACGATGCAACACGTAAGCAGCTTGACCACGGTCAGAAAGTGACCGAACTGCTGAAACAGAAACAGTATGCGCCGATGTCCGTAGCGCAGCAGTCTCTGGTTCTGTTCGCAGCAGAACGTGGTTACCTGGCGGATGTTGAACTGTCGAAAATCGGCAGCTTCGAAGCCGCTCTGCTGGCTTACGTCGACCGTGATCACGCTCCGTTGATGCAAGAGATCAACCAGACCGGTGGCTACAACGACGAAATCGAAGGCAAGCTGAAAGGCATCCTCGATTCCTTCAAAGCAACCCAATCCTGGTAACGTCTGGCGGCTTGCCTTAGGGCAGGCCGCAAGGCATTGAGGAGAAGCTCATGGCCGGCGCAAAAGAGATACGTAGTAAGATCGCAAGCGTCCAGAACACGCAAAAGATCACTAAAGCGATGGAGATGGTCGCCGCTTCCAAAATGCGTAAATCGCAGGATCGCATGGCGGCCAGCCGTCCTTATGCAGAAACCATGCGCAAAGTGATTGGTCACCTTGCACACGGTAATCTGGAATATAAGCACCCTTACCTGGAAGACCGCGACGTTAAACGCGTGGGCTACCTGGTGGTGTCGACCGACCGTGGTTTGTGCGGTGGTTTGAACATTAACCTGTTCAAAAAACTGCTGGCGGAAATGAAGACCTGGACCGACAAAGGCGTTCAATGCGACCTCGCAATGATCGGCTCGAAAGGCGTGTCGTTCTTCAACTCCGTGGGCGGCAATGTTGTTGCCCAGGTCACCGGCATGGGGGATAACCCTTCCCTGTCCGAACTGATCGGTCCGGTAAAAGTGATGTTGCAGGCCTACGACGAAGGCCGTCTGGACAAGCTTTACATTGTCAGCAACAAATTTATTAACACCATGTCTCAGGTTCCGACCATCAGCCAGCTGCTGCCGTTACCGGCATCAGATGATGATGATCTGAAACATAAATCCTGGGATTACCTGTACGAACCCGATCCGAAGGCGTTGCTGGATACCCTGCTGCGTCGTTATGTCGAATCTCAGGTTTATCAGGGCGTGGTTGAAAACCTGGCCAGCGAGCAGGCCGCCCGTATGGTGGCGATGAAAGCCGCGACCGACAATGGCGGCAGCCTGATTAAAGAGCTGCAGTTGGTATACAACAAAGCTCGTCAGGCCAGCATTACTCAGGAACTCACCGAGATCGTCTCGGGGGCCGCCGCGGTTTAAACAGGTTATTTCGTAGAGGATTTAAGATGGCTACTGGAAAGATTGTCCAGGTAATCGGCGCCGTAGTTGACGTCGAATTCCCTCAGGATGCCGTACCGCGCGTGTACGATGCTCTTGAGGTGCAAAATGGTAATGAGCGTCTGGTGCTGGAAGTTCAGCAGCAGCTCGGCGGCGGTATCGTGCGTACCATCGCAATGGGTTCCTCCGACGGTCTGCGTCGCGGTCTGGATGTAAAAGACCTCGAACACCCGATCGAAGTCCCGGTAGGTAAAGCGACTCTGGGCCGTATCATGAACGTACTGGGTGAACCGGTCGACATGAAAGGCGAGATCGGTGAAGAAGAGCGTTGGGCGATTCACCGCGCAGCACCTTCCTACGAAGAGCTGTCAAACTCTCAGGAACTGCTGGAAACCGGTATCAAAGTTATCGACCTGATGTGTCCGTTCGCTAAGGGCGGTAAAGTTGGTCTGTTCGGTGGTGCGGGTGTAGGTAAAACCGTAAACATGATGGAGCTTATTCGTAACATCGCGATCGAGCACTCCGGTTACTCTGTGTTTGCGGGCGTAGGTGAACGTACTCGTGAGGGTAACGACTTCTACCACGAAATGACCGACTCCAACGTTATCGACAAAGTATCCCTGGTGTATGGCCAGATGAACGAGCCGCCGGGAAACCGTCTGCGCGTTGCTCTGACCGGTCTGACCATGGCTGAGAAATTCCGTGACGAAGGTCGTGACGTTCTGCTGTTCGTTGACAACATCTATCGTTACACCCTGGCCGGTACGGAAGTATCCGCACTGCTGGGCCGTATGCCTTCAGCGGTAGGTTATCAGCCGACCCTGGCGGAAGAGATGGGCGTTCTGCAGGAACGTATCACCTCCACCAAAACTGGTTCTATCACCTCCGTACAGGCAGTATACGTACCTGCGGATGACTTGACTGACCCGTCTCCGGCAACCACCTTTGCGCACCTTGACGCAACCGTGGTACTGAGCCGTCAGATCGCGTCTCTGGGTATCTACCCGGCCGTTGACCCGCTGGACTCCACCAGCCGTCAGCTGGACCCGCTGGTGGTTGGTCAGGAACACTACGACACCGCGCGTGGCGTTCAGTCCATCCTGCAACGTTATCAGGAACTGAAAGACATCATCGCCATCCTGGGTATGGATGAACTGTCTGAAGAAGACAAACTGGTGGTAGCGCGTGCTCGTAAGATCCAGCGCTTCCTGTCCCAGCCGTTCTTCGTGGCAGAAGTATTCACCGGTTCTCCGGGTAAATACGTCTCCCTGAAAGACACCATCCGTGGCTTTAAAGGCATCATGGAAGGCGAATACGATCACCTGCCGGAGCAGGCGTTCTACATGGTCGGTTCCATCGAAGAAGCTGTGGAAAAAGCCAAAAAACTTTAACGCCTTAATCGGAGGGTGATATGGCAATGACTTACCACCTGGACGTCGTCAGTGCAGAGCAACAAATGTTCTCTGGTCTGGTCGAGAAAATCCAGGTAACGGGTAGCGAAGGTGAACTGGGGATCTACCCTGGCCACGCACCGCTGCTCACCGCCATTAAGCCTGGTATGATTCGCATCGTGAAACAGCACGGTCACGAAGAGTTTATCTATCTGTCTGGCGGCATTCTTGAAGTGCAGCCTGGCAACGTGACCGTTCTGGCCGACACCGCAATTCGCGGCCAGGATCTCGACGAAGCGCGAGCCATGGAAGCGAAACGTAAGGCTGAAGAGCACATTAGCAGCTCTCACGGCGACGTAGATTACGCTCAGGCGTCTGCGGAACTGGCCAAAGCGATCGCGCAGCTGCGCGTTATCGAGTTGACCAAAAAAGCGATGTAACACCGGCTTGAAAAGCACAAAAGCCAGTCTGGAAACAGGCTGGCTTTTTTTACGCGTGACCCGTCCTGAAGAGCGTTCACATAGATCCTGCTGATATAAAACCCCCTGTTTTCCCGTTTATTCATTGATCGAAATAAGAGCAAAAACATCCACCTGACGCTTAAATGAAGGTATTGCCTTAATTTTCTGCAGACAAAAGGCGTGACGATGGTCGAAAATGGCGCTTTCGTCAGCGGGGATAATCCGTTATTGAACAATTTATCCTCTGTCCATTTCACGATGAAAAAAATGTAGTTTTTTCAAGGTGAAGCGGTTTAAATTCGTTCTCAAATTACAGTCAGGACGCGTATGTTGAATAATGCTATGAGCGTAGTGATCCTTGCCGCAGGTAAAGGCACGCGCATGTATTCCGATCTTCCGAAAGTGCTGCATACCCTTGCCGGGAAAGCGATGGTTCAGCATGTCATTGATGCTGCGAATGAATTAGGCGCAGCGCACGTTCACCTGGTGTACGGTCACGGCGGCGATCTGCTTAAGCAGGCGCTGAAAGACGACAACCTGAACTGGGTGCTTCAGGCAGAGCAGCTGGGTACGGGTCATGCAATGCAGCAGGCCGCACCTTTCTTTGCCGATGATGAAGACATTTTAATGCTCTACGGCGACGTGCCGCTGATCTCTGTCGAAACACTCCAGCGCCTGCGTGATGCTAAACCGCAGGGTGGCATTGGTCTGCTGACGGTAAAACTGGATGATCCGACCGGTTATGGACGTATCACCCGTGAAAACGGCAAAGTTACCGGCATTGTTGAGCACAAAGACGCCACCGACGAGCAGCGTCAGATTCAGGAGATCAACACCGGCATTCTGATTGCCAACGGCGCTGATATGAAACGCTGGCTGGCGAAGCTGACCAACAATAACGCGCAGGGCGAATACTACATCACCGACATTATTGCGCTGGCGTATCAGGAAGGACGTGAAATCGTCGCCGTTCATCCGCAACGTTTAAGCGAAGTAGAAGGCGTGAATAACCGCCTGCAACTCTCCCGACTGGAGCGCGTTTACCAGTTCGAACAGGCTGAAAAACTGCTGTTAGCAGGCGTTATGCTGCGCGATCCGGCGCGTTTTGATCTGCGCGGTACGCTTACTCACGGGCGCGATGTTGAAATTGATACTAACGTTATCATCGAGGGCAACGTGACTCTCGGTCATCGCGTGAAAATCGGCACCGGTTGTGTGATTAAAAACAGCGTGATTGGCGATGATTGCGAAATTAGCCCGTATACCGTTGTGGAAGACGCGAATCTGGCGGCGGCCTGTACCATTGGCCCGTTTGCCCGTCTGCGTCCTGGTGCTGAGTTGCTGGAAGGTGCACACGTCGGTAACTTCGTTGAGATGAAAAAAGCGCGTCTGGGTAAAGGCTCGAAAGCCGGGCATCTGACTTATCTGGGCGATGCGGAAATTGGCGATAACGTTAACATCGGCGCGGGAACCATTACCTGCAACTACGACGGTGCGAATAAATTTAAGACCATTATCGGCGACGATGTGTTTGTCGGTTCCGACACTCAGCTGGTGGCCCCGGTAACAGTAGGCAAAGGCGCGACCATTGCTGCGGGTACAACTGTGACGCGTAATGTCGGCGAAAATGCCCTGGCGATCAGCCGTGTGCCGCAGACTCAGAAAGAAGGCTGGCGTCGTCCGGTAAAGAAAAAGTAATTCTGGCTGGGAAATCCGGTCATATGGGATGAGGAGATAACATAATCTCCCGCCCACAAGCAGTAACTATAAAAATAACCCCACTCTCTACAAGGCTCGGGGCGCCCGAAAAAACGGGCATACAGGTTGACCGACAACGATATAAATCGGAATCAAAAACTATGTGTGGAATTGTTGGCGCGATCGCGCAACGTGATGTAGCAGAAATCCTTCTTGAAGGTTTACGTCGTCTTGAATACCGCGGATATGACTCTGCCGGTCTGGCCGTTGTTGATGCAGAAGGTCATATGACCCGCCTGCGTCGCCTCGGTAAAGTCCAGATGCTGGCTCAGGCAGCGGAAGAACATCCTCTGCATGGCGGCACCGGTATTGCTCATACTCGCTGGGCAACCCACGGTGAACCTTCAGAAGCTAACGCGCATCCGCATGTTTCTGAACACATTGTGGTGGTGCATAACGGCATCATCGAAAACCATGAACCGCTGCGTGAAGAGTTAAAAGCGCGTGGCTATACCTTCGTTTCTGAAACCGACACCGAAGTGATTGCCCATCTGGTGAACTGGGAGCTGAAACAAGGCGGTACTCTGCGTGAGGCAGTTCTGCGTGCTATCCCGCAACTGCGTGGTGCGTACGGTACAGTGATCATGGACTCCCGTCACCCGGATACCCTGCTGGCGGCACGTTCTGGTAGCCCGCTGGTGATTGGTCTGGGCATGGGCGAAAACTTTATCGCTTCTGACCAGCTGGCGTTGCTGCCGGTGACCCGTCGCTTTATCTTCCTTGAAGAGGGCGATATTGCGGAAATCACTCGCCGTTCGGTAAACATCTTCGATAAAACTGGCGCGGAAGTAAAACGTCAGGATATCGAATCCAATCTGCAATATGACGCGGGCGATAAAGGTATTTACCGCCACTATATGCAGAAAGAGATCTACGAACAGCCGAACGCGATCAAAAACACCCTTACCGGGCGCATCAGCCACGGTCAGGTAGATTTAAGCGAGCTGGGACCGAACGCCGACGAACTGCTGTCGAAGGTTGAGCATATTCAGATCCTCGCCTGCGGTACTTCTTACAACTCCGGTATGGTTTCCCGTTACTGGTTTGAATCGTTGGCAGGCATTCCGTGCGACGTTGAAATCGCCTCTGAATTCCGCTATCGCAAATCTGCTGTGCGTCGCAATAGCTTGATGATCACTCTGTCGCAGTCTGGCGAAACCGCGGATACCCTGGCGGGCCTGCGTCTGTCGAAAGATCTGGGTTACCTTGGTTCGCTGGCTATCTGTAACGTTCCGGGTTCTTCTCTGGTACGCGAATCTGATCTGGCGCTGATGACCAACGCCGGTACGGAAATCGGCGTGGCGTCTACTAAAGCATTCACCACCCAGTTAACTGTGCTGTTGATGCTGGTGGCGAAGCTGTCTCGCCTGAAAGGTCTGGATGCCTCCATTGAACATGACATCGTGCATGGTCTGCAGGCGCTGCCGAGCCGTATTGAGCAGATGCTGTCTCAGGACAAACGCATTGAAGCGCTGGCAGAAGATTTCTCTGACAAACATCACGCGCTGTTCCTGGGCCGTGGCGATCAGTACCCAATCGCGCTGGAAGGTGCATTGAAGCTGAAAGAGATCTCTTACATTCACGCTGAAGCCTACGCTGCTGGCGAACTGAAACACGGTCCGCTGGCGCTGATAGATGCCGATATGCCGGTTATCGTCGTTGCACCGAACAACGAATTGCTGGAAAAACTGAAATCCAACATTGAAGAAGTTCGCGCGCGTGGCGGTCAGTTGTATGTCTTCGCCGATCAGGATGCGGGTTTTGTGAGCAGTGACAACATGCACATCATTGAGATGCCGCATGTGGAAGAGGTGATTGCACCGATCTTCTACACCGTTCCGCTGCAACTACTGGCTTACCACGTTGCGCTGATCAAAGGCACCGACGTTGACCAGCCGCGTAACCTGGCAAAATCGGTAACGGTTGAGTAATATCTCTCGTTGATAGAAAAGGGCTGCCGACCGGCGGCCCTTTTTTTATAAGTGATATCAATAATTACATTATTCATATACCCATTGATATAAATATATTCTGAATTATTGATAATGTCTGATAATAAACTTGATTTCTTGCTGTTTTAATAATATTTAAATAATAAATTTATATTTAAGATTGAGTAATTAATATTATTTTTAGATAAAACTATCTCATTGGTGTACTATGCCTGTGAATCAAAGCACACTTATTATTTTAAGTGATGATTCATGGTAAAGGATATATTATATCAATGGAGTTTTTATGAAGCGTAATATTATAGGCGGTGCATTCACTCTGGCATCTCTAATGCTGGCCGGACATGCACTGGCAGAAGATGGTGTTGTTCACTTCGTCGGTGAAATTGTCGACACTACTTGTGAAGTTACCTCCGATACAGCCGATCAAACCGTCCCACTGGGTAAAGTCAGTAAAAATGCTTTTTCAGGTGTAGGTAGTCTGGCGTCACCACAGCAGTTCAGTATTAAGCTTGAAAAGTGCCCGGCAACCTACACTCAGGCAGCCGTTCGTTTTGATGGTACAGAAGCGCCTGGCGGCGACGGCGACCTGAAAGTGGGTACGCCGCTTACAGCGGGCAACCCTGGCGATTTTACCGGTACAGGACAAGCGATTGCGGCAACGGGTGTCGGTATTCGTATTTTTAACCAGTCAGATAACTCGCAGGTTAAACTTTATAACGATTCTGCCTATACCGCTATCGACGCGGAAGGCAAGGCTGAAATGAAGTTTATTGCACGCTATGTGGCAACCAATGCAACCGTAACGGCGGGTACGGCGAACGCCGATTCACAATTTACTGTCGAATATAAGAAATAATTTATCAAGGGCCTTTTTATTCAGTTGGCTTTGGCCAGGGAGTCGTTATGTCCAGAAAAAGTTGTTTAATCAGGCTCTTTAAAACAACCGTTTCATGTAAGTTATTTACCGCGATTATACTCAGTGTTTTTTTAGTCCAACCAGCATTAACCTATGCAGGCGTTGTCATTGGTGGTACACGGGTAGTTTACTTAAGTAATAACCCAGATAAATCTATTTCTGTATTTAGCAAGGAAGAAAAAATTCCTTATCTCATCCAGGCATGGGTAGATCCGTTTAATAAAGAGGATAAAAGCAAAGCACCGTTTACCGTTATTCCTCCGGTATCACGATTAGAACCCGCGCAAGAAAAAGTATTACGTATTATTCACACCAAAGGTGTGTCATTGCCTGATGATCGCGAGTCAGTCTTCTGGCTAAATATTAAAAATATTCCGCCCTCTGCGAGCAACAAAGCGGCGAACTCACTGGAAATCGCAGTTAAAACGCGTATCAAGCTGTTCTGGCGACCGGCAAGCATTCGCCTGATTCCCGAAGATGCTGCACCGAAGGTGAAGTGGCACCGGGAAGGGCGAAACCTGATTGCAGAGAATCCCAACCCGATTCATATCAGTGTGATGGATGTCATCGTTGATGGTCATGATGTGCCCCTCAACATGATCCGTCCTTTTGAAACGCTCACGTTACCTTTACCTGCTAATTCTGCGGGAGGCCAAATGATCTGGCGATTTATTAATGATTACGGCGCAGTCAGTGACCCGATAAAAATGACGCTGTAAGCAAGGGAAAAGGATAGGCGTATTATGATGACGACCAGAATAAAGGTTGGCCTCACGGCAGGGACGTGTCTGATTTTCTCGCAAAGCCTGATGGCCGAGGTCAGTGTATTCAATCCGGCGCTTCTGGAAATCGACCATCAATCCGGAGTCGATATTCGCCAGTTTAATCGGGCAAACCTGATGCCCCCAGGTGTTTATAGCGTTGATATTTTTATCAACGGTAAAATGTTTGAACGTCAGGATGTGACCTTTGTTCAGGATAATCCCGATGCTGATTTACACGCCTGCTTTGTCGCTATTAAAAAAACGCTAACCACCTTTGGCGTAAAAGTTGATGCGCTGAAATCGCTCAATGATGTAGATGAAACAGTCTGTATTGATCCTGGGCCACGCATTGAAGGCTCATCATGGCAGTTCGACAGCGATAAACTGCAACTGAATATCTCCATTCCCCAAATCTATATGGATGCGATGGCTTATGATTACATCAGCCCCTCGCGTTGGGATGAGGGGATTAACGCGCTCACCATCAACTACGATTTTTCTGGTTCACATACTCTACGTTCGGATTATGGTTCACAAGAGACAGATACCAGTTATCTCAATCTGCGCAATGGACTGAATATTGGGCCGTGGCGATTACGCAATTACAGCACCTTAAATACGACCGATGGCAGTGCAGAATACAACTCTATAAGCACCTGGATACAACGTGATATAGCTGCGTTAAGAAGCCAGATTATGATAGGTGATACGTGGACGGCGAGCGATATCTTCGACAGTACGCAAATTCGTGGCGCACGCTTGTATACCGATAACGATATGTTGCCTGCCAGCCAAAACGGATTTGCCCCCGTAGTGCGTGGGATTGCAAAGTCTAACGCCACTGTCATTATTCGCCAGAATGGCTACGTGATTTATCAGTCAGCCGTTCCACAAGGTGCTTTTGAAATTACCGACCTCAACACCGCCAGTACAGGTGGTGATCTGGACGTAACCATCAAAGAAGAAGACGGTAGCGAACAACGATTTACTCAACCTTATGCGTCGTTAGCCATCCTCAAACGTGAAGGTCAAACTGATGTTGATGTCAGTGTGGGAGAATTACGCGATGAAGATGGCTTTACCCCTGACGTTCTTCAGGTGCAGATCCTTCATGGTTTTCCCTACGGTTTCACCTTGTATGGAGGTATGCAGGCTGCTGAAAAGTATGGTTCTGCCGCTTTGGGTGTCGGTAAAGATCTTGGCGCACTGGGTGCAATTTCTTTCGATGTGACACATGCCCGTGCGAAATTTAGCCATGATGATACGGAAACCGGTCAGTCTTATCGCTTTCTGTATTCGAAACGCTTTGACGATACGGATACCAGCTTGCGCCTGGTTGGCTATCGTTACTCCACCGAAGGTTACTATACTCTCAATGAATGGGCGTCGCGGCGCAACAGTCCTGATGATTTCTGGCAAACCGGTAATCGCCGAAGTCGTGTGGAAGGAACGTTAACTCAGTCACTGGGCAGAGATTATGGCAACTTATATCTGACATTAAGTCGCCAGCAGTACTGGCATACCGATGATGTTGAACGATTAATGCAATTTGGCTACAGCAGTAGCTGGAAGCGTCTCTCGTGGAACGTCTCCTGGAGTTATTCCAATACTGCCCGGCAGGGGACGGGGAACAACCATGCCAGTGATAACACCAGCGAGCAGATCTACATGCTCTCCTTATCCGTTCCTTTATCGGGCTGGTGGGGAAATAGTTATGCCACCTATTCTGTTTCACAAAACGATAATTCCGGTAGCTCACATCAACTTGGACTCAGCGGTACGGCGCTGGAAAGAAATAACCTTTCCTGGAATTTAATGCAGTCCTATAACAGCCATGATGATGAGGTTGGCGGTAATATGTCCCTCACCTATGATGGCACTTACGGCACGGTGAACGGCAGCTATAACTACAGCCAAAATTCTCAGAGGCTGAATTATGGTATCAGAGGGGGAATTCTGGCGCACAGCGAAGGGGTAACGTTAAGCCAGGAGTTGGGTGAAACCATTGCTCTTGTTAAAGCACCAGGGGCTGCCGGGTTAGAAATAGATAATATGCGCGGTGCTGCGACGGACTGGCGCGGCTATACGGTCAAGACACAGCTAAACCCTTATGATGAAAACCGGGTAGCAATCAGCGATAACTATTTCTCGAAGTCGAATATAGAACTTGATAATACCGTCGTTACGATGGTTCCCACGCGTGGTGCAGTGGTTAAGGCCGAATTTGTTACTCGTGTAGGTTATCGTGTGCTTTTCAGAGTGGCGGGTACACAAGGTAAACCAGCACCTTTTGGCGCTATTGCTACAGTACAAAATACAAGCTCCGCTGATTCAGGAATTGTCGGTGACCAGGGGGAGCTTTATCTTTCGGGCCTTCCTGAAAAAGGGCAGGTGATGCTCTCCTGGGGAGAAAATGTCGCCACTACATGCACCTTCGATTATTCACTTTCAATACCAGAAAGTGAAAGCGGCTTAATTGAACAAGGTGTGACATGTCATTAAAAGGATTTTTATGAAAAAGTATATTATAGAGTGGTGTTTTACTGTTTTTCTCCTCTCCTTTAGTGGTGCAACACTTGCAACCCCTAAAGGTATCTGTACCCCTGATAATGGTGCTTTTCATAGTACGCTTGATTTTTCAGGTTATCTGATTATGGCAAGCCAAAACCAAGTCGGAACGATGTTTAATACTACAGTCACAAATGGAGAAAGTTATCCTGCACACTGCTATTGTGATACAGGAAATGTGGGGGAGTTTCCTCATATTTACTATACAGCAAGAATAAATGAAGCATTAAGTTATGCAGGAGTTCGTTCTAATGTTAATTACTATAATCTAAACCCAAACCTTGATGTAGGCATATCAATAGATATTCTTGGTGTAGGATTTGTTAATGCCCCTTTTGAGTATCATGCTAACATTCTTCCCACCTCCGATATTTATAAATGTAGTCGCCAAGAGCCATTAACTATTTCTAGTGGTGCTAAAGCTATGATTTATTTTTATATCAAAAAGACATTTGCTGGGAAGGTAATTATCCCAGAAACACTTGTGGCGAAATTGTATGGAACTATAAGTCG
Source organism: Escherichia sp. WS1451 (assembly GCF_046487365.1). Classification (NCBI taxonomy): domain Bacteria; kingdom Pseudomonadati; phylum Pseudomonadota; class Gammaproteobacteria; order Enterobacterales; family Enterobacteriaceae; genus Escherichia; species Escherichia sp. WS1451. The sequence goes on from NZ_JBJQJP010000026.1 coordinate 34,506, forward strand.
TGATACGCCGATTGATTATTCACAACCGATGGCTGGTGTTTATATTCGTGGTGATATCACTGCACCGCAAAGCTGTGAAATTAACAGTTTAAGACCCATTGATTTTGATTTTAAAGAAATTCCTGCGGCAGATTTTTCATCGGTTGTCGGGAGTACGGTGACAACGCATAAAATAACCAAAACTGTCACCGTGGAGTGTGTAAATTTAGGTATTCTGAATACCGATGATATCAGTACGTCTTTTTATGCTACCGAACCCAGTACTGATAACTCGATGGTTGTAACATCAAATCCTGGTGTAGGGATAAAAATTTACGATAAAAATAATAAGGAAATCAAAGTCAATGGTGGCGAATTGCCGACTGATATGGGGACAACAACCGTTTATGGCGAGAAAGTCGGTAGTGTCACTTTTTCTGCCGCTCCTGCAAGTCTCACTGGCGATCGCCCCGCTCCAGGTATATTTACCGCGACAGCAACGATAACAGTTGAGATTGTTCGCTAATCGAACTGACAACGGCGAATCCTCACGCCGTTGTCATCTTATGCATTTTCCCTTGCGCATTTTTACGCATCATGACAAAAAAATGACATCACTTTCATTTTTAATAATCCATAAAAATCAATTTATTACGCGATAACTTTGTTTTGTCATAAAACTGTCATAAACCTTACATATAACTGTCACCTGTTTGTCCTATTTTGCTTCTCGTAGCCAACAAACAATGCTTTATGAATCCTCCCAGGAGACATTATGAAAGTTATGCGTACCACTGTCGCAACTGTTGTCGCCGCGACCTTATCGATGAGTGCTTTCTCTGTGTTTGCAGAAGCAAGCCTGACAGGCGCAGGTGCAACCTTCCCTGCGCCGGTGTATGCCAAATGGGCTGACACTTACCAGAAAGAAACCGGTAATAAAGTTAACTACCAGGGTATCGGTTCTTCCGGCGGCGTAAAACAGATTATCGCCAACACCGTTGATTTCGGTGCTTCTGACGCGCCACTGTCTGACGAAAAACTGGCTCAGGAAGGTCTGTTCCAGTTCCCGACCGTAATTGGCGGCGTGGTGCTGGCGGTCAACATTCCGGGGCTAAAATCTGGCGAACTGGTGCTGGATGGTAAAACGCTCGGTGACATCTACCTGGGCAAAATCAAAAAGTGGGATGATGAAGCCATCGCCAAACTGAATCCGGGTCTGAAACTGCCTTCACAGAACATTGCTGTCGTGCGCCGCGCAGATGGTTCCGGCACTTCTTTCGTCTTCACCAGCTACCTGGCGAAAGTGAACGAAGAATGGAAAAACAACGTTGGTACTGGCTCTACCGTAAAATGGCCGATCGGTCTGGGTGGTAAAGGTAACGACGGTATTGCCGCGTTCGTTCAGCGTCTGCCGGGTGCAATTGGCTACGTTGAATATGCTTACGCTAAGCAGAACAACCTGGCGTACACCAAACTGATCTCCGCTGATGGTAAACCGGTTAGTCCGACCGAAGAAAACTTCGCTAATGCAGCAAAAGGCGCAGACTGGAGCAAAACATTCGCTCAGGATCTGACCAACCAAAAAGGCGAAGATGCATGGCCTATTACCTCTACCACGTTCATTCTGATCCATAAAGATCAGAAGAAACCAGAACAAGGCACCGAAGTGCTGAAGTTCTTCGACTGGGCATACAAAACCGGGGCTAAACAGGCGAACGACCTGGATTATGCCAGCCTGCCGGATAGCGTAGTTGAACAGGTTCGCGCTGCGTGGAAGACCAATATTAAAGACAGTAGCGGCAAGCCGCTGTACTAATAAAACTCCAGGCCGGGTACGGTGTTTTACGCCGCATCCGGCATTACAAAACGACTTTGTAAACGCGTTTAACTGAAGAGTAACTTATGGCTGCAACCAAGCCTGCTTTTAACCCACCGGGTAAAAAGGGCGACATAATTTTCAGCGTGCTGGTAAAACTGGCGGCGCTGATTGTGCTATTGATGTTGGGTGGCATTATTGTCTCTCTGATCATCTCCTCCTGGCCGAGCATTCAGAAATTTGGTCTGGCTTTCCTGTGGACCAAAGAGTGGGATGCGCCGAACGATATCTACGGGGCGCTGGTGCCGATCTACGGTACGCTGGTGACCTCGTTTATCGCGCTGCTGATCGCCGTCCCGGTGAGTTTTGGTATCGCCCTGTTCCTGACCGAGCTTGCGCCTGGCTGGCTGAAGCGCCCACTGGGTATCGCCATTGAGCTGCTGGCAGCCATTCCAAGTATCGTGTACGGCATGTGGGGCTTGTTTATCTTCGCGCCACTGTTCGCCGTTTACTTCCAGGAGCCGGTCGGCAATATCATGTCGAATATCCCAATTGTCGGCGCGCTGTTCTCCGGCCCAGCCTTTGGTATCGGTATCCTCGCGGCAGGCGTAATCCTCGCCATTATGATTATTCCGTACATTGCAGCGGTAATGCGCGATGTATTCGAACAAACCCCGGTGATGATGAAAGAGTCAGCCTACGGTATCGGCTGCACCACCTGGGAAGTTATCTGGCGTATCGTTCTTCCGTTCACCAAAAATGGGGTTATCGGCGGCATTATGCTGGGTCTGGGGCGTGCGCTCGGTGAAACCATGGCGGTGACCTTTATCATCGGTAACACCTACCAGCTCGACAGCGCCTCGCTGTACATGCCGGGCAACAGTATCACCTCTGCGCTGGCGAACGAATTTGCGGAAGCGGAATCCGGTCTGCACGTTGCCGCACTGATGGAACTGGGCCTGATCCTGTTTGTGATTACCTTCATCGTCCTCGCCGCATCGAAGTTTATGATTATGCGCCTGGCTAAGAATGAGGGGGCACGCTAATGGCTATGGTTGAAATGCAAACCACTGCGGCGCTGGCTGAATCTCGCCGCAAAATGCAGGCGCGTCGTCGCCTCAAAAACCGTATTGCGTTGACGCTCTCAATGGCGACGATGGCCTTCGGCCTGTTCTGGCTGATCTGGATTTTAATGTCCACCATCACTCGCGGTATCGATGGTATGTCGCTGGCGCTGTTCACTGAAATGACGCCGCCGCCCAATACGGAAGGCGGTGGTCTGGCGAACGCCCTGGCGGGTAGCGGGCTGTTAATTTTGTGGGCCACGGTATTCGGTACGCCGCTGGGCATTATGGCGGGGATTTACCTGGCTGAATATGGTCGTAAATCCTGGCTGGCAGAAGTGATTCGCTTCATTAACGACATTCTGCTCTCCGCACCGTCGATTGTGGTTGGGCTGTTTGTTTACACCATTGTGGTGGCGCAGATGGAGCACTTCTCCGGCTGGGCGGGCGTGATTGCGCTGGCGCTGTTGCAGGTGCCGATTGTTATCCGCACCACCGAGAACATGCTGAAACTGGTGCCAGACAGTCTGCGTGAAGCGGCTTATGCGCTGGGTACACCGAAGTGGAAGATGATCGCCGCGATCACGCTGAAAGCGTCGGTGTCCGGGATTATGACCGGTATCCTGCTGGCGATTGCCCGTATTGCCGGTGAAACCGCGCCGCTGCTGTTTACCGCGCTCTCCAACCAGTTCTGGAGCACGGACATGATGCAGCCGATCGCCAACCTGCCGGTGACGATCTTTAAGTTTGCGATGAGCCCGTTTGCGGAATGGCAGCAACTGGCCTGGGCCGGGGTGTTGATCATTACCCTGTGCGTCCTGCTGCTGAACATTCTGGCGCGCGTTGTATTTGCGAAGAATAAACACGGTTAACACTTTGCCGGATGCGGCGTGAACGCCTTATCCGGCCTACGGTAAGCCTGATTCGCGAAGTGCATCAGGCACGATGAGGAAAAGATTGCAATGAGTATGGTTGAAACTGCCCCGAGTAAAATTCAGGTTCGTAATTTGAACTTCTACTACGGCAAATTCCATGCCCTGAAAAACATCAACCTGGATATCGCCAAAAACCAGGTTACGGCGTTTATCGGGCCGTCCGGCTGCGGTAAATCGACGCTGCTGCGTACCTTCAATAAAATGTTTGAACTGTACCCGGAACAGCGTGCGGAAGGTGAAATTCTGCTCGATGGCGACAACATCCTGACCAACTCTCAGGATATCGCCCTGCTGCGTGCGAAAGTGGGCATGGTGTTCCAGAAACCGACGCCGTTCCCGATGTCCATCTACGACAACATCGCCTTTGGCGTTCGTCTGTTTGAGAAGCTCTCCCGTGCCGACATGGACGAGCGCGTGCAGTGGGCATTGACCAAAGCCGCATTGTGGAACGAAACCAAAGATAAATTGCACCAGAGCGGTTACTCTCTCTCTGGTGGTCAGCAACAGCGTCTGTGCATTGCGCGTGGTATCGCCATTCGCCCGGAAGTGCTGCTGCTCGACGAACCATGTTCGGCGCTCGACCCCATCTCCACCGGGCGTATTGAAGAGCTGATCACCGAACTGAAGCAGGATTACACCGTGGTGATCGTCACCCACAACATGCAGCAGGCTGCGCGTTGTTCCGACCACACGGCGTTTATGTACCTGGGCGAATTGATTGAGTTCAGCAACACGGACGATCTGTTCACCAAGCCAGCGAAGAAACAAACAGAAGACTACATCACCGGTCGTTACGGTTGATTCAGGAGTGCGTTATGGACAGTCTCAATCTTAATAAACATATTTCCGGCCAGTTCAACGCCGAACTGGAAAGTATCCGCACGCAGGTGATGACCATGGGCGGCATGGTGGAGCAGCAGCTTTCTGATGCAATCACCGCGATGCATAACCAGGACAGCGATCTGGCGAAGCGCGTCATCGAAGGCGACAAGAACGTCAACATGATGGAAGTGGCGATCGATGAAGCTTGCGTGCGCATTATCGCCAAACGTCAGCCGACGGCGAGCGACCTGCGTCTGGTTATGGTGATCAGTAAAACCATTGCCGAGCTGGAGCGTATTGGCGACGTGGCGGACAAAATCTGCCGTACTGCGCTGGAGAAATTCTCCCAGCAGCATCAGCCGTTGCTGGTAAGTCTGGAGTCGCTGGGCCGTCATACCATCCAGATGCTGCACGACGTGCTGGACGCGTTCGCGCGGATGGACATTGACGAAGCGGTACGTATTTATCGGGAAGATAAAAAAGTCGATCAGGAGTACGAAGGTATTGTTCGTCAACTGATGACCTACATGATGGAAGATTCGCGCACCATTCCGAGCGTACTTACCGCGCTATTCTGTGCGCGTTCAATCGAACGTATCGGCGACCGCTGCCAGAATATTTGTGAGTTTATCTTCTACTACGTGAAGGGGCAGGATTTCCGTCATGTAGGCGGTGATGAGCTGGATAAACTGCTGGCCGGAAAAGACCCGAAAGAGTAACGCTAACAGTAGGTCAGATAAGGCTTTTACGCCGAATCTGGCAATCAGCCCGGTCATACATAGTTACCGGGCTGATAAACTTTCTCCCTGAAATATTGCCACACAAACTCACCTCGAAACTCTCCCCAGTGCAATGCAAATATATTATTTCATTTGAATTATTTTACTTTTAATGTAGTGCCCCGTTATAAATTTTTTTTTGTTATTCCTTTCATTTATATCGTTACCCGCACAGAAAATGGAAAAGAAAACAAAAAACCAGGGTAAAAGCCCTATATCGGAACATAAAAAATGAGCGATTTTTTACAGTATTCATAGATGGTTTAGTCATAATCGTATCAAAACAACACCAAAGTGTTCTTTTTTATACAAAACGGTTATGTATTGTGAGCGGGCGAATAAATATTGTGTTCAGGAGAAATGATTATGGCTATATCATCATATAGTACAGTTACAGATAAATTTGCTACTCTGACTAAAATGCCAGATGAAAATCTGAATGAAAAAAATAGAACGCAAAAATATTCAGGAAAAATTGGTTTGTCTCTTGATGATGTGGGTAAGTATTCAGTAACTCATAAAGATATAACAAACATTTTAGCTGGTGATAGTCAATCTTTTCTTAAACGAAGTCTTTGGGAGTTTATACTCGATCTTTTTCCCATGTCTCATATTAAGGAGGCTAAACAAGCCATTGTAGATTTTGTGACGAAAACTGATGATAAAGTTGAGATGTTTAATAGAGTTAAATCTCTCGCCGATCAAGATCAACAATGGCGCTTTAATACGACTACAGAATTTACTGTAGATGAAAATAAAGACATTATTGTTAGTAGAGTATTTAATATAAATATTAATGCGCAAGATTATCATAATGATGCTGAAAAAAACACAATGCGTTCTTTATTTTCTGAAGAACTCAGCTTGGATATTTATAAGCATGATATTCATTTTGATCAGAAGGCTTTTCAATCAGGGATGCTGAAAATACAGTTCCCAAATGATAATGAAAAGCTTAGCGTATATTTAAAAAATAAAATCCCCTTTGAAAATATCACAATCGATTTATCTGCTCTGGAAAAAGAAGCCCTGGCATCTCTAAAATATTGTAACTTTAAAAAAGTGACATTCACTGGTGCTATATCTTACGAAAATCTTAATGGTTCAGTATTTGGAAATTGTTTTTTTGAGGACTGTATTTTTGAGAATGTGTCACTTGTTAGCTCCAGGTATCGAGTAAAACCAAATAATGAAATACCTATTTACGGCGTGTTTAAAGAGTGTTTTCTGTATCGATGTGAAATAAAAAATTTTAACATAGATACATCAAAAATATACTCTGTAAATCAAGATCCCAATGTGGGTAAGCCAGTTGGTGCATATCTGTTTATGCAGTCATTTGTAGATGAGTGTACTCTTCAGGATGGAGTGTGTAAAAATGCAAGTGTTATTGCAAGCAGTTTGTTATGTTGTAAAATAGCAAAGCTTAATGGTGCTGAAATGGATTTCATAGGGACTTCGTTTTATCACAAATATAAATGTGAATTAAAATATGATAATCATTTTTATAATTGTGATTTTAGCTCCTCTGATATGACATACAAGCGAAATGGAATTCGCAAAGATTTACTGGATTTTGATCCCAGAGAGTATTTCAAAAAGGATGGAGGTAAACTTAATCTGGATAAACGCATTTCTGACCTTATCTACATTAATCTTTTCCCTAATATGAGTGGCGGTCGTTATATAAATGATAAATACGTTGCTGGTGATATAGAAAAATATTTAAAACTTAGTAATTGCAATTTACTTGAAACTTGTTTGGGCGAGTCAATCAATGGAATTACCTTGAATGATTGTGCTATTGATCATTTAACCACTTGGTTAAGTGGTAATCTTGCTGCGAACACCCAGATTAGAATTCCTGTTTATATGGACATGAAAGGAGCTATAGCTGAAAATGGCATTTCAGATTTCATGAAAAATTTAATGGAAGTTAATTCATGGGTGGAAGAATTCAATAATTATGGCAAGGATGCGATAAGTCATTACGAAAAGGAACTATTATATTTACAATCTTTGTTGGTCAAGCTGGGGCGCTTCAATCTTGATGATGAAGGAAAAAAATATCAACTTAATGGTGAAGCTATCCAGTATATTATATTAAAAGTTTTGTACAATATAGAAAAAGATATAGCCAATGAAATAGATATTGATAAAGTGAATTTCATGCATAAGCTCTATACTGGATTCTTTTGGCAAAGACCTTACGATCAACGTAACTATTTAAAAATAAATCGTTCTGCTATTTCAAACAGCAAAACATTTCATTTCCACTTTGATTTTAATGATTTGCGAAATATTTACAAAGAATATAATAAAAATCATAAAGATGATAGTTTTGATAAAATGCAAAAGATTTTTTTAGCATTGAATGAATTTAAGGAAAGAACGGAAATAAATTATAGGGATTATAGAAAAGTATCAAAATATGTAGATGATAAAGTCGATTTATTCTCTGGCATTGAGCAATACTTACGGGAAGTAATTGAGAAAAATAATAGCTATAATAAGGAGAATTATGGAGATATAAAAGACAAATATGCCAAACTTATGGTTGAAAGAAATGACTTAGTCGACACAAAGGATCAATTGATTAAAGAGGTTTTTTACTTAAATAATAAAGACAATAAAGATAAAAAATATGCTGACAGAATTAATGAGATTAAGGGAATAATAAAGACAATAGATGAAAAAGTACCAAATATAAGTAAAGAGATTCTACATCTTAAGGATAAAACAGAGAGATTGGAGAAAGAGTATGAACAAGAAAATACACTTAATGATGTAGTTCAAAATATCAGGAGTTGGCTAAAAGAAAATCAAAATATGGTGAAAGCTATTAAGAAAATTGATACTGAATAACATGGCGAATAAATAAACGGATCAAGTCGTTCCTGTGACAATGAGGTTATACAAAAAGACGCTTACTCATCAGAAATCTGGTATGCTTTAATTAAACCAGTGTCGCTGATGTGTAAGCGTTGACGTTGGGAGGCGATTAAATGGTTATACCACTCCTACGCCTTTTCCAGACGGCGTATAAGAGTGCAACATGTTGAGTTTTCCGAGTGAATGGTGCATTTTACTAACCGAGCCATTTGAATCAACCAACGCAATAAAAAAGACTGGAATAATAAGCCTGTATTTATTATTCATCGCAATCGCACTCTACGGTTTTATCCTGCAGAAATGAGACTACTTCCAGCGGTTGTGGATTATCCCTGGGCGATAGTCATAGTCTGGTGTCAGGATTCACAAATGACCTGTTACCTGACATGGATATAAACACAACATAGAGTGCGGTAGTTAATCTGAATCATCTATTTTTCGGCTACACAGCACAAAACAACATTATTGATTCTTTATAAGAGAGAATCTCTCCATCATTTTTATATAAATCATTATTAAGAAAATCCAGAAGCTCTTGCCTTACACTATAAATATTGGCTTTTTGGTCAACCAACGACAGTAATATATCCTTGATACATTTTAATTTTATATCTCTATCAGATATTGTATTAAGTGTGAAGATGATATTACGTTTATTAGAACTGGAGAACCAATATTTTAGAGTATTATTCGTCCACTTTGTTGGTGTCTTAATTAGTTGTGCTGTTGTTGTTTTTACATTGTTAAACGTAGAACCGCTAAAATTTGTCCCGACGCACGAAATGAAATTCATTTCTGAATTGTCAAAATTGCAATTCTTTATCTCACACATATCAAAATTAATATCATGAAATGTCGAACATTTCATGTTTGCATGTGAAAATAAACATGCAATAAACGTTATATATTGCAAACTGGAATGACAAAAAGATTTATTTTTAAAATCAAAGGAACAGGTTTTTTTGACTTTGAAGTTGTTATTATATCTGCAATGTAAAGAAATCATGTTTTTTATTAACTGATAACACCACTGTGATGATTCTGGTAATTCATTGGTGTATAAAAGGACGTTTTCATCGAATATAACCTGTGCATTATGGTTATTTATTGAAGATATATGGAAGCTATCATTTGTTAAAGCTATGGTTGTGCTAAAATTATGATGGTGATCATAGCTCATGAAATCAAATGTAACAATGTCGTTGTTTCCTTTCTTTTCTTTGTGATATGCGTTTAAAAAAGAAATATTTTCGATCTGTTCATCAGTTAATGTAAATGGCATTTCGTCATCAAAGAAAGCATAATCGGCATTTGGGACTGGAATATTTTCAATTGAGCATAGTTTTAATAAAAAAATATGAAAACAATGGAACTTATTTTTGTCAATAAGAGAACTTAATCTCTGTTGTATCTTCTGTAGTTGTCCTTTGGGAAGTAAATGCTGTAACTTTGAAAAAGAGCCATCTAAAACATATTTGTATGTAAAAAGGTCATCTCTTGGACCATTTATTAAAAAATCGTCAGACAATTTAGAAAAACGATTGAGATGACATAAATATTCCATTTGCTCCATGTCTATATACTTATGGGGAACTGAGTGGTTTGGTGGTGTGCCAATAAGATTATCCATAAATCACCTTGATAAAATTTAATAAAATCTATTTATTTTAACCTCGACAATAAAAGCGGCTATAAAAAAACGCTCATTTTCTGTTGCTGCGGTTAACCCGTGGAATGTACCGTTAACCCCCAAAAAATTGCAAATCCAGGGTGAACACCCTGGGTTAAAATGGAAATAATGAGCTATTTTTTACAGTATTCACCGGTAATATAAGTAACACTTGTTGCTAACCTAACTAGCAGTACAGTTAATTAACAACATAGAAGTTATTGTTTTTCAAACAACTCAATATTGCACGCCGGAGGATTTATGGTCGCTAAATTAAAACCAGATGTTTTTGTTAATACTAATCCTTTTTTAGATGCAATGTATAAGGAGAGGCTTAGTCATAAAGGCTATTCTGATAAAATTGCTTTAAGTATTAATGATAAGAAATATAATGTAAACTCTAAGGATATTGAAAATATTCTTGATGGCAAAGGGGATTTATTTAAAAAACGTACACTGTGGGAGTTTGTTCGCGATCTTTTTCCTGGATCTCATATTAAAGAAGTCAAAGGTTTAATTTACGAATTTGTCACGAAAGTTGATAATAAAGCCGAGGTGTTCGATAAGATTAAATCTCTGGCAAAAAAAGAACAACAATGGCGATTTAGTACTAAGACAGACTTTACCACAAATGAAAATAATGAAGTTATTGTGAGTAGATCCTTTAATCTCTACACGGGGGCTACTTCGAATGATAACGAAAAAAAACAGGTTTCTTCAGAGAGATTAACGCTTGATAATTATATTGATGATTTACATTTTGATAATTCTCCCTTGAAGAGATTTACGTTTGATGATTATGCTGTAAAACTTACGACACTGATTAAAAATAAAATTCCTATTATTAATACAACAATCAATTTATCATCGTTGTCTAAGGATGTTTTAAATTCATTAAAATATTGTAGTTTTAAAAATGTAATTTTTTCAGGAGTGATAAACAGCCCTAACCTTGAAGGTCCGGTTTTTGAAAATTGTTATTTCGAGGATTGTAAATTCAACAACATACAGCTTTATGAGACTAATGATGATACTGTGGGGTCAGGAAATAAAAAACCAATAAAAGGTATGTTTAAAGGTTGTTTTATTTCTAAATGCAAAATTGAAAATTATAGATGTGAGACGTCTAAAATCTACACCGTTACACAACCTGATAGTATTCAAGAAAAATTAGGTTCTTATCTCTTTATGCAGTCTTTCGTTCAGGATTGTATAATTCAGGGAGGACGTTGTCCTGGTTCGAGTATACTTCTGAGTCATTTTTATAACTGTACGATAGCGAAACTTGATGCTCATGGGATGGATTTTTTGGCAAACGCATTCAATAAGTCTGGTGATAACGAAACCAGGGCGCAGGATCAGGGAACTGTGTTTGATTGTTGTAATTTGAATAGTATTAAAATGAACTGTGGTCTTGGTAATGTGAGTTCAGATGAATATAAGTTTAACCCCGAAGAGTATTTTTCTGATTACATTGAAAGAAGATCGAGAAATCTTAAGTTGGATGATAATTTTTCTAACTGCGTAGAGAATATCGAGAAGGCTGTTACAACTTCATTTAGCAAGGAAAATTCAGAGAATGATAATATCTCCTTTAATTGTTGTGATTTGAGGAGGGCCAATTTAGACAATTATTACAGAGATGATTTGTGCAAAGACTGTTCTATTGATCCAGATTCAATTTATTTAGAAGATGGTGTTACACCGATAAAATATATTTATATGAATCTGGACGGAGCTATAAGTAAAGACCAAATACCTAATTTCTTAAAAAAGGTAAGTGCTATCAATAGCGATGTAAAAGATTTTTATAATACTGAGCTAAAGATTAAGGAAGAATATAATAACGCATTTTCAGATTTAGAGTCGTTTTTGTCTACACTTTATGTTGAAAATAAATCGTACAAAGAGAAATATCATTTTAATAACGGTAGGGCTGAGTTTTTTATTTTCAAAGATATGCAGTATAAAGCACAAAATATCATTACTAATATGATAGAAAGTGACCGAATTAAGTTTATTGAATCTATCATAAAAAAAATCATTCCACCGGCAGATGTAAAAATGCCTACTAAAGATTCAGACAAATTTATTCGACAAAAACAGCATGAGTCTCATAACCAATTTGATATTGATTATAAATTGAATTATGGTGACCTTGTCCCCCTTTTTGACGGTGTTGAAGAAAAACAAATTGAAGCGCTAAAAATCCAACTTGAAAATATAAAAAATTTCAAAACATATTACGACTCAGAACTCAATAAGTTTGCTTCCGATTTTCGAAATTTTTCCGGTGCATTTGCAATTAACTGGGAGGATTTACTAAAAAACTATCAGGAAATAAGAGATTCCATTAAAGATTACGATGACTTATTGCGAGAAATTAAATAGTTAACCATAAGTCGGGATAAATCATTAGAGGAGAAAAGTACTTTATTTGATAACAAAAGGGACAAGTGGAATAGTCAAGAAGTACAGGATGAAGTAAAGGCATTAAATAAGAAGATTGCTGACTGTGACAATGAGATACGTTCTAATCTTAATATTGTTCAAAATTTTAGACGCGAGAATCAATATAAAGCTAATAAAAAAATCAGTAACGCGATGCTTAATATTCTGGATTGGTTCGAACGGTATCCCGATATTGTGAAAAATATAACCCAGGCTTAACCATACAGAGGGTGAGCGACTGGACGATTAACGACATAAATTATTTACAGGGAATAGACGCTTACTCATCAGACACCTGGTATTTTTTATCTCAAACCAGCGTGACTGATGTGTAAGCGTTGAAGTAAGGAGGCGATTATCGCGTTATATTCCAGCCGCGTGCCTTCCAGAGTGCAGGCAGCTGCGCCAGCTCGGTAAATGTGGTGACTTTCGGGTGAACGATCGGTTTATTGTGCGGGTCAGCGCAGAAGTAAAATACTTCCATTCCGGCATCTATCCCTGATTGCGCACCGGCGCTGGAGTCATCGACCAGAATGCAGTTTTCAACGTTCACATTCATCGCTTTTGCCGCATGGAACATTAACGCCGGGTCGGGCTTCCAACGCTGGATATCGTAGCCGCTGAACAGTTTTTCCGGGAAGTAGTGCAGCATCTTGAGCTTACCCAGCGAATGCTGCATTTTGTTGATCGGACCGTTAGAGACGACGCACATCGGCACGTTAATGCTCGCCAGCAATTCGTTCGCTCCTGCGATGTCCTCAAGTTCGGTATCAAACAGACGCGCCACTTCTGCGCGGTAAACGTGCTCGGCATCGGCCTGGATCATCGTCACGCCTTGTTCTTTACTGATGATGTCGATGATTTCGTAGAGTTTTACGCCTTTAAAACGGGTAAAAATCTCCTCCAGGTCAACGTGAATGCCAAATTCCCTGAACATCGTGACATAGGCGCGAGAGCAAATGACCTCGCTATCGACCAGCGTACCGTCGCAGTCGAAAAATACCGCTTCTATCTGGGACATGTCTTTCCTTTATCGTTAGTTTAACGTTTTCGTCATGCCAATTCGCATGACGCAATCGTTGCCGTATAAGCAAATACAATGAAAAAAAGTTATCTTCAGCCGTCCATATTGTCTCATTTTGGTATACGATAGCGACGGATTTTCCCTCCTTGTTCGGAAATAGATAATGAGTCAACAACACACAACCCAGGCTTCTGGCCAGGGGATGCTGGAACGCGTGTTTAAACTGCGCGAACATGGCACGACGGCACGGACCGAAGTGATCGCCGGTTTTACCACCTTCCTGACGATGGTTTACATCGTTTTTGTTAACCCGCAAATTCTTGGCGTTGCTGGCATGGATACCAGCGCCGTCTTCGTCACTACCTGTCTGATTGCTGCATTCGGCAGTATTATGATGGGACTGTTTGCTAACCTGCCAGTTGCACTGGCACCCGCTATGGGCCTGAATGCGTTCTTCGCTTTTGTGGTTGTGCAGGCGATGGGCTTGCCGTGGCAAGTCGGGATGGGCGCAATCTTCTGGGGCGCGATTGGTCTACTGTTACTGACGATTTTCCGCGTTCGCTACTGGATGATTGCCAACATTCCGGTGAGTCTGCGTGTGGGCATTACCAGCGGTATCGGTCTGTTTATTGGCATGATGGGGCTGAAAAACGCAGGTGTGATTGTCGCTAACCCGGAAACGCTGGTGAGCATCGGTAATCTGACTTCTCACAGCGTACTTCTGGGTATCCTCGGCTTCTTCATCATTGCTATTCTGGCCTCGCGCAACATTCACGCGGCGGTGTTGGTTTCTATCGTGGTGACGACGCTGCTGGGCTGGATGCTGGGTGATGTGCACTACAACGGCATCGTTTCTGCGCCGCCGAGCGTAATGACAGTCGTGGGTCATGTAGATTTAGCCGGGTCGTTTAACCTCGGGCTGGCAGGGGTGATTTTCTCTTTCATGCTGGTCAACTTGTTTGACTCCTCCGGTACGCTGATTGGCGTGACCGATAAAGCAGGTCTGGCGGATGAAAAAGGTAAATTCCCGCGCATGAAGCAGGCGCTGTATGTCGACAGTATCTCTTCGGTGACTGGTTCGTTTATTGGTACTTCTTCTGTTACGGCGTATATTGAATCTTCTTCCGGCGTTTCCGTTGGCGGTCGTACCGGTCTGACGGCAGTGGTTGTTGGTCTGCTGTTCCTGCTGGTTATCTTCCTGTCGCCGCTGGCAGGGATGGTGCCAGGCTACGCTGCAGCTGGTGCGCTGATTTACGTTGGCGTGTTGATGACCTCAAGTCTTGCTCGCGTGAACTGGCAGGATCTTACTGAATCTGTTCCGGCGTTTATTACCGCTGTGATGATGCCGTTCAGCTTCTCGATTACTGAAGGTATCGCGCTGGGCTTTATCTCCTACTGCGTGATGAAGATTGGTACCGGACGTCTGCGTGACCTTAGCCCGTGCGTAATCATCGTTGCGCTGCTGTTTATCCTGAAGATTGTGTTTATCGACGCTCACTAAAATCGATAGCACGTTAAAAACCCGCCATGCATGATTGCTGGCGGGTTTTTTATTTAGATCTTAACTCGCTGAATAAACTCACCAAATGCGGTCAATTGCCCGGTCAGGTGGTCCAGCGTACCCTGATCAATCACTTCTCCGGTTTGCGGATCAACTTTGTTCTGAATCACGCCGCCCATAAATTCCGGCTTGTTCATCACCATTGCATCGAGGAAAACCAGAATCTGGCGCAGGTGATACTGACAGCGCGCGCCGCCAATCACGCCCATTGAGCTGGTCTGAATCAATACCGGTTTACCAGCCAGCGGTTGATCCGGCAGGCGGGAAAGCCAGTCGATGGCATTTTTCAGCCCACCCGGTACCGAGTAGTTATATTCCGGCGTGACGATCACCACACCGTCAGCCTGACGGATCTGTTCCGCCAGAGCTTCAACCGTTGCTGGAAAACCGTCTTCCTGCTGTACGTCAGCGTCATACAGGGGAATGTCGGCAATGGAAGGTAACGCATTGACTTCCATGCTCGCCGGAGCAATTTTCGGCAGGGTACGTGCAACCATGCCATTAAATGAGCCTTTGCGCAGGCTCCCCAGTAACGTAACCACCTGCAATTTTTCAGACATGATGACTCCTGTGGTTGTCTATCAATTTGGCGAAAAAGCCTTCACGGTAGAGAGCTGGGCAAAACGCATCATCCGGCTGGTAGGATTGTTGGCGCGGCTGTGAATATCGGGCAGGCTTTTCCAGCCGTGTTTGCCATCTAACTCCCAGACACTGAGCTTTTCAATCGTGGGCGTGACCGACACGGACCACACCAGCACGTCCTCCGCGTCGCATAACGCTTCTACATGATTTACATGAGCACATTTCAGGCGTCCGGCAATGGGCAGTAGTTGCAGATCGCGCGGATCGTCATTCAAAACATCACCGGTTAGTTTTAGCACGCTTCGGCGCAGCGTGATGAGCTGCGCCCGCGCTTCGTTAGGATCGTTTTGTTTACTGATCCATAGCGATTCATTGCTGGAAAAGGTGTGGTTATCGGGCGCGTGTGGGCTATGAAACCCGCGCGTCGCACGCTGCAGTTCCATATCGAGGCCACATTCACCTTCGGTTGTTAACGCCACGCCGACCATATTCCCGGCATAGGAAATAGAAAACGAAGGCAAATTTTTATCGCTGAAAACCGGTTTTCCTTTCGGCAGGGTGACGATTTCCGGCAATTCGCCAATGCCATACAGCATGAACATCAGTTCTGCGAGTAAACCTCTGGACGCCAGAAAACGGCTTTGACGATGAGGGGGAATGTTTCGGGCTTCTTGATGACACTGGGAGGGGAGACGAACAGAAATCAGATGTCCTTCCGTTAAAATCCCTCGGGCAAAGTGAGTCGCCATTTTTCGCTCCATGCTTAATGGTCCATTATGAATACAAGAGTAATCATTTACTGGAATGATGGACAGACTAAAGCGACTAAAAGTTCGATTCAGATAAGTTTATTACAACTTTTTTACATTTCATTGTGAAATTGGGTCGCGTTTCATACGATTCGGTTATGCCATCGACGCGTAAAGATTTTTAATGGTTTCCCGTAACCAGACGATCTTCGGATTACGGCTGTTCCGTTTATGCCACAGAAGGGTAAAAGGGACTTCCAGCTTTTTTTGCTGGATTTCATCAAATGGGAGAGGAAGAGCAACTAACGGCAGTTGATGGAGTTGATTGTAGTACTGACAGTAGCGCGGCGCGGTCGCCAGTAGTAGATTGTCGGGTTGCGCTGCCATAAACAGTGACTGCTCGAATTCCGGCAGGCTCATTGCAATAGTACGTTCGCGCCCCAACTCCTGTAACACATTGTCCAGCGCCCAGGTATCGCTCTGTTCCCAGCAAATGCTGATATGCGGATAACGTAAAAAGGTGTCCAGATTCCACGCTTCATGCAGTGCCGGATGATCTTTGCGTAACCAGACGCAGGGCACATCACTAAACAGCACTTCATAATCAATGGCTAACGGTAGCGAGCTTAACAGCTCCCGCGAACGGGGATGACTTTCGCGACCGGAAAAACCAATATCCACTTCACCACGAGTAATGGCATCTAAGGAATCGTAATCCCAGTTACGTAATTTGATGGTCGCCTGCGGGTAACGTTGGTAGATCCGTTTCGACAGCGCATTAAGCATGATCATCATTAGCGGTGATTCTGCTGCCAGCTCAAACTTCAGGCCGCGCGGTGTCTGGTGGTGCGGTTTATCCAGCAGCAGGTTGCTCATTTGCATCCACTCCGCCAGATTTTGCTCCATGCTGACCATTAGCGGTGTGGGCGACAGCCCCAGCGGTGAGTTCACAAAGAGCGGGTCGTCAAACCACGCTCTTAACTTTGCCAGCGACTTACTCACCGCCGAAGGGGTCACGTTCATCCGCTTCGCCGCTTTGGTCACGCTACGCTCCTGCATCAGCAGTTGCAGACAGAGCAGCAGATTGAGATCAAGCGTGGTGATGGATTTCTTCATGAGCGGCAACCGGGCGTCCAGGCGCGACGAACATAATCAGCAACAGGCTCACTATGCTACAGGCAATCAGAATCCCGATCAGCATATTCCATGCGCCGATACCAACCACCGCCGCCAGCCAAATCCACAGTGACGAACCGCAAACTTGCGCAATACCTAAGGTCGAGCTGGCTACGCCCGCGCGTAATGAAAACGGCCCTAACGCCTGACTCATCGCTACGCCAAAACCTACCGAGAAACCGGCGCAAATCAGCGTGATACCAAACAGCGAAACCGCATGGGAAGGTGAAACGGCAAGGGTGATCCCCGCCGCCAGGAATAACACCTGTGAGGTGATCATCAACGTACGTGGCTTAAAAATTCCCAGCGCAAACGGCGTGGAGAATGAAACGGTCATGCTGACGCCAGCGGTCAACGCCATAATGGTGGCGTATTCTCCGCGCTCAAAACCCATGATTTCCATCAGCAATACTGGCGACGTGTTGACGAAGGTGAGGATCACCGAAACGCTGAGGGTGGTGATAACAACACGGCTGAGGAAAAACCGGTTAAGCAGTGACTCGCTATTTTCTCGTGGTTTGTCCGAAGCTGCGGGGGCCGCAGGGCGCGTTTCTTTTAAAATAAACAAAGACAACATCAGTACCGCGATGCCCATCGTTGCCATCGTCCAGAACAGACTCTGCCAAGGGAATTTAAGCATAATCAGGTGTCCGAGCACCGGCGCTAACACCGGAATGATGCAGGTAATGCCGTTGAGTAGCGACAGTACCTTTGCCCGACGTCGATCATCCAGTTTGTCGCGTAAAATGGCGAACGCCACCACGTAACAACAGCCCGCGCCCAGCCCCTGTAGAAAGCGCCCTGCAAGAAATAACGTGCTGGTTTCAGCCAGTGAACAGAACACCGAGGCGATAATAAATAGCGCCGCGCCGGGTATGGCGACAGGCTTTCTCCCTGAACGATCGGCCACTTTACCGGCAAATAACATCGCAGCTGCCATGCCCGCCAGATAAACGGAGAACGCAATATGCAACTGCGCTTCGCTGGCATTGAGATCGGCGGCGATGCGCGGTAAACCAACGAGGTACATATCAATCCCGGCGGGATAAAGTAAAACCAGGGCAAAACTACAAATCAAAAAGCGGGACATGGGCTAAAGCGTCCTGATAGCAAGGTGACGCAAAGCATACGTGGTGAAGGAGAATCAGGCGAGTTGCCATTTGGACATAAGTGATTTCCTGACAGGCAAGAAGCCAGCGAAATGGCTGGCTTCTTGAAGGGATCAGCCAAATTTAGGTAACACGTTAAAGACGTTACCGAACCAGCATAAAATTACGGTTATACCAAAGAGAATGACAATCGCCGGAATAAGATTGCCGCCCCAGACCGTGAACATCTGATTGGGAAACTTCTTGCGAGCTTTGATTGCCAGCACTGCGGGAATAATGACCGCCCAGATGGTGGCGCACAGTCCGGCACCGCCGATCCCGTAAATGAAGCCGTTCGGGAAGATCAGATACAACAAAGCAGGTGGCAGGAAGGTTAACAGCACGGTTTTGAAACGCCCGCCGTGGGAGTTATCAATCTTAAACAGATCCGCCAGATAATCGAACAATCCCAGCGTGACACCAAAGAACGAACTGGCAACAGCTAAGTTGGAGAACACCAGCAGGCAAAACTCGATAATCCCATGCTGTTTGGTGCCGAGGAACGATTTCACCAGCGAATCAACGTTGCCGCCTGAGGAGATTATCGCCTTAAAGCTTTCGCGCGGAATATTCCCCATCGTGCAATAGAGCCAGAAGAGATAAATCACCAGCGCCAGCAGCGAACCAAAGACCACGCTTTTGATTAACTTATCTTTGCGTTTGCCATAGCAAATAATCAGGCTGGGAATATTGCCGTGGAAACCAAATGACGCCAGACACACCGGCAAAGCCATAAAGATATACGGGAAGTAAGACGTTCCCGCAGTGGTGCTGGTGGCATCGCGCAGAATGGAGTAATCGACCTGGAAGAAGAAAGAACCAAACACGATCACAAAGGAGATAATCTTCAGCCCGAGGAACAATGAGGTAATACGACTGGCGGCTAACGAGCTTATCCACAATACGCTGGCAACGAAAATGGCTGTGCAGATCCCGACAATACGCGGATTAGCGTGATAGCCCAAATTCATTGATATCGTTTCACTAATGATCGCACCATTAGCAGAGATATAGGCATAAGTGAGGATATAGAGAACGAAGGCAACGGTAATACCGCTGATAATGTTCCAGGTGTTACCGATTAAATCTTTGGTGATGGTGTTAAAACTGGAGCCGACAGGATAATTTAAATTTGCTTCTAATAACAATAACCCGGAATGAAGCATTGAAAACCAGGCAATGATAAGGATAAAGGCACCCCAGAAAAACCAGGCACCGGCAAGATCAACAGGTAAAGCAAACATACCTCCACCAATTACTGTACCTGCTATAACCATAACACCCCAAAATGCAGAGTGCTTTTTTTCAGCTTGATCAGTCATGATGCCACCTTTAGAGGAAGGCTATTTTTGTTATTGAGGATGTAGGGTAAGAGAGTGGCTAACATCCTTATAGCCACTCTGTAGTATTAATTAAACTTCTTTCAGTTTTGCGGTGAAGTGACGCAATACTTTCGGTTCGTAGGTAAAGGTTAACCCTTTAATATTCGCCGCGTTCTCTTTCACATGTTTGAAGGCTTCAATAATGAAGTCCATATGTGTTTGAGTATATGTTGCGCGCGGAATGGTTAAACGCAGCAGTTCAGCCGGGCATGGCAGTTGTTTACCGGTTTTCGGATCGCGGCCTAACAGGAAAGAGCCAATTTCTACCGCACGGATACCGGCGACTTTATACAACTCGCAGGCCAGCGCCTGTGCCGGGAACTGATCTGCCGGGATATGCGGCAGCAGTTTACCGGCATCAACGAATGCCGCGTGACCGCCCGCCTGCTGGCAGACAACGCCAATCTCTTCCAGACCATCGACCAGATACTGCACCTGCGCGATACGATAAGCCAGCCAGTCCAGATTCATGCCGTCATACAGACCTACCGCCAGACGCTCCATCGCGCCGCCTTCCAGGCCGCCATATGTCGGGAAGCCTTCCTGTACCACGCAAAGGGTTCTGCATTCGGTGTACACATCAAAGAAGCTGTCGTCTTTCATGCACAGCAAGCCGCCCATCGGCACCATCGCATCTTTCTTGGCGGACATCGCCAGCATATCGGCATATTTGTAGGTTTCGCGGGTGATCTGCTCGATGGTCCAGTCTTTGTATTCTGCTTCACGCTGCTTGATGAAATAAGCGTTTTCAGCAAAGCGTGCGGAGTCCATTACCACCGGAATATCATATTTCTTCGCGATGCTGTACATCGCTTTTAAGTTTGCCAGTGAAACCGGCTGACCACCTGCGGAGTTACTGGTGATGGTTGCAACGATATACGGCACGTTATTCGGGCCAGCTTCTTCAATACCGCGTTCTAATCCCTCAAGGTCAAAGTTGCCTTTAAAGTCGTAACGCACGCCAGTATCGAAGGCTTCTTTGATATAGACGTTACGCACGGTACAGCCGTTAATCTGGCTATGGCCCTGCGTGGTATCAAAGAAATAGTTAGAGAACGCCACCATTTTGCTGCGATCCAGGCCTTTTTCCTGCTCGCGTTTTTTAATCAGTACCGGAATATAAATTTGTTCTGCACCACGGCCCTGGTGAGTCGGAATAGTGTATTGATAACCAAAGATATTTTTCACTGACTCGGCTAACGCATAGTAGCTGCGGCTGCCGCTGTAAGCTTCGTCGCCGCGCATCATCGCGGCCTGCATGCTCTGCGTCACCGCCCCGGTGCCGCTGTCGGTCAGTAAATCGATAAACACATCTTCGCTATCCAGCAGGAACGGGTTCATACCGGATTTAATAATTGCTTCTTCACGATAAGCGCGAGTGGTACGTTTTACTGGCTCAATAACACGAATGCGGAACGGTTCAGGGAGATGTTTAAAGTTTTCCATTACATAATCCTTCATTTATTTTAATTACAGTGATCCCTGTGAATATTACATCTGCAATATCCATTAATTCGCCAGATATATATGCAAGCACCATCGGTGATGCTGCCAACTTACTGATTTAGTGTATGATGGTGTTTTTGAGGTGCTCCAGTGGCTTCTGTTTCTATCAGCTGTCCCTCCTGTTCAGCTACTGACGGGGTGGTGCGTAACGGCAAAAGCACCGCCGGACATCAGCGCTATCTCTGCTCTCACTGCCGTAAAACATGGCAACTGCAGTTCACTTACACCGCTTCTCAACCCGGTACGCACCAGAAAATCATTGATATGGCCATGAATGGCGTTGGATGCCGGGCAACTGCCCGCATTATGGGCGTTGGCCTCAACACGATTTTACGTCACTTAAAAAACTCAGGCCGCAGTCGGTAACCTCGCGCATACAGCCGGGCAGTGACGTCATCGTCTGC